>JBGVFJ010000001.1:0-10052 GCA_045121005.1 Acutalibacteraceae bacterium
TAATGCAGTCGCCAAACCGCTTCTATTATATCAGGAGGTTATTATTTTTTTGCAGCACTCTTTTGCGTGCTGCTTCTTGTTTTTACTAAAGCGTTCTTTTTCCCCCGGTAGAACCGGGGGTTTTCAACAGTTGCTAGACAAAAAATCCCTCTTACGATTTTCTCGTAAGAGGGATAATTTTATTTATTCTTGTTTCGGTACTGAACGGGTGTAACGCCGTGCATCTTCTTAAATCTTCTGTTGAAATGCTCAACGCTGGGGTAACCTGCGCTTTCAGCAACCTTTTCAACTGTCATATTTGTGGTGGTGAGAAGCTCTTCGGCTTTCTTCATTCTCACTTTTTTAACGTTGTCGCAGAAGGTCATACCCGACTTTTCTTTGATATATTTTGAAATATACTGCTTTGAAAGGAAGAATTTTGATGCAAGCTCATCAAGGGTAACTGTTTTGTAGTTATCTCTGATGTAGTCAATCATTTCAATAATTCTGGGGTCAATGTTTACCTGAAAATTCTGTACCTTTTCAACCTGGTTAACTGCAACAACAAGAGCGTCGATTGAAGATTTGATAATATCCTCGTCAATACCCACACCCCAATATACCTTGTCGCCGCTCTTGATGCTTACATAAGAAACAGCCTTTGAGGTTGAACCTGTGGTGAGAGCGTGCTGCTCATAGATGTCGATGTCAAACTCAACATCGAAGTATTTCTGCAATGCTTTTGCAACTGCGTCAAGGCGTCCGTTACCTTCTGACTTAACGTTGAAGGTGTTGCCTGATGAAAGCTCGATGTTAACTTCAGCTTTAACGCCGGAGTCGTGCTGGAACAAGCTCTTCACAATTTTGAAAATGGGGGCATTGGTGATGTATTTTTCACTGAATACGGCATAAACAAGGTCCGGTGTGAGCTCCTTGTGCTCGTGGTCAGAAACTGACTTAACTGTGTAACCCAATTCCTCGCGCATTTTGTCGGGAATCTGAAGACCGAAGCTTCTGTTGAGGATATAAGCAACGCCGCCCTTACCTGACTGGCTGTTGATACGGATAACGTCCGAATCGTATGTTCTGCCAACGTCCATGGGGTCGATGGGGAGGTAGGGCACGTTCCAGATATCAAGTTTCTTCTCGTCTCTGAATTTCATGCCCTTTGCAATAGCATCCTGATGTGAGCCTGAGAAAGCAGAGAAAACGAGAGCACCTGCATAAGGTGAACGCTCATAAACGTGCATACCTGTGAAACGCTCGTATTTTTTAACGATTTCGGGAATGTTTGAAAAATCAAGCTTGGGGTCAACACCGTGTGAGAACATATTCATCGCAAGTGTGATGATGTCAACATTACCGGTTCTTTCGCCGTTGCCGAAAAGTGTGCCTTCAATTCTGTCGGCACCTGCAAGCATTGCAAATTCAGCGTCACAAACGCCGCAACCTCTGTCATTATGAGGATGTACGCAAAGTGTAACAGCCTCTCTGTATTTGAGGTTTTTGCTCATGAATTCAACCTGAGAAGCAAAAACGTGAGGCATTGAATTTTCAACGGTTGTGGGAAGGTTGATGATAGCCTTGTTGTCTTCTGTGGGCTGCCAGATGTCAAGCACGGCGTTGCACACCTCAAGAGCATAATCAACCTCAGTGCCGGGGAAGCTTTCGGGGCTGTACTGGAATGAGAAGTTGCCGTCAGTTTCACTTGCAATGTCTTTGAGAAGCTTTGCGCCTTTGATTGCAATTTCTTTAACCTCTTCCTTGCTCTTGCGGAAAACCTGTTCGCGCTGAGCAACAGAAGTTGAGTTGTAAAGGTGGATTACTGCGTGGGGAGCGCCCTTAACAGCTTCAAAGGTTTTGCGGATAATGTGTTCTCTGGACTGTGTGAGTACCTGAACGGTAACATCATCGGGGATAAGACCGTCATCAATAAGACGGCGCATAAATGTGTATTCGGTTTCGGAAGCGGCAGGGAAGCCGACTTCAATTTCTTTAAAGCCGATTTCAACAAGAAGCTTGAAAAACTCAAGCTTTTCTTCAAGGCTCATAGGCTCGATAAGAGCCTGGTTGCCGTCACGAAGGTCAACGCTGCACCAGATGGGGGGAGCGTCAATATGGTCTTTTTTAACCCAGTCGTTTGTCACGACGGGGGGCATAAAATATTGGGGTTCGTACTTTTTAAAGTTTTTCATAGTTTTCTCCTTTTTGCGTTAAGACAATAAAACCGCCCCTGTTCATGGCAGGGACGCCACGAACAGAGACGAAAGATTAAATCTTACGCGGTACCACTCTGTTTCACGCGAATGCGTGCTCTCGGGCACAGACCTTACGGTGTATGCCTTGCTCCGATAACGGTGAGCCTCCGACCACGTCTACTCTTTTCATTTCGGGTGGTAGCTCCGAGGTGAGTTCGCCGTAAACTCTCTGCTGTTTCACACCTGCCAACAGCTCTCTGAAAGGGGGATGTACGGTTACTGCTCCTCTTCACAGCATTTTGATTTATTTACTCCAACATTGTATCATACAAAACTTTTATTATAAGTGAGTTTTTTAACCAAAATATTGATTTATTTTAATCTAAATGCTGTTTTGTTTTAGTCCGCTAAAGAATTATGATTATTTTATTTTAACTGCCGTAAATTCCGTAACTGTTTTTAATTCCGCAAATTTAAGGGCATTGTACTTTCTGTTGTCAGATTTTATCATCCAATCGGACGGGAGAGTGAGGTAACCGTGACAGCCTTCGGGGATATTGACTTTTATCGTTGCGGTGTCACCGTTCTTATCCCAACGGACAAAAACCTTACCATTGACCGAATTATGCCAACCTTCGGCAAAAGTGAGGCTTTCAATGAAGTTGGGGCTGATGTCAATTCTTGCCACATCGTCACGGTGGGGGTTCACTCTGATGCCTGCAACCTGCTGAAGATACCAGGAGGAAACGTCACCCCAGAAATGGTGGTTAAGGGATTCAAAGCCCTTGAGATGGAAGCTTTCGCAAAGTGCGGTGTAGCCTTGCTCAATCCAGTAGCCGTAGGAGGGGAATGCGGGACCGCTGATCATTTTGTATGCAAGGTCGGCATATCCGCCGTTGGCAAGCACGTGGAAAACACATCTTCCGCCGAGAGCACCCGTGTCAAACACGTCACCTGCCTGATGAACAAGCTCAGCAAGACGCTTCACAGCAAAGGGAATTTCCGTCTTTTCAAGCACTCCGTAATAAACAGACATCGCGTAAGCCGTCTGAGTGTCGCTGAAAACAGTCATCGTGTTGAAATCCACAAGGTGAGTTCTGATAGCTTCTCTCAGTTCGTTATAAAGGGTATTTGCCATTTCAAACTGAGGCATCATACCGATTTCTTTGAGCATATATGCAATTTTTTCGCAGATGGTCATGCAGTAAATACTGTCTGTCACAATCAGCGGGCAGGTGGGGTCGCCTGCATTTCTTTCGGGCTGAACCCAGTCGCCAAGTCCGTAGGCAACAAGACCGCGCTCGTCACGGATAGAGCAGATAAAATCGAGATAACGCAGGAATGCGGTTGCATTTTCTTTGATTATTTCCTTGTCACCCCTGTAAACATAAGTGTAATAGGGGAGGAAGGTGAGTACAGCATCCCAAGCGGGGCCGTTGCCCCATTCATAGCCCCAACCAGCTGTGGGCACAATGCCGGGCAGTGAACCGTCGTCACGCATCGCTTTTCTGATGTTGCGAAGCCATTCTTTGTAGCTGTTTTCAACGCTGAGGTTGATAATCATCTGCTCTGCAGAAAGTGCGGCGTCGCCTGTCCAGCCGTTCTTTTCGCGGTGGGGGCAGTCTGTGGGAAAATAGAAAAAGTTTGCATAGTTAGCAACAAATGCCATTTTTTCAATTGTGTTTGCAGTTTCGTCAGAGCATCTGAATCCGCCCATTTCTTCAAGGCGTGTGTGTGCAACAATGCAGGTAAGTGTTTCTTTGCTCACCTGAGCATCTTCAAGACCTGCAACAAGCACATATCTGAAGCCCATATAAGTGAAATCGGGGATAAAGCTTTCTTCTCCGCCTTTGCAGATATAAATACAGCGCTGACCGTAATATTTGGGGAAAAACTTCGCAAAATTATAAGTGTCGAGGTCACCGTTTCCGTCAAGAGTTTCAGCGGTGAAAAACTCAACTCTTGTGCCGGGCTTCGCTCCGCGGATTTTAAATTCATAAACACCTGCAGTGTTTACTCCAAAATCAAAAATGTGACCCACGGTAGTTTCGGGAATTTCAATGCTTGTCCAGTGAAGCTTTCTTTCGGGCTCATAATCAACGAGTTTACCTTTTGTGATTGCCGCAGGCTCTATTCTTCCTGAGGCAACAATGGGGTCAGCCTCGCAAAGGCGCATTTCACCGCGGGGGATTTCGCAGTAAAAGGCATTGCCCCAACTGCTGTCGTCAAAGTCAGAGGAGTTCCAGCCGTCCTGCTCCTTGAGTGCGTTATAAAAACAACCGCTTCTCAGGTCATCGAACCAGATGGGACTTTCGCTGACCTTGAAGCTTTCGTCAGCTTCAAATTCCTGCTCGGTGCCGTCAAAGAATTTCATTTCAACGGTGAGTGCAACCTTGGGGGAACTGCGCCATCTTGCTTTTTCAAATTCCCAAACTGCGCCGCCGGGGCAGTTGAGCATACCGTTGCCAAGAACTATACCCACAACGTTTTTGCCCTTTTTGAGCAAGGGAGCAATGTTGTAGTTATCATAATACATAATGTGGTCAGGATTTGAAATATATGGTGCAAGCATACCTTTGGTGATATCCTTGCCGTTTATGTAAAGCTTGTAAAAGCCGAGTCCGCATACTGTAATCTGAGCGGAGTCGATATCCTTTTCAATTTCAAAGGTTTTTCTTAAAAGGGGAGCAGACACGTGCTCAAAATAAGTGTTGTATTTTCTTGTGGCTGAAATGAATTTTGAAGAGAACTTCATAAAGCACCTCCTGATTTTTTTCTCATTATATATCGGATTATAAAGAAATGCAATAATCTTGTAAACAATGTGTGAACATTATTGACAAAAGCAAATTAAGGTGCTAAAATTTATTTCAGTCGAATTTGGAGGTGAATGGCAGAATGAAGTCGCAAAAAGTAAAAATAATGTCGGCAATCATAGCTCTTATGCTTTCTATGCTTGCTCTTCTGGGCTGTACCGACAGTGCCGCTCAGTCTGCCGAGGCTGTTTCAACTCAACCGTCTGCAAGCTCAACAACTCAGTTGACAACCTCAACTACAACTACAACAACTACAACTACCACCACAACTTCTGCCACGACAGTAACCACAACCAAGAAGCCTTCAACAACCAAAAAGAAAACAACAACCACAAAGGAAGAAAAAATCACCACCCAAAAATATACAACCACTCAGGTCTATAATCCCGACAGGCAAGCTTACCTCGACTCAATAAAAGGCAACAAAAAGCTGATTGCTTTAACCTTTGATGATGGCCCCGCACCTGCCTGCACCAACAAGCTCCTCAATAATCTTGATAAATACAATGCGAGGGTAACTTTCTTTGTTATGGGTGACAGAGCGGCAAAATATGCCGACACATTGAAGCGTGCTCACAGTATGGGCAATGAAATCGGCTCCCATACCTATGACCATTCAAATCTCACCAAGCTTAAAACAGGTGAACTTCAAAAACAGATAGAAAAAACCAACAAAGAAGTTGAAAAAGTCATCGGTGTCCCGCCGTCTCTTTTACGTCCGCCATACGGAAGCTATAATGACAAGGTGAAAGCGGCGGCAGGTGTGCCTGTTATCACCTGGAACATTGACACTCTTGACTGGAAATACCGAGATAAAAACAAAGTCTGCAACAGCATTGTTCAGAATGCTCACGACGGTGCAATTGTTCTTATGCACGATTTGTACGGCTCCACCATTGACGGTGCTATTATGGCAATGGACAAGCTCCAGCACGAGGGATACGCCTTTGTAACCGTCAGCGAGCTCGCTTCCCTCAAGGGCAAAACAATGGAAGCCGGCAAGGTTTATTACAAATTTTAATAATATGTAACTTTCACAATCCCGTCTTTTCAGGCGGGATTTTTTTATTTATAAATACCAAAAATATTGACAAAATTCTGCTTGTATGTTATCTTTAATAAGTATATTGAGGCGGTTGTCTCATATAAATGTATTAGGAGGATGTTTATGACTAAGTCAAACAAAATTATCCTTGCGGTAGCCATTGTTGCCATTGTAGGTCTTCTTGCCTATGTCGGCGTTACAGGTGCTTCTCTCACAACAGTTCCTTGCTCCGATTGCGGTGCAGCAGGTGTTATTGAAGAGGTCGCTTGTGAAACCTGTGGCGGTGAAGGTGCCGTAAGAGCTTCTTTGTGGGCATTGCTTCCGCCGGTTATCGCTATCGGACTTGCTCTGATTACCAAAGAAGTTTACTCTTCACTCTTTATCGGTATTTTATCAGGTGCTCTGCTTTCTTCGGATTTCTCATTCACAGGCACTATGGACGACCTTATCGGCGTAGGCTTGCAGGATGCGGTTATCGGTAACGCAGGTATCTTTATCTTCCTTGTTCAGCTGGGTGTCATCGTTGCCCTTGTTAACAAGGCAGGCGGTTCAGCCGCTTTCGGTAAGTGGGCACAGAAGCACATCAAATCCCGTGCCGGTGCAATCCTTGCCACAATGGTTCTCGGCGTTCTCATCTTTATTGATGACTATTTCAACTGCCTCACAGTCGGTTCGGTTATGCTTCCCGTTACCGACAGCCACAAGGTTTCAAGAGCCAAGCTTTCATACATCATCGACGCAACAGCAGCTCCCATTTGTATGATTGCTCCCATCTCCAGCTGGGCAGCAGCAGTTTCAAGCTATGCTCCCGAGGGAGAAGGCCTCAAGCTCTTCATCAGCGCAATTCCCTATAACTTCTATTCAATCCTTTCAATCGTTTTCATCATCGGCATCACCCTTATGAAATTCGATTACGGTCCCATGCGTATCCATGAATTCAACGCTATGACAAAGGGCGACCTTTACACATCAGGTGACAAGAACGAAGTTGAGGTTGAAAACGCTTCTTCAAAGGGCAAGGTTGTTGACCTTATTCTTCCCATTATCGTACTCATCGCAATCAGCGTATTTGCTCTTGTTTATGTAGGCGGTATTCTTGACGGTGCAGATTTCATCACCGCTTTTGCAGACACAGACGCTACTGTAGGTCTTCCCTGGGGCGGTATGATTGCTCTTGTGTTCATCATTCTCTACCTTGTTTGCCGCAAGCTCATTTCTTTCAAAGATGCTATGGCAGCAGTTCCCAAGGGATTCATCGCTATGGTTCCCGCTATCCTGATTCTCACATTTGCAACTGCTCTTAAGAATATGACTGCTTCTCTCGGCGCAAAATACTTTGTTGCTGACATTATGAGCGGCGCTGCAGAAGGTCTTGATAAGTTCCTTCCCGCAATCATCTTCCTTGTTGCTTGCTTCCTTGCTTTTGCAACAGGCACATCATGGGGCACATTCGGTATTCTCATTCCCATCGTTACCTACATCTTTGCAGGTTCAGAAAACGCTGAGCTTATGATTATCGGTATCTCTGCTTGTCTTGCAGGTGCTGTTTGCGGTGACCATTGCTCACCCATTTCAGACACAACCATTATGTCATCTGCAGGCGGTCAGTGTAACCACCTTAACCACGTTTCAACCCAGATGCCTTATGCAATCAGTGTTGCGGCTGTTTCGTTTGTTATGTTTGTAGTTGCAGGTTTTGTTCAGAATGCTTGGATTTGCTTGCCTTTGAGCGTTGTTGCTCTGTTTGCATTCCTCTTTGTTGCTAAAATTGTTACCAACAAAAAGTATTCAAATGTAGCTAAATAACTTCGATTTATCAAAGCCGATGGCAAAGCTGTCATCGGCTTAACTTTTATCAAGGAGGAAAACTCTTGGAACTCAAGAAAAAAATCACGAGCCTGGTTAATCAGGTAAGATTTTATTGGAACACTCCGCCCGAAGGCAGATATATGCCTTTTAAGGAGATTGCCGCTTATTCAGGCGGCGGTATCGGTGCTTATATGATTATCACTCTTGGTAACGCCTGTTTGCTTGCCACGGGCAATACTCTCATCTCAAGCACCTTAGGCGTTGATGCAATGGATATGTATATTATGTATGTTATTGCAATTCTTGCCAACATTCCTATGACAGGTATCAGAGCCAACATCATTGACAACACCAGAAACAAAGCGGGTAAATACCGTCCGTACATAGTTTCCATGGCAATCCCCAGCGCAATTATATGCATTGCAATGGTGTGGTTCCCATATTCCTGGCTGGAAACCTTGTTTGGCGGCGCAGTTATTTTTGGCGAGAGCGCAGGCTATGTTGCAAAATGTGCACTGATTTTGCTGTTTAACTTCCTGCTGTTCTTCATTTATTATTTCTTCTACGACGGATACGAAAATCTTATCCATGTTCTTTCGCCTAACACTCAGGAGCGTGCTGATGTTGCTTCGGTCAAGAGCATTGTTTATTCCTTTGCTCCCACAGTTATTAACCTTGTAACTCCTCTTATCGCTCAGCATGTTTTCCACACCAATGCAACCGACATCCGCGTTTACCGTTTGCTCTATCCCATTCTTGCTGTGGGCGGTATTCTTCTTTGCATTGTTGTTTACAAAAACACCGAAGAAAAAATTGTTCAGGCAAAATCCCACGTGGTTCAGATTAAATTCACTGATGCTCTTCGTGCTGTTGCCAAAAACAAATATTTCTGGATTATTTCTCTTGCAGGCTGGATAGGCTTCCTTGAAGGCGCTTATGCAAACATTCTCTATTGGCTTTATAACTACGGCGGTGTCTGCACCGGCACACAGTATAGCCTTATTTTTGCCCTTTACGGTAACGCTTCCTTGTGGGGGATGCTTGCTGCGCCGTTCTGCATCCGCAAATGGGGCAAAAAAGCGGTGCTTATTATCACCAACCTCTTCAACGTTTTGTTCATTCTTATGATGCTTCTGTTTGTGAACGAGCTCAACTCCTCCACAATCTGGATGATTCTTCTTTGCCTCTGGTTCAATGCGCTTATGGGCTCTTTTGCTCATATTCTCAACCCTGCAATTCAGGCAGATATCCGCGACTATCAGCAGTACAAAACCGGTGAGCGTATTGACGGTATGTTCTCTGCGGTTGCAACCATCGGCACATTCATAACTCTTGCCACATCTTCCGTTCTTCCCTTTATCTACGAAAAGGGAGGCATCACAAAGGAAAATGCCGCAGTTGTAACATCAAATCCTGAAATCCTCAACCGTGTTCTTGCTGACGGCAAAACAGTGGGTCAGCTCCTTGCGGAGCAGTTTGCTGAAGGCCAAAACAACTATGTCAACGCTTATTCAGCTCTTTATGACCCCGATGTTCTTCTCAAGCTTCTCGACGTTCTGATTATTGTTTCGGCAGTAGGTGCGTTGATGAATGTTATTCCCTACATCTGGTATGATTTCAACGAGCGCAAGCAGAAGTCCGTTGTCCGCGTTCTTCAGGTGCGTATGCTTTATGAAGATTACGGCAACGGTGTTCTCAATGATGAAAAAATCGTTGAAGCTGTTGAGATGGTTAAAAAGGCAAGAGAATACGCAACCTTTACTCCCAAAGAGGTTTCCAAAAAGGATTACAAATCAATCAAAGACAAGGCAGAGCGCAAAGCCGCCAAAAAGGCTTATGCCGAAGCTATTGAATATAACGAAGAGATTGAAATTTCAAAGTTTGTCTGCCGTGAGCTTGACAAGTTCTCATCAGGCGCTATGAAAAATCAGCTTGAATACAGCCGCAAAATCTGTGATATGGGTCTCGACGGTATGCTTTCAATTGACCTTGCAGGTGCAAAAGCAGAGCTTAAAGCCGCTAAGGCACTTCCCAAGGGTGACGATGATGCCAAGGAATACCGCACCTTTATGATTGATATGGCACGCAATAAAATCAGAGCTTATAAAACAGTTGCCAAATATTATAAGGATACTCCTCTCGTTCAGCCCGATTTCAGCGTTGTAGACGGTCTTTACGACCTCGAGGATGAGTATGATAACAAGC
>JBGVFJ010000002.1:0-39394 GCA_045121005.1 Acutalibacteraceae bacterium
CCAAGAGAATTTAACGGAAGACTTGATACAATTTCAAATCTGATACCAGCCGAAGCAAGAGCATCAAAAATACCCGTCACCGTTGCAGCAACTGCGGCAAAACGGTATCCCCACCGGTGAATTCTGTTGCCGAAAAAGCTAAGAATAATTGTCACCAACACAGGCGGATAAACAACGCTGAGCACGGGAGAGGCAAACTTAACCAAGGTTTCAACACCCAAAGATGCCGCAAACCCGCTGAAAACGCAAATTGCAACCACAACAGCTTTGTAGCCGACCTTGTTTTTAAACAAATCCGAAATATATTCGGCGGCGCTTCCCGTCAGGGCAACGGCAGTTGAAAGACAGGCAAAGCCCGCAACAACAGCAAAGAAAATCATCCCTGCCTGACCGGGCAGAATCGACTGAATCAATGCAATCAGAAGATCTGTGCGGTAAATATGCATATCATAAAGGCTCGATACAGTTGCGCCAAGATATGTGAGTCCGAGATAAACCATAAGCAGACCAAATCCTGCCACAGCACTTGCACCTGCCGCAACTCTCGCTTTTGCCGCAGGCTCAGTGTGTCCCTTTTGCGCCGCGCTGTTCAAAATCAGAACGCCGAAAATAACCGCAGCAAGAACATCCATTGACTGATACCCCGCCGCTATTCCGTCAGCAACAGGACTTTGCGTTCTCGGCAACGCTTTCGCCACACCAACAGGGTCAAGCACACCTTTAAAAATGAGGAAAAGTAACCCCAAGAAAAGCACGGGAGTCAGCACCTTGCCGATAATATCCACAACAGCAGATTTGTTTATGCTCATAACAAGCACAACAATAAAAAACACTGCGCAAAAAATCGGCATTGCCACATTATCAAAAAGAGGGTTGATTGAAAGTTCAAAGGTTGTTGCCGCCGTTCTTGGGATGCTGATAAGCGGACCTATGCAAAGAACGATACTGAGCATAATTGCAGTTCTGGCAACATTGCCCAAGGGAGAGAAAATGCCCTTGTAACCGCCTGTTTTTATTTGAGCAAGAATAGCTATAACCGCTAACCCGATATCTGCAATATAATATCCCATAAAGCCCAAAAACCATTGGGTTCCTGCTTTAAGGCCGAGATAAGGCGGAAAAATCATATTACCTGCACCGAAAAACATTGCGAACAAAGCGGCGCCGATAACAAAGCTGTCAATAATACTTTTCTTTTTGCTTTTCTGCATTTAATCACCTGAGGGTTATTATACCATAAACGGCAATAAATACAACACACAAAGCACAAAAAACCTCTTGATTTTACTCAAGAGGTTTTGTAATTATTTTTGAAATTTTGAAAAGAAATCAACGCCGAAAATCCTGTGCAACGGCTTTGAGATTTTGCTTCTCAGGCGTTGGGACTCACTCATCCACATTCCTGAATACCAATGCACCGAAACTGTGTCTGCGGTTTTGTTGAGTCTGCCGGTTGTACTTTCATAAGGGTTGAAATACTCTATGGGGTAAATCTCAGCACCGAGTACATTCTGCCTTTTTCCGTTTTGCTCAAGACCTGCTTTAAGCAAAGCCTGTGTGTTGAGCCTTGGGCAACCCACAACTCCGTTTTTGCCGTTGAGCAAAGAATCATATTCCCTGACCATTGCTTCAACCGCTTCACCGTGAGCAACCGAGCCGAAGCCCAGACCAGTCGCAACATACTCATCCGTTTCAAAGCCGAAGTATGCTTCATTTTTCAAAAGCTCATCGGGACTTTTCAGCAGCTCAACATCGGTGTCCAGGTATATGCCTCCGTGCTCGCTGACAACGAGCAGTCGGACATAGTCGCTCAGAAAAGCAAATTTCTTTTCTTCGTAACACATTTTTGTGTATTCATTTTTGTTTACGTCGAAATTATCTTCATTCCATTCGATAATTTCATAATCGGGGCAGAAGTGTTGCCAGCTTTTGATACACTTTTGTGCAACCTTAGGCTTCTCCCCTCTGCCGAACCAACAATAATGAATCTTTTTGGGAATCATAAATTACTCCGATATTATTCAAAAGCGTCAGCAATAGCTGCAACAAGTTCCTGAATAATTACTGCAAATCTTGTGCTTGAAATGATGTAAACAAATCTGTCCCACATAGCTTCGGGGCTTGTGTCTTTTTCATATTCAAGAGTTTTGCCGTCGTCAATAACAAGAGCCTGTGAAGCGCAAAGACCGCCTGTGCCGTAAATCTCTGCACGAACATAGAGGAAGTCCTCTGCACCGTCAATTTTATCAAGATCAAGAACGATTTCCTGGTCAGCAGAAGTTACGTTCTGCTTTGCGATCACTTTACCGTTTGCAATCCACTGAATATAATCAGTTTCTCTTGCGTTAACGGTGATTTTGTGGCCGTCAACTACAAGTTTATTGAACATAGGATAGGGAAGCTGCTTATCCATAACGTCAAAATCTTTATCAGGACCGATAACGTTGTTGGCTCTGAGACGTCTTGTAATCATAAAGAAAGAACCGGACTGCATTGTAGCCTTGATTGTGTCCATATTGTTCTTTTCCATAAGGAACACGCTGAAGCTTGAGTCAACAGTGTCTCTTGTGTGAGTGTCATTGTTTGAGAAACCGATGATGTTTCTGCCGTAGGGAAGGGTTTCCATAAGAAGGTTATCCCAGAGAATTCTGTCATAGCCTGTTACGCTGTTCTTTTCATTGAAAACTTCCATACCGAGGCAGGAATCATAATCCATGAAAATTTCTTTGAAATATTTGAGGGTGTCTTTGTCATAAACGTTGTTCATATCATCGTTTGTTTTGAGCCAGTCACCGGGATGGTTGATGAAAGAAAGACCGCCCTGCTCGTCAATCTGATTAACAGCAAATCTGAAGCCGTTTTCAAATCCGAGGTTGGTGTTGCCGAAGTTTGAGGGAAGGAACAAGCCGTTAACATGGCTCTTTGAAATGGTGAGAGCGTTAAGCTCGTTACCGCCGGTTACGCAAACCATACCTCTGCCGCGGGCTTCACCTGTCTTTTTGAGAGGATATGAGCCGTCAAGAACAGCAGCGTACTGCTCGTCTGTGAGGCAATTCTGCTTAAGACCGAGCAAATGCTGATAAGAATAAAGCAAACGCTGATAAGGCTTTTTGTTCCATGCAACACCGGTAACACCGTGGTCTGTCATAGCAACAAAGTCAAAGCCCTGCTCATAGTGCTCAAGAAGAGTGTCAACAAGGTTTTCACTCGCATCTGAGAAAGTTGAGTGAGTATGAAGGTTACCCTTATATTCCTGAGTAACACCCCAATTAACATCTTTGTAGGGAGAAACGATTTTGTAATCGTTTGCGGATTCGTTTTCAACTGCAAATGCAGAAATTCCTGTTGTGAAAAGGAATGTTGCAACAAGCAAAATTGAAACAATTTTGAATGCAATTTTTTTCATAAAAATGCTCCTTTAATTTTGATGATATCATTTTACTATTTAAGAGAGAAAATGTCAATAAAAATATAAATTGCCTGCTTAATTTTTTTGTGATATAATGACATAAGAAAGGGGTTATACTATGAAAAGATTTATTTCATTGCTGCTTGCCGTGACAGGTATAGTGTGTATGAGCGCTTGCCAAAAGGAAAAAGCTGACGAAGAAAAAGGAGCTGTATATATGAACATCACTGCCGAAGAAGCCAAAAAAATTATGGACACGGAAAAGGATTATATCATTCTCGACGTGCGCACTCAGGAGGAGTTTGACGAAAAGCATATCCCGGGTGCAGTGCTTATCCCCGATTATGAAATTGCTGATAAGGCAGAAGATCTTCTCCCCGATAAAAACCAGCTCATACTCGTGTATTGCCGAAGCGGAAGACGAAGCAAGCTCGCCGCAGAAGAACTTGTGAAGCTGGGATACACCAACATCAGAGAATTCGGCGGCATCATCGACTGGCCGTATGAAACGGAATAAATGTGAGGGGAATTATTATGCCTGTTTTCACAATAACTTTCTGTGCAATTATCATTTTAATTTATATCCTCGATAATTTCATCGTAATCCCCAAAACAGCAACGGTAACACTCAAAGAAAAACTGTGGACGGGACACAACAAGGGCCATATAAATCACGCTCTGCATCTGTCTGAAAAGAAAATCAAGAAGGGACAGGTATGGCGACTGGTATCGTCATCACTTCTCCATATCGGAACATGGCACATTGTGTCAAACATAACTGCAACCCTCATTGTCGGTTATGCCGTTGAATCTCAGCTAGGCTCGTTAAAAACAGCGCTCTGCTTTATCGGCTCAGTGTTTGTGTCAGGCTTGTTTATGGCATTTGGTTATAAGCTTCAGGAGGGTGAAGGTGCATCAACAGGCATTTACGGTCTGATTGCCGTGTTTGTAATACTTGCCATTAAAAACGGAACTGTGATGTTTTCGGGTCTGCCCGTTATCACCCTTATAGTTCTTGCTGTTTATACAGTCGGCGGAATGCTTGTGGGTAAAGCAACCGCTTTTGAGCATATCTCGGGATTTGCAGGCGGTCTGATAATGGGATTTATTTTGATGTAAATAAAAGAGTAAAGAGCTTGGCGATTGCCAAGCTCTTTATAACTACTTTATTGCCCTTCAATTGAATAATACTTTACATCGATAGCAGGTAAAGAAACAGTACTTCCCAATACTGACTGATATGAATATAAACCGTCACAAACACCCCATATAGTTATAATATCTTCTTCTAAAATTCGATCAGAACCTTTTGGCAATTCTATAGTTGCGTATATGGTATCTGTCCAAGTAACTATATCGCTGTATTCATATGTTTCTTTCGTCACATTGATTCTAAGTTCAACAGTATCAGTCCAAGAGGACTCCATTGCCTGAATCACCTCGCCTGTGAACACAAACTTTGCACCCTTATAAGCATCTGGATTTCGTGATAATTTCTTATAATCTATCGGTCTACATGTTTCTTTAAATTCCTTGTCAGAAACTTTGGGACTAGTTGTTTTTGATGTTGCTGCAGAAGAAGATTTTCCACCAGCATCATTTGTTTGAGATGTTTCTATTGAATTAGAATCAACGCTTGTTTCACTGTCGTCTCCGCCGGATGATGCACCGATAATAATAACCACAAAAACTACTATAAGCCAAACCCACCATTTCTTATAGAACGGTTTTTTGCTTTTTTTCTTATTTTTACTTTCATTTATAACTACATTTTCTTGGTTTTGTGCACCGCAGTTTGGACAAAAATTACTTTCTATTTCTTGTCCACAATTTTTGCAAAACATTTATTTTCCTTCTTTCTTAATTTTCTTCAATTATATTCCTTGTTTCTCGTTTTGTCAACCAGTTTCTCGTTCATTTGCAGTATAAATAAATTCATACTGTAAAATATAGTTGAGGTGAGTTTATGCACTTTAACGAAATATTGAGGAATCTAATAGAAGATAGAGATTTGACACAAAAACAAGTTGCTAAAGATTTAGGGGTTGCCCCTTCTACTCTTGGAGGTTATGTTCAAGGAACAAGTGAGCCTGATTACGAAACCCTCATTAGCATAGCAAAGTATTTTGATGTTTCAATTGATTATATATTAGGAGTTCCTTCTAACGGTTCTTCTTTTTACGAAAGTGAAATATTGAGACTTACTAATTCAATGTCAATACCTCAACAAGAATTATATATCAATATCGGTAAAACAATAATAAAAACACTTAATGAATAATAAAACTAATATAGTAAAAGAGCTTGGCGATTGCCAAGCTCTTGTGTTTTATTTAAGCATAAATCTGATGAACAGGCCGCCCTGTACGGTGCGGTGCTGGAAGCCGCGCATATGTGAGGTGTCGCAGAAATACCAGTCGGTCATCGGCACTCTTGTGCGCATAGTGTTGTATGCATTCCACAAGGGGTGAACAAGGTGCTCAAAATCTTCTTTGCTTTCGCTCAGGCAGGCTGCCCACACAAGCCAGTCAGACTTTGTGTATTTCTCGCGGCTGTCAAGTGGTACACCGAAGGTGAGCATTTCTTTTTTATAGCGTTCAATTTCTCCCTGATAAAATTCTTTTGGGAAAAGCTCTGTTTTCCAGATTTTGTCCCAGATTGAGTTATATTTGAGGCTGAATGTGCCGGGCTTGTCATAAGCAAGGCGGAAGCTTCCGTCATCATTGGCGGCATTTTTAACGAGGGAGTTTGCATAATCCTTGGCAATGCTCATCATACGCTGTGCCTCATCGGTTTCACCAAGGCGGTCAAGAATTCGGCTGAAGCCTGCAATGCCCATAATTGCTTTGATTGAAAGGTTAACATTGTGGGCAAGGTGGCCTGCAAAGTCATCGGTGCAAAGCTGATGCTCCGGGTCAAGTCCGTAACGGATAAGATATTCACTCCATTGACGGAGGGTGTCAATATGCTCCTTTGCAAAAGAAACATCGTTTTCAACATCACAGATTGCGGCACAAAGAATAATCATATTGCCGCATTCCTCAACAGGCATCTGATATTCACGCCTGTTTTCGGCATAAACCTGACCGTTGAGAATGGGATACTGACCCACATCGTGGGGAGCGAAGTCATATTCCCACTCCGGTGTGGCAGCATAATGGAAAACAGGGCGAAGCATACCTTTGAGAAGCTCGGGGTTATAAAGAAGATACATAGGAGCCGA
Source organism: Acutalibacteraceae bacterium (assembly GCA_045121005.1). Classification (GTDB taxonomy): domain Bacteria; phylum Bacillota; class Clostridia; order Oscillospirales; family Acutalibacteraceae; genus CAG-488. Next base: position 6,633 of record JBGVFJ010000002.1, read on the forward strand.
GGGATAGGTTACGTCAACAGTTGCAGCGCAACCGTTTGAAAAGCATTCTTTTGAAATGTAAAGATTGTTTCCGTCATTATCCACAACAAGCTTGTGCGCCGCCATAACCTGACGGTAAGCAAGGAGCAAAATTTCGGCATAATCTTCGCCGCCCTTTTCAAGAGCTTCGGCTTTGATTTTGTCAGAAAATTCGGTGCATTTTTTGAGAAGCTCGTCATATTCACCAACAGCTTCAGCAATTGCCTCTTCAATGGTTTTGCCGTCCTTTTTCCAATAAGCCTTAAGATTTTCATGGAAATAAACGATGCTTTCAATATCGTCATAAGCAAAAATAAAAAGTGCTTCGTCGGTGATTTCTTTTTCACAGAAAACGGCATACATTTCGTCATAAACTTCGTTGTCAACATAAGCCTCACCAACAACGCCAAGGTAGAAAAAGCCCCAGTCAATGCGCACATCGTCGCCGCTTCTGTGAAGAACATTCTGCTCACCGTTGCCCATTTTAATCACGGTCATTCCGTCAATGGGCACATTGCGGCTGTATGCTCTGCCCTCTCCCTCTTTGTTGAGAACAAACTCCTCGGTGCAGGAGAATTTAACCTTAACGCTGTGGTCTTTGCCGTCAAGAGATTCAACGCTCACCTTGCAATAAGCCACAGGGCGCGAAGCGTAATACAAATCAGTAACAAGTGTGGGTGAAGTGAATTTGAGATTAAGACGGATTTTATCGTTACTGAGAACAATAACGGTTGAAAAAGCATCATAATCCACACTTTCAATGTTCATTGTGGGAGTTTTCTTGTTGCGGTGGTAATATGATTTACCGAGAAAACGGAAATCCTCACCGTCAACAGTAACGGTGCCAACCATTGTGTTGAAGCTGCCTGTCCAGTGAACAAGGTGGTCAAGGGGTGACTCCTGCGCCCAGACAGAAAAATAAGGGTCAATATTGATAATCGGCAATGCCGGTGCTCTCATCTTCATGATAAACACTCCTTGTGTATTTTTTCTCATTATATCAAAGGTGCTACACAAAGTAAACCGATTTTTTTATATAACCTTGATTATTCTTTACGAAGTTGTTATACTTAAAAAGAAATATACGCGGGAGGTAAAATATGAAAAAGTTTAAAATAATCAATCCTTACGAAAGCGTAACTGAGCTTATCACAAAATCCGACAATCATTACAAAACAAATCTCCACACCCATTCAACCTACAGTGATGCAAATTTCACCATGACCGAAATGATTGAAGGCTTTTATGACCTTGATTTTGACATTCTTGCAATGACAGAGCACGGTGTATGGGGCAAAGAGTGGGACAAGGACCCGTCAATCATTCCTCTTTACACCTTTCAGCTTTTGTGGCACGGCAAGCGCAAGCACCCCACCGCAGAAGAATATAAGGCAATTTTAAACGGAACCCACAAAACTCCCAAAAACAGCAGAACAAAAAAGAGAGGCCTTGAATGTGTGCCCGGTTGCATTGAAGCAAATATGTTCACGCTGATGAAAAACCACGTCAACTGCTATTTCACCGACGATGCCTGCGAAGGAATCTGCGGCAAGGAGAACGATTTTGAAGAGCCTATCAGAAAAACCGAGGCGGCGGGCGGAATTTCTCACATCAACCATCCTACCGACTGGCTCAACGCAAGAAAGTTCCCTGACTGCGCAACTGACGAACAGAATGTGGCATTCTTTGCGGATTTGCTCAGAAAATATCACTCCTGCATGGGTATTGAAGTGCTCAATATGTACGATGGACCAAACCGTTGTGACAGAATTTTGTGGGACTCTTTGCTCAAGACCCTCATCCCCGAAGGCAAGCGCACCGTGTGGGGCTTTGCCAACAGCGACGCTCACCGTGTGGGTGAAATTGACACGGCATTTATGGATTTTATTCTCCCGGAATATTCAATCAGCAATCTCCGCAAAGCAATGGAACAGGGAACATTCTTCTCTTTTGCAAGATATGCCAAAAATGAGCTTGGCGAAGATTTTGTTGGCAAGGGTGAAGCGCCGAAAGTGGTTGAATTGAACGTTGACGAAAATAATCAGACTATTGCAATCAAGGGTATCAACTGCAAAGCAATTCAATGGATTGCCGACGGAAAAATTATTAAAGAGGACAAGCTCGGTGCCGACGGTGAAATTGAATCTGTAATCAGCCTTGGGGAACACAGCGACAGCATAAGCTGTTATGTGCGCGCGCAGCTTCTTGGTAACGGCGGAATTCTGATGACACAGCCATTTATCTGCGATGACGGAGACATGGGCAGATTTATCAACATTGTGCCTGTTAAAAAGCCGACCACACCGGCAGAAATCAGAAAGAAAAAATTTGATGACACAAGACTGGGTGTTATTGTGAACAAGTTAAGAGGAACAATATAAGCAAAACCACCCATACGGGTGGTTTTTTTGTGTTATAAATATTTTCTGATATCAATAGCAAGTCGTTCTTCAAGGTTAATGAGACGCTTTGCAATGTCCTTTGCCTTTTCTTCGGCGGCTTCATATTCATTGAGATATTTATTAAGGGACTTTACACCCATATTGCAGCCGTCAGTCATAAGGTCGGCAATTGTTTCGTCACTGCCGTTGAAAGCCATTTTGACATTGGTTTTAATCCACGACATACCCTTTGCCATAGGGTTAGGGTCCTTGCCCTCGTCATCAAAGCGGTCCAGCTCCTGCTGGATTTCGGTATCAAGCTTGTCGTGTTCAGCCTTGCATTCCTGAAGATATTTTTTCATCCCGTCACTTTTAACGGAATCAATAACATCTTCAATTGAAGAAATGCCCATTTTAACCCCTGCATCACATTCGCGAAGGAGCTTGATTGTATCTTGTTCTATCATAAAATCACCCTTTCAAGGTAAGTGTTCCCGACCTTGAAAGGGTTTATTCATAAGGTTATATTTTTGCTTCGGCAAAGCCGATACATTCTCTGCCGAGGATGATGTTTGATGTGTCTCGTGCATTAAAATAAAGGCGCAGAGTGTCACCGCATTTAACAAGGTGGCTTGCATAAACAAACTGCTTCATCCAATTTTTCCCGTCAACCACAGCGGGGTCAACAAGCACCTTTTCAAACTCAAAATGAAGTCCGTCGGGTGAAGTTAGCAGAATTATTGATGAATGGCTCTTGCCGTCTTTTTCATAAATTCCGTTCTGAATGCCGACGTAACCGTCACTGAGCTTATACACCTTGAGACATCCCGAACAAAGGTTGAGGAACGGGTCGTTTTTGTCGGGTGAAATCAGCGGCGTCTGAGCCGAAGTGTAGCCGGTTGTGAGCTTCTGACTTTCGGCATAGCTTATGTATGTGGGCTCGCAGAAACGGCAGTCTTCAATATAGGTCAGTCCGCAGGAATAATAAAGGCGGTTAACGCCCTCCTCCTGCAAAAGAAATGGGTTTGAAATTGACGTTCCCCTGTCGCTTTTTTCATAGCTGCGTGTGTTGGTAATCACCGGTTGAGGTGTTGACCAATGAAGTAAATCGTCGCTCTCGGTAACATAGATTTCAGATTTCCAGGGAAGAAGATTCACCACATTGAGGGCGTTGGCAGCAAGAGAGCGGGTATGCTCATAAAAAAGATAATATCTGCCGTCGATGCGGTTGATGTTGGGGCGCATTGCTCTTGGCACAACCTTCTGCACCTTTTTGAAACGGATGCCGTCATCACTTACAAAATGATAGACACCAAGATTAGTATGAAAAAACATATGCCACTTGCCGTCATGGGAATTGTCGGGTGTGAGCAGGCTCGGGTCAGCAACAACCACCGAGCCGTCAAAAGGACGGAGCACGGGACTGTGAGAGCTAACCTTAAAATCAGCATTTTTGATTTGATTAACAGAAAGATTTTTCATATCATCACCAATAATAATATATCACAAAAATAAAACAACCGCAACCCCGAAAGATTGCGGCTGTTCTTTGGCGGAAGCGGTGGGATTCGAACCCACGGTACCGTGAGGTACAACTGATTTCGAGTCAGTCCCGTTATGACCACTTCGATACGCTTCCGTGTATTCAACGAATGGTATTTTAACAAAATTATATACTTTTGTCAACAGAAAAACGGCGGATAGGTAAAATATCCGCCGTTCAGTTTATTTTTGGAAAAGCCCTTTCATAAAATCAATCGCTACCGCAAAAGTTACCTTGTCACTGTTGAAATTCATATTTTCTTCTGTCATAGGAAGTGTTGTTCCGTCATCCTCACTGTTCATCAAAAACTGCGGGAAACGGGGGTTTGAATGAACGGTTGCCTCCCCTTTCATTTGGAGAATGTAAGCAAACAAATCGCGGTAATCATCACTGTACCAAGTGTGAAGCATACCCTTGACAAACCAGGTTTTTTCGGGCAAAAGACAGGTTGAAGCGTCGATCATTCCGTCAGGTGAAATATGACCATGTCCGTCGTTCACAGCCTGAACATAATCTTCACCCAAGGTTTTGCCGTAGTCACTGCAGATTGCGCCACCTGAGGTATATCGGGTGTCAATAAGAGCATCTGCCATATATGATTTGCTCTCGGTTGCAGGAATGGCGCTGAAGCCGTAGTGAGAAATTACGGCTACGATTACGCCATCGGCCTCCATAGCCTTAATGGTGGAATTGATTGACGGTCTTACTTCATACTGATAAACATCAATTTTTTCAATCAGCTCGGCATTTTCTGTTTCATCAAGCATAAATTCCTTGGCTTCTTCGTAATATTCAGCAGGAACAAAGCTCCATAAGCCGGGAAGATAACCGAAAATTTCAATAAGGAATTCGTTGTAGATATATTCACTCTCGTTTTCAAAAAAGCGGTCAACCTTGTTAATCAAAGGGCTGACAAGCAGCGGAGCAATATATCTGATTAAACTACGGATAACAACCTGCTGTGAGGACTCACCAAGCATAAAGTTGTTAACATACTGAGCAAGCTCATCGGCTTTTATATCAACTCTGCCGGTGAAAAGCTCACCAACCAGCGTGAGTCCGTACATAGCTGTTGAACGGTAAATTACAGCGTTCAAGTCGGAATAACCGTATTTATAGATATATGCCGAGGTCATAACACCGCCCATACTTTCGGCAATGAGGTTTACTTTTTCAGCATCGTAATGAGCTTTGACTTTTCCGATAAATTCGTTAAGTTCATCAGCCACAACCATAGGGTCTGCGCGCCAGTCATAAGTGAATGAGCTGTAATCCCAATCTATTCCCGGCTCTTCTTCAATAGAAACATTATATACTGAGTTTCCGTCAACATCATATTTTATGTATTCAAACACAGGCTTCACAGCATCAACCAATGAAGCGGCAAAGCGCGACTCACTTCCTCCGAGAAGAAACAGCACAAGAGGGAAAACAAGCTTCTCTATCATAGCATTCATATCTTCTTCCTCGGCGCCGAAAACCTGCTTTTCGGTTTCAAGACCCATATCCATAATCAGACTTGTATTTCCCATGCCCATTACGTGAATGGTGGGCACATATTCATCCTGCGCAAAGGCAACCGTACAACAGGAAATGACTAAAACAAAAGATAAAACCAGACTGAGTATTTTTTTCATTTTGCTCACCTCTGTAAAATTTTATCATAAATCTTTTTCCATTACAACTATAATATTCTTTTTCTGTATAATTCTTATGTACGGGGTGATTTTTTGAGCAATGCACGGCGTCTTCTAATCAACACAGCTTTGCTGACGGCGGCCTCATTTGTTATGAGAACTGTTTCCGTAAGCTTCAATGTTTATCTCACAAACATAATAGGTGCAGAAGGAATCGGACTGTTTCAGCTTGTTTCCACGGTTTATACAATGGCTATAACCTTTTCGGCGGCAGGCATACGCCTTGCTTCAATGCGCCTTGTGGCAGACAGCCTTGCCCTTGGCAGGCAAAATCAACGGCAGATTATGAAAAGCTGTTTGCTCTATGCTCTTGCTTGCGGAACTGTTGTGGGCACAATTCTCACAGGAAGTGCACAACTGATTGCAAAAGAATGGATTGAAAGCGAAAGCGCGGTATCGTCACTGAAAATTCTCAGCTACAGCTTGCCTTTTGTGGCTATGTCGGCAGCGCTTAACGGATATTTCACCTCGGAAAGCAAAATTATGCGCTACACATCCGTCCAGCTTGCGGAACAGCTTTTTAAAATTGCAATCACTGTGTTTTTCATCGGGCGCATCCCCCACAACAATTCTGAGGAGTTCTGCCGCGCGATTGTTATGGGAATCAGCCTTGCAGAAGTTTTTTCACTGTGCTGTTCTTATGGTGTTTACCGTTTCACATCAGACAAAGAAAAAAGAAAAGTACAGACACCGATATTGAAAAATATGCTCAGAATTGCTCTGCCCGATGCGGTTGGGTCTGAAATGCGCTCTGTGCTGACCACAATTGAGCACATTCTGATTCCTAAAGGGTTAAAAAAGGCAGGAGGGTCTGTGAACAAGGCTATTGCAACCTACGGCATTGTGCACGGAATGTCGTTACCTGTTATTCTTTATCCGTCTGTTCTGATTACCTCTTTGTCGGGTTTGCTTGTGCCCGAAATTTCCTCCCATTACGTCTCGGGTCAGCATAAAAGAATTCATTACATAATCAAACGGGTTCTGCATATCGCGTTGATTTTTTCAATCGGCTCTGCAGGGGTAATGTTTTTTAATTCAGAAAGACTTGCACTTGCTTTTTACAACAGCACCGAATGCGGATTTTATATTAAAATTTTCGCACCGCTGATAATCGTGATGTATATGGACACCTCTGTTGACGGAATGCTCAAGGGGCTTGACCAGCAGATGAGCTATATGAAATATAACATCATCGACGCAGGAAGCTGTGTGGCAATGGTGTATTTTCTTGTTCCCGTTATGGGGGTTAAGGGATACATCCTCGTGATTTATCTCAGCGAATTAATCAATTTTGTGCTGAGTTTCAGGCGGCTGAGTGTGGTGAGTGAGGTGGAGATAAATCTTCCGCGAAGCATTATAATCCCCGTAATAAGCATTGCTTCCGCCTGCTTGTTCGGTAATTTTGCGGGTAGGCTTTTTTGCCTGAATTTTTCATATAAAGGTGAAGCAATTGTTTTTGTTTTAATTGAAGTAATAATTTACCTTTTATTTTTGAGATTATTCAGAGCAATTGACAAAGAAGAAACTCAATGGCTAAGGAGAATGTTTTAAAGAAAAACTAAAAGAGCTACCCTTTCGGGTAGCTCTTAATTTTTGGTCAAACTTATTTGTTTGCAGGGTCGATAAGTTCGATGATGCACATTTCTGCAGCGTCACCGCGACGAGCTCCTGTTTTGATGATACGGCAATAGCCGCCGTTAACGTCCTTATATTTGGGGGCAATTTCACTGAAAAGCTTTGACACTACATCTTCTTTTGTAACGTAAGCCAAAACCTGTCTTCTTGCGTGAAGACTGTCGTCCTTAGCAATGGTGATCATTTTTTCTGCCATTGCGCGAACTTCCTTTGCCCTTGTAACGGTGGTTTCTATTCTGCCGCTCTCTAAAAGATAAGTTACCATGCCTCTGAGCATTGACAAACGATGGTCAGTTGCTCTACCAAGCTTTCTGGAACCGGGCATTAAAATCACTCCTTTACCGTTAATAGGTTGGATTCCTTAAAAATTCGAAATACAGCGAAAATTATTCGTCGTCTCTGCGAAGGTCATAGCCCAATGAAGCAAGCTTTGCTACAACTTCATCAAGTGACTTTCTGCCGAGGTTACGAACCTTCATCATATCGTCTTCTGACTTTCCGATCAAATCTTCAACTGTGTTTATACCTGCTCTCTTCAAGCAATTGAAAGAACGCACAGACAGGTCAAGTTCCTCAATGGTCATCTCCAGAACTTTTTCTTTGCCATTCTTGCTCTTTTCAACCATAATCTCTGTTTCGAACGCCTCGTCTGAGAGGTCACCGAAGAGACTGAGGTGATCGTTGAGGATCTTGGCGCCAAGAGATACAGCTTCTTTTGAAGAAATTGTACCATCTGTCCACACCTCAAGCGTAAGCTTGTCGTAGTCAGTGATTTGACCGACACGTGTGTTCTCGACTGTGTAATTCACTTTTAAAACAGGTGAGAAAATTGAGTCAACAGCAATTACGCCGATAACAGGCTGCATTTCCTGCTTGTTCTTGTCTGCTGACACATAACCTCTGCCCTTGTCACATGTGATTTCCATATGAACATCGGCATCGGAATCAAGGGAAGCAATGTGAAGCTCGGGGTTGAGAATTTCAACATCCGAATCACATTTGAAGCAACCCGCTGTGAGTTCACCTTCGCCCTTCATATCTACATACATAGTTTTGGGGCCTTCACCGTGGATTTTAAGAATTACGCTCTTGAGATTGAGAACAATCTCAGTAACGTCTTCTTTAACACCGGGAATTGTTGAGAACTCGTGAAGAATACCGTCGATTTTAACAGATGTGATAGCATAGCCGGGAAGAGAAGAAAGAAGAACTCTTCTGAGGCTGTTACCGAGAGTTGTGCCGTAACCTCTTTCGAGGGGGTCAACTACGAATCTGCCGTAAGTACCGTCAGGGTAAACTTCAGCTGTTTCGATTTTGGGCTTTTCGATTCCTATCATTCAAAACCCTCCTTGTAATTTACAGCAAAAACTGCTTAGTAGTTATTATTTTGAATAGAACTCAACGATAAGCTGTTCTTCAACAGGAGTTGCGATCTGGTCGCGTTCCGGAAGATTTACAACCTTTGCTTCGTAGTTTGATGTCTTATCAAGCCACTGCGGAACAGGACGAGAACCGTTTGTTTCGAGTACAGCTTTGATTTTTTCACTGTCACGGCTACCATCTTTGATGGTGATTACATCACCAGCTCTGAGAAGGATTGAAGGAATGTTAACCTTCTTGCCGTTTACAAGGTAATGATTGTGTGTTACAAGCTGTCTGCCTTCTGCACGGGAGTTAGCCCAGCCCAAAAGGTAAACAATGTTGTCAAGGCGGCTTTCGCAGATTCTGAGAAGGTTTTCACCTGTCTTACCCTGCTTGCGCTCTGCCATTGCGAAATATTTACGGAACTGGCTTTCGTTGATGCCGTAGTAGCGTCTTGCCTGCTGTTTAGCACGAAGCTGCATACCATATTCCGATGTCTTTTTGCGGCTCTGACCATGCTGACCGGGAGCATATGAACGACGCTCAAGAGCACATTTCTGTGTGTAGCATCTTTCACCTTTAAGGAAAAGTTTCTTGCCCTCACGGCGGCATAATTTACAAACCGCACCGGTATATCTTGCCATGTAGTTACACCTCCTGAAATTATAGGTTTATACGCGCCTTCTCTTAGGCGGACGGCAGCCATTGTGAGGAATGGGAGTAACGTCTTTAATCATAGTTACATCCAAACCTGCTGTCTGCAAAGCTCTGATTGCGGCTTCACGACCTGCGCCCGGGCCTTTTACGTAAACCTCAACTGTTTTCATACCGTGTTCAATAGCAGCCTTTGCTGCAACCTCAGCAGCTGTCTGAGCTGCGAAGGGAGTTGACTTCTTAGAGCCTCTGAAGCCCATTTCACCGGCGCTAGCCCATGAAACTGCGTTGCCCTGAGTGTCGGTAATAGTAACAATTGTGTTGTTGAAGGTGGATTGAATATGAGCTGCTCCGCGCTCGATGTTTTTACGCTCACGGCGTCTGCGAGTTGCAGTGCCTTTTTTAGCGGAACCCTTAGGTGCCATAATTCTACCTCCTTATTATTTCTTCTTGTTAGCAATAGTCTTTTTGGGACCTTTGCGTGTACGGGCGTTTGTTTTAGAACGCTGTCCTCTTACGGGCAGGCCCTTGCGATGACGAACACCGCGATAACAACCGATTTCGATAAGTCTCTTAATATCGAATGCGGTCTCTCTGCGAAGGTCACCTTCCACTTTAACGTTGTGGTCGATGTACTCACGCAATTTTGAAACATCTTCTTCAGATAAATCCTTAACTCTTGTGTCGGGATTGATACCTGTAGCTGCGATAATGTCGCTAGCAGTCTTACGACCTATACCAAAGATATAAGTAAGAGCGATTTCAACTCTCTTCTCTCTGGGAAGGTCAACACCTGATATACGCGCCATTTGTCAGTTGCACCTCCATTGAATGGTTTGCGTCGGATTAACCCTGACGCTGTTTGTGCTTAGGATTCTCACAGATAACCATGATTTTTCCCTTGCGCTTAATGATCTTGCACTTCTCGCAAATTTTCTTTACAGAAGGTCTGACTTTCATATTAGAATGCCCTCCTTAAAAATTAGCCTGTTAATTTCTGTAAGCGTTATTTGGAACGCCATGTGATGCGGCCTCTGGTAAGGTCATAAGGTGAAACCTCAACCGTTACCTTGTCTCCGGGAAGAATTCGGATGTAGTTCATACGAAGTTTACCGGAAATGTGGGCCAAAATTTTGTGTCCGTTTTCCAACTCAACCTGAAATGTTGCGTTAGGCAATGCTTCGATTACCACGCCTTCAAGTTCAAGCATATCCTGTTTTGACATAGCTTTTACCTCCTCAAATACGGGTCAGAATTACCGGCCCGTCCGGTGTGATAGCCACCGTGTGTTCAAAGTGTGCTGACAGTGAACCGTCTTTGGTTTTAACTGTCCAACCATCGGATAATGTTTTAACTCCTGCTTTGCCCATATTTATCATAGGCTCAATGGCAATTGTCATACCCGGTAACAGTCGCACACCTCTGCCGGGAGTGCCGTAATTCGGGACACTGGGGTCTTCATGAAGACTTTTGCCGACGCCGTGACCAACATACTCACGAACAACGGAAAATCCTCTCTCTTCACAGTAAGCCGCAACAGCCGAACCGATGTCGCCGACTCTGCCGCCTGCGACAGCCTTCTGAATGCCTACATAGAGGCTTTCTCTGGTTGTGTCGCACAGCCGCTTCGCTTCGGGAGAAATGTCCCCCGCTGCGAAAGTAGCAGCGTTGTCGCCGTTAAAGCCGTTCAGCTTTGCGCCAAGGTCAATGCTGACGATGTCGCCTGCTTTGATGACTCTGTCTTTACTGGGAATTCCGTGAATGACCTCATCGTTTATGGAAATGCATGCGGTAGCGGGGAAACCACCGTAACCAAGGAAGTTGGGCTCTGCGCCGCACTTGGTAATGTAATCAAAGGCGATTTTGTCGATTTCGGCTGTTGTTACGCCGGGTTCGACTGCCTCCCCCGCTAATTTTAATGCTCCTGCCGATATAACACACGCTTCACGCATCAGCGCTAACTCGTGATTCGTTTTGAGCACTATCATGCTTAATCCTCCAATGCCTTGAGTGTGAGTGCTGTTGTGTCAGCAACCTCCTCCTGGCCTTCAACTACCTTAAGCAAGCCTGCTTTTGAGTAGTAATCCTTGAGAGGCTCAGTCTGTTCGTGATAAACATTGAGTCTGTCAAGAACGGTGTCAGGGTGGTCGTCCTTACGCTGGATGAGCTCACCTTCGCAAACGTTGCATACGCCGTCTTTAGCAGGTTTCTTATATTCAAGATGATAAGAAGCACCGCACTTTGAGCATACGCGTCTGCCTGACATTCTTTTGATAATTTTCTCATCAGCAACTTCGATGTCGATAACGCGGTCAATTACAACGCCCATTGCATCGAGAGCTTCTGCCTGAGGAATTGTTCTGGGGAAGCCGTCAAGGATAAAACCTTTCTGGCAGTCATCCTTAGCAAGTCTTTCTTTGATGATTCCGATAACTACTTCATCGGGAACAAGCTGACCTGCGTCGATGTATGATTTGGCTTTAACGCCCATCTCCGTGCCCTTTGCAAGAGCTTCACGGATGATGTTACCGGTTGAGATTGCAGGAATCTGAAGCTTATCGCAGATAACCTCTGCCTGTGTGCCCTTACCTGCACCCGGTGCTCCGAGAAGAATCAAATTCATATTCTCGTCCTCCGATTAATCAAGGAATCCCTTGTAGTGACGCATCATCATCTGTGATTCAAGCTGCTTAACTGTTTCAAGAGCTACGCCAACAAGAATGATGATTGATGTACCGCCGAGTGAAACTGCCATTTCGTAGCCGCAAACTTTTGTAACCTGCTGGAACAGGATGGGGAAAAGAGCAACAACGCTGAGAAGCAATGCACCAAGCAAAGTGATTCTTGACAAAATTTTCTTGATATAATCAGATGTGGGTTTGCCGGGACGGATACCCGGAACAGCACCACTGTTTTTACGGATGTTGTTTGCCATTTCAACAGGATTGTACTGAATGCTTGCATAGAAGTAAGCAAAGAAGATAATCATGAAGAAATACATAATTCCGTAAGCCCAATGTGAGCTTGTGAAAATGCTGAAGAATGTTGCAAGTCCTGTGCCTTCCTTTGCATTAACGAAAAGGTTAATTGTGGGAGGAAGAGAAAGGATTGAGCTTGCGAAGATGATGGGCATAACACCTGACATATTAACCTTACTCGGAATATGGGTGTTCTGGCCGCCGTACATCTTACGGCCTACAACTCTCTTAGCATACTGTACCGGAATTCTGCGCTCTGCATTGTCCATCCATACGATGTAAGCAATCATAAGAAGAAGAACAATAACAACAGCAACTGAAAGAACGGCCCACACGCCACCTCTTGTGAAGTAACCGCCTTCGCCTGAGAAGAGCTGAGCTACGAGGGTGGGGATTCTTGACACGATACCTGTGAAAAGAATGAGTGAAATACCGTTGCCGATACCATTTGCGTTGATCTGTTCACCGAGCCACATAAGAAGTGCTGTACCGCCGGTGAAGCAGAAGATGATAATCAAAGCCTGGAACACTGCTGCAAAGCCGGTGAAGGCTGCGCCGTCAGCATTGCCGAGCAAGAAGTTATTACCTCTGAGATAGAAGTAATAAGCAGTACTCTGAAGAAGAGCAAGTGCGATTGTAACAAATCTTGTGATTGAAGCAATCTTTTTTCTGCCCTCTTCACCGTCTTTTGCAAGTCTCTCAAGGGGAGGAATTGCAACGGTGAGCAACTGCATGATGATGGAGCTGTTGATGTACGGTGTAATTGACATTGCGAAAATTGTACCGTAGTTGAACGCGCTACCTGTCATCATTGTCAGGTATTCCATAAATGTGCCCTGCATTGAAGCATCGTTAGCAAAGTCGAAAATACCGTTTTCGCCAACGTTAATGAAGGGAACAGGAATAGCTGAACCAATTCTGAAAACTAAAAGAATTAAAGCTGTGAATAAAATCTTTTTTCTGAGTTCGGGGATTTTCCATGCATTAGCAAATGTCTGAAACATGTTAAATCACCTCAGTCTTTCCTCCGGCTGCCTCAATCTTCTGCTTGGCAGACTCAGAATAAGCATTTACCTTAACCTCAAGGCTCTTAGTAAGTTCACCATTACCGAGAACCTTAACAGAATCAAAGTAATTTTTAACGAGACCTGCGTCTTTAAGAGCTGCAACATCAACAACTGCGCCGTTGTCAAATCTTGCTTCGAGGTCTGCAACATTAACCGTAACAACTACATCACGGAAAATGTTGTTGAAGCCTCTCTTCGGAACTCGTCTTTGCAAAGGCATCTGACCGCCCTCAAAACCGGGACGCATGCCTCTACCGGCACGGGCTTTCTGACCTTTGTGACCTTTACCGGCTGTCTTGCCCTGACCGGAACCTGCACCTCTACCGATACGCTTGCGCTCTTTTGTTGAGCCAGCTGCCGGTGAAAGTTCGTGCAACTTCATACTTCGCACCTCCTTGCTTATGCTTCGCTAACCTGGATAAGGTGAGCAATTTTCTTCACCTTACCTAAGGTCTGGGGATTTTCGGGCTGAACCGAAACATCACCGATTTTATGAAGACCAAGTGCATGGGCGGTGGCAATCTGATCTTTCTTGCTGCCGATTAAGCTCTTTACAAGTTTAACCTGAACTTTTGCCATTTTGTCCACCCTCCTTAACCTAAAATTTCTTTAGCTGACTTCTCGCGAACTGCTGCAACTTCTTCGATGTTACGAAGTTTTGAAAGTCCGTCGATAGTAGCTCTTACTACATTGCAGGGATTGTTGGAACGAAGTGCCTTAGAACGGATGTCCTTGATACCTACTGTTTCAACAACGGCACGAACCGGGCCGCCTGCGATAACGCCGGTACCGGGTGCTGCCGGTTTAAGAAGAACAACACCTGCGCCGAACTTACCAATGATTTCGTGGGGGATTGTTGTGCCCTTAAGTGAAACCTTGATAAGATTTTTCTTTGCATCTTCAATGCCTTTGCGGATAGCGTCAGGAACTTCGCCTGACTTACCCATGCCAAAACCAACTGTGCCGTTACCATCGCCAACAACAACAAGAGCTGCGAACTTATAGATACGACCGCCCTTTACTGTTTTGGAAACTCTGTTGATGGCAACTACTCTTTCCTGAAGCTCCATAGCCGATGCATCAATCTTAGCCAAAAGTAATTCCTCCTTACTTAGAACTTGAGGCCACCCTCACGGGCGCCTTCGGCCAGCTCTTGCACACGGCCGTGATAAATGTAACCGCCACGGTCAAAAACACATTCTGTGATGTCTTTTTCAGCGGCTCTTTTTGCCAATAATTCGCCCACTTTGTGAGCTGCGGTTTTGTTTCCGCCGTACTCCTCGAAGTCCTTTTCTACAGTTGAAGCAGATGCAAGGGTAACACCATTAACATCGTCAATTAACTGAGCGTAGATGTTCTTGAGAGAGCGGAATACATTAAGGCGAGGACACTCAGCTGTGCCTGAAATCTTACCACGAACTCTTGTGTGGCGCTTGATTCTTGCCTTATTACTATCAGGTCTGTTAACCATAAGTGTTTCACTCCTTCATTTAGACTCTTATTTGCCGCCCTTACCGGCTTTACCTTCTTTACGACGGATAACTTCATCAACATACTTGATGCCCTTACCCTTATAAGGTTCCGGAGGACGCTTTTCGCGGATATTAGCGGCAAACTGACCTACCTTCTGCTTGTCAGGACCGGAAATACGGATTTTTGCGGGTGATACAGGAACAAGAACTTCAACTGCGAGACCCTCGGGGATTACCATGTTAACAGGATGTGAGAAACCGAGGTTCATCTGAAGCTCGTTGCCCTGAACTGCAACACGGTAACCGATACCGATGATATCAAGCTCTTTGCTGTAGCTTTCGTTACAGCCCTGAATCATATTAGCGATAAGTGTTCTTGTGAGACCGTGAAGAGAACGGTTCATCTTATCGTCATTGGGACGAGAAACAACAACTGTTTCGCCCTCTTTAGCAACTGTGATGTTGCTGTGCACTGTTCTGGTAAGAGTTCCTTTAGGACCTTTAACTGTAACAGTGCTGCCGTCGATTGTTACGTCTACACCTGCAGGAATAGCAATCGGTAATCTACCTATACGTGACATTCTAACAGCACCTCCTTACCAGATGAATGCAAGAACTTCGCCGCCAACGTTGGCCTTGCGAGCGTCCTTATCAGTCAAAATACCCTTGGGAGTTGAAAGGATTGCAATACCAAGGCCTTTCATAACCTTAGGCATATCCTCAACGTTTGTATAGATACGCAAGCCGGGCTTAGAAACTCTGCGTAAACCTGTGATAGCTGATGTCTTGTTGGGGCCGTATTTGAGAACGATCTCAATCATGCCCTGTTTGCCATCATCTTCAACTTTAAAACTTTTTACATAACCCTCATCAACAAGAATCTGAGCAATCGCTTTCTTCATGTTGGATGCGGGAACCTTAACCGAATCATGTTTAGCCGAACTTGCGTTACGGATTCTTGTTAACATGTCGGCGATGGAATCAGTAATCTGCATACCGTCAACCTCCTTTATGCAACTGCTCTCTTACCAACTGGCTTTTTTAACTCCGGGAATCTGGCCTGCGTGAGCAAGTTCCCTGAAGCAAATACGGCATACTCCGTACTTACGGAGGTAGGCATGAGGCCTGCCGCAGATTTTACATCTGTTGTACTGTCTTGATGAATATTTAGCGGGTCTAGCCTGCTTAACTTTCATAGCTGTCTTGGCCACAATAATACCTCCTTACTTTGAGAACGGAGCGCCCATAAGTGAGAGTAACTCACGAGCTTCTTCGTCTGTATTAGCTGTTGTAACGAAGCAAATATCCATGCCTCTTACTTTGTCGATCTTATCGTAATCGATTTCGGGGAAGATCAACTGCTCTTTGATACCGAGAGAGTAGTTACCTCTGCCGTCAAATGAGTTGGGGTTGATACCTCTGAAGTCTCTTACGCGGGGAAGTGCGAGATTGAAGAATCTGTCAAGGAATTCATACATTCTCTCACCACGGAGTGTAACTTTAACTCCGATTGTCATACCTTCACGAAGCTTGAAGTTAGCAACTGACTTCTTAGCCTTACAGAGAACAGGCTTCTGACCTGTGATCTGCTGGATATCGCTAACGATAGCATCAACAACCTTGGGATTGTCTCTTGCTTCGCCGCAGCCTACGTTGATAACGATTTTATCAAGCTTAGGAATCTGCATGACACTCTTGTATTCAAACTTTTTCATCAAAGCCGGTGCGACTTCGTTAACATAAGTTTCCTTTAATCTTGCCATATGTCATGCTCCTCCTTATTCAAATTCTGCATGGCAGCCGTCTTTCTTACAAACACGGACTTTCTTGCCTTTTGCATTTACTGTGTGACCAACTCTTGTGGGCTGACCACATTTGGGGCAAACAAGCTGAACTTTGTCTGCATAGAGAGCGCTTTCTGCCTTGAGAAGGCCGCCCTGCTGACCCATCTTTCTGGGTTTAACATGCTTTGTAACGATGTTAACGCCTTCAACGATAACCTTGCCTTCAGAGGGGCTTACCTGAAGTACCTTACCTCTTGCGCCACGGTTTTTACCATTGATAACTACGACTGTATCACCAGTCTTAACGTGTACTTTGTTCATCTTCTGCACCCCCTGATTAAAGTACTTCGGGAGCGAGTGACAAGATCTTTGTGAATTCTTTTTCACGAAGCTCTCTTGCTACCGGTCCAAAAATACGTGTTCCTTTGGGATTTTTATCTTCTCTGATAATAACAGCTGCGTTCTCATCGAAGCGGATATATGTGCCATCGTTACGACGAACACCGCTTGCTGAACGAACAACTACTGCTTTTACTACCTCACCTTTTTTGACAACTCCACCGGGTGTTGCTTTTTTAACTGAAGCAACAATTACGTCACCGATGTTAGCATATCTTCTGCCTGAGCCACCGAGAACGCGGATACATCTGATCTCTTTAGCGCCCGTGTTGTCAGCTACTTTGAGGTTACTTTCTTGCTGTATCACAATATAGGCCTCCTTACACCTGCGCCATTATTTGGCTTTCTCGATAATTTCTACTACGCGCCATCTCTTATCTTTTGAAAGAGGACGAGTTTCCATTACAAGTACGCGGTCACCGATGCCGCATTCATTGTTCTCATCGTGTGCTTTGAGTTTAATGGTACGGTTAATAATCTTCTTATAAAGAGGATGTCTTACCTTATCCTTAACTGAAACAACAACAGTCTTATCCATCTTGTCGCTGCTAACAATGCCTACACGAGTTTTTCTGAGGTTTCTTTTTTCCATTAAAATCTACCTCCCTTTCTTACGAATTAGCGCCGTGAAGCTCAATATCACGCTGAACAGTCTTAATTCTTGCGATATCCTTTTTAACGGCGTTAATACGCATTGGGTTGTCGAGCTGGTTAATGGCCTGCTGGAAACGCAGTTTAAAGAGCTCGTCCTTCAAATCGTGAAGCTTTGCTTCCTGCTCAGCTGCGGACATCTTTCTGATTTCACTAGCTTTCATTACTGCTCACCACCCGTTTCTTCCTTAGTAACAAATTTGCATTTGATGGGGAGCTTGTTAGCTGCAAGGCGAAGAGCCTCACGAGCAAGATCCTCATCTACGCCGGCAATTTCAAAAAGAACTCTGCCGGGCTTAACAACGGCAACCCAATATTCGGGAGAACCTTTACCTGAACCCATTCGAGTTTCAGCGGGCTTCTCTGTGATTGGCTTGTCGGGGAAAATCTTGATCCAAACTTTACCACCACGTTTGATATGACGTGTCATAGCAATACGGGCTGCTTCAATCTGGTTTGATGTGATCCATGCAGGTTCGAGAGCCTGAATACCGAACTGACCGTTGGTAACTGTATTACCTCTGGTAGCCTTACCCTTAAGACGACCTCTCTGCACTCTGCGGTGTTTAACGCGCTTAGGTAACAGCATTATTTAGCTCCTCCTTCCCTGCGACGTCTGGGTCTGCGTGAAGATGTGTCGTGAAGAACCTCTCCTTTGTAAAGCCAAACCTTAACGCCGATGCGTCCGTAAGTTGTTTTAGCTTCTGCAAAACCGTAGTCGATGTCGGCACGGATTGTCTGAAGCGGAATTGTACCTTCATGGTACTGCTCTGTACGAGCGATTTCAGCGCCGCCGATACGACCTGAAACCTGAGTTTTGATACCCTTTGCGCCGAGCTTCATTGCACGTCCGATAGACTGCTTAAGAGCACGACGGAAAGAAATACGTCTTTCAAGCTGAGATGCGATGTTTTCAGCTACGAGCTGAGCATCGAGATCAGGCTGCTTGATTTCAATAATGTTAATTGAAACCTGCTTGTCACCGCCAAGCTTCTTAGCGCAAATTGCCTTGAGCTTTTCAATCTCTGAACCGCCGCGGCCGATTACCATGCCGGGCTTTGCGCAGTGAATGTTGATGTACACGCGGTTTGCATCTCTTTCGATTTCAACCTTGGGTACACCGGCGGGAGCGAGAGTTTCAAGAAGGTATTCACGAAGGTTGTAGTCTTCAACGAGTGTATCGCCGAATGTGCCCTTGTTGGCGTACCAACGTGATTCCCAGTTTTTGATAACACCGATTCTTAAACCGGTAGGATTAATTTTCTGGCCCATTTGTAAACCTCCTCCTCGCTTATTCTGCTTCTTTGAGCACCATTGTGATGTGCGAAGTCTTTTTGTTGATTCTGAATGCACGACCCTGTGCTCTGGGTCTGATACGTTTAAGAGTAGGACCCTGACATACGAAGCACTGTGCTACGTAAAGTCTTGTTACGTCCATATTCTTGTTTGTTTCCGCATTTGCAACTGCTGATTTGAGAAGCTTTGCAAGCGGTTCACACGCGGCTTTGGGCGTGTGCTTGAGGATAGCCATTGCTTCTTCAACAGGCTTATTTCTGATAAGGTCAAGAACGATCTGAACCTTTCTGGGCGCTATGCGAACATAAGTTACTTTCGCTGTTGCTTCCATTTTATTACACACTCCTTTGCCGATTATTTACCGTTGTTTGATGTTTTTGAACCTGCATGACCTCTGTAAGTTCTTGTAGGTGCAAATTCGCCTAACTTATGGCCTACCATGTCCTCTGTAACATATACGGGAACATGTTTGCGTCCGTCATGAACTGCAAATGTGTGGCCGACAAAGTCAGGGAAGATTGTGGAGCTGCGGCTCCATGTTTTAAGAACAATTTTCTCGCCCTTTTCGTTCATCTCGATTACTTTCTTAAGCAACTCGGGACGGACATAGGGGCCTTTCTTTACGCTTCTGCCCATTATCTTTATCTCCTTTCGACTTATTTGCCGTTACGACGTTTAACGATAAGTTTGTCTGATGCTTTCTTGGTCTTACGTGTCTTGTAACCGAGAGCGGGTTTACCCCAGGGAGTAACAGGACCGGGACGACCGATGGGTGACTTACCTTCACCACCACCGTGAGGATGGTCATTGGGGTTCATTACAGAACCGCGAACTGTAGGTCTCCAGCCCATGTGACGTTTACGGCCGGCTTTACCAACCTTAACGTTTTCGTGGTCTGTGTTACCAACAACACCAACTGTTGCCATACAACCGTTGGGAACGTTTCTGAGTTCGCCTGAAGGAAGACGAAGAAGGGCATAAGGACCTTCCTTAGCCATGAGCTGAGCTGCATTACCTGCTGCACGAGCGAGCTGGCCGCCGCGACCGGGATAAAGCTCAACGTTGTGTACGAAAGTACCTGTGGGGATGTTGATAAGGGGAAGTGCGTTGCCGGGCTTAATGTCAGCCTCGGGGCCTGCCATAACCTTATCGCCTACTTTAAGGCCTGCGGGAGCGATGATGTATCTCTTCTCGCCATCCTCATATTTAACAAGAGCGATGTGTGCTGAACGGTTGGGATCGTACTCAAGTGTAAGAACCTCACCTGCTACACCAAACTTATCTCTCTTGAAGTCGATGATACGGTATTTTCTGCGATTTCCGCCGCCACGATGACGAACGGTGATTCTGCCGTAGCTGTTACGGCCTGATTTGTTGCTCATAGGAACGAGCAAGCTTCTTTCAGGAGCTACTTTTGAAAGCTCTGAATAATCAGTAACCGACATATTACGACGAGCGTTTGTGGTCGGTTTGTAAAGTTTAATCGACATTTTTTCACACTCCTTTTCAAGTGATTCAAGCGGCTTAGCGGAGATGTCAAACTCCATACATTACCGCTTAAGTTGTTATTACATCATACCGTCGAAGAACTCGATGGTCTTTGAATCTTCAGCGAGGGTAACGATAGCCTTTTTCCAAGAAGCTGTGTAGCCTTCGAAACGGCCCTGTCTGCGAAGCTTACCTTTGCAGTTGATTGTGTTAACCTTTGCTACTTTGATGTCGCCGGGCTTTGATGAGAAAAGCTCTTCAACAGCCTTTGCGATTTCAATTTTGTTAGCAGTCTTAGCAACAGCGAAAGTGTATTTCTTTTCTGCTGTGCCCATCATGCTTTCTTCTGTGATAATCGGGCGGAGGATAATATCCTGTGCTGCTTTACTCATGCGTAAACCTCCTCGATCTTAGAAACTGCATCCTTAAGAACAACCATTGTGTCACAGTTGAGGATGTCGTAAACATTGAGAGTGTTTACAAGTGAAACTTCAACACCTGCGATGTTACGAGCGCTTCTGTAAATTACATCATTCTTTTCAGGAAGAACGATAAGCACTTTCTTGCCTGTTTCAAGTGATGAGAGAACGCTAACTACGTCCTTAGTTTTGATTGCTCCAAGCTCAAGGCTTTCAAGAACTACCATTTCTTCAGCTGCAACCTTTGTTGAAAGAGCTGACTTCATAGCAAGTCTCTTTACCTTCTTATTGATTGAGAAACCATACTCACGAGGCTTGGGACCGTGAGCAATACCACCATGTGTCCACTGAGGGCTTCTTGTTGAACCCTGACGTGCACGGCCGGTTCCCTTCTGTCTCCAAGGCTTTCTGCCGCCGCCACTAACTTCGGAACGAGTTTTAGTGGACTGTGTGCCCTGGCGCTGATTTGCAAGATAATTTACTACGCAAAGATGCATAGCTGACTGGTTAGGTTCAACACCGAAAACTGACTCTGCAAGCTCGATGTCTGAAACTTTCTTACCCTTGCTGTCAAATACTGAACAATTAGGCATACATTACACTCCTTCCTTAAGCTTTCTTGGCGTCTGCGATAACAACGATTCCGCCCTTGGGGCCGGGGATGGCACCCTTAACAGCGATGAGGTTGTTTTCTGCGTCAACCTTAGCAACTGTCAAATTCTGAATTGTAACACGCTCAGCACCGAGGTGACCTGCCATTTTCTTTCCTTTGAAGATTCTGGCGGGGTCGATAACACCGAGTGAACCGCCGTGTCTTGCAACAGGACCTGTACCATGGCTTTCTCTGAGTCTTGCAAAGTTCCAACGCTTAATTACGCCGGCTGTACCTTTACCTTTGCTTGTGCCGATTACGTCAACCTTCTCGCCTACTTCGAATAAGTCTGCTTTGAGGATGTCGCCAACATTAACTGAGTCAATGTCTGCAAGACGGAACTCTTTGAGAACCTTCTTGGGAGCAACGTTGCCTTTGTCAAAGTGACCTTTCATAGGCTTGTTAACGCGCTGTGCTTTCACATCGCCGTAACCTACCTGAACAGCCTGATAACCGTCGTTCTCAGCAGTCTTCTTCTGAACAACTGCGCAAGGACCGGCTTCGATAACTGTTACGGGGATTACGTTACCTTTTTCGTCGAAAATCTGTGTCATGCCGATTTTCTTGCCGATAAGACCTTTTTTCATTTTAATTTCCTCCTTATAGGTTATTGGTTGGCTGAGCCAACATGACCTGCGGCGTTAAATTAGAGTTTAATCTCGATTTCTACGCCTGCGGGAAGCTCAAGACCTTTCAAAGCGTCAACGGTCTTAGCTGACGGTCTGATAATGTCGATAAGCCTTTTGTGTGTGCGCTGTTCAAACTGTTCACGAGAATCCTTGTACTTATGAACTGCGCGAAGAACTGTAACTACTTCCTTCTCGGTGGGGAGCGGAACGGGACCGGAAACCTGAGCGTTTGTGCGCTTTGCAGTTTCAACGATCTTTTCTGCTGCCTTGTCGACAAGGCTGTGGTCATAGCCCTTGAGTCTGATTCTGATCTTTCCCTTAACTGCCATGATTCTGCCTCCTTAAAATTTGGCGGGCATTCGTTTTGAACATTTTCTCAACTCATCCGGGTGTTTCCACCCTTCACATTTAAAAACCGGAATGGGTTAGTTTCCGGGTAGTGTGCATCGTTCAAAACGCACTTACACACATAGTTAGTCCGCTAAGGGAAGCGAACTTCTGTGTGCTCGTTATTCTTGCGCCCGGTTTAAAATCGGACATACTCCGCGAGAGTTCCCAACTTCTACGAGTTGCCACATCCCACATCAACGCATATCTACACACCATACTACATAATAATATAGCGTACTGTAGAATAATACCACAGTACGCTTATCATGTCAAGCATTTTTTTGATTTTTTTTAGAATTTTTTTGATGTTTTTTCAATTGAGTGTTTTCTGCATTTTTTAACATTTTTCAGCAGAAAAACACGCCTGAAAGTACATATATATAAATGTATACGAATTTTGGCTTTTCAGAGCTTAAAAATCACGTTTTTAACCTCTTTTGGCAGCATCACCATTGTCACCTTTACCGTAGCTTCCGTAGCCGCCTGAGCCGCCATAACCACTGTATCCGCCATAGCTGTTATCATAACCGCCGTAGCTGCTGCCGTAACCGTAGCCGCTGGAATAGCCGTAACCGCCGTATCCGCCGTAACCACCGTATCCGCCGTAGTCACCGTAAGCACCGTATGAGCCCTTCTTCTTGCCGAAGCCGTAGCGTCCGTATCTGCCGCCGCGTCTGCGGTAATAACCCTTCTTCTTGTAGTAGCGGTTATTTTCTTCGCCTGTGCTCATTGTTAGAATTGTACCGATAATTTCAATTCCCGCACCGCGGATTTCATCAACAGTTCTTGTAATCTCCCCTGCCTTTGCATAGTCGTTTCTTACGCAGTAGATAATGCCGTCAGCAAGAGGAGCAATAACCAAGCTGTCGGTAACGACATGAGTGGGAGGAGAGTCGATGATGATATAGTCAAACTCTTTTCTTGCCTGGTCAATTACATTGCGCACTTTTTCAGCGTCAAGCACCTCGGTGGATTTGAGAGACACACCGCCTGTGGGCAACACGAAAATCCCGAGAGATTTGATAAACTTGATTGAATCAACATAAGTTGAAGTGCCCTTAATAATGGGAATCAAACCGTAGCGCGTGTCACTCTTAACACCAACAGCACGAAGCACGGCAGGCTTTCTGAAGTCACAGTCCATAAGAAGAACTGACTTACCCTTCTGAGCAAGAGCAACAGCAATGTTAACCGACGTGGTAGTTTTGCCTTCATCTTCATAAGTACTTGTAACAACAAAGCACTTGTGACCTTTATCGGCATAAACATTTTCAAGCTTTGTTCTGATAGCCTTGAAGCTTTCAACAAAAGAGAACGAGACTTTTTGCTCATCCGTTATCAGCAACGAGCCTGAAGGAACCTTCTTTTTCATAAACAAGCCGTTTGGCTTTTCGATGATGGGCACGGCACCGAGTACCTTTGTGCCTGTGATTGCCTTAAGGTTATCCATATTCTGAACAGTATCGGAAACGATAACTGTGAAGAAGATAATCAGAACAACGAGAGCCGCACCGATAATGAAGCCGTACATTGCATTGGCGATTGAGCCTGAGTCATTGTTTACACTTGGACCTGTAGGCTCATCGATAACGCTGATGCTGATTGTGTTATCATAGCCATTGATAAAACTTTCAAACTCACTCATAACAATTTTAAGCGCACGCTCGCAATAACCGCTATCCACACTCGTTACACTGATAACGAAGAAACCTGACAAGCCCTCAACACCGGTAATCTTTAGAGAATTTTTAATAAACCCTTCAGAATATACTGTCGCAAGTCCTTGAGCATCAAGAGCTGTTTTAACCTTAGCAACCATAGGACTACTGGTAAGCAAACGCTGATAACGTGCAACAACGTCCTGGGTATAGAACGTAGTATGTTCCTGAATATAAGTATCAGCTTCACCTGTTTCGGAATAGTCAGTAACTCTTACATACTGAGTCTGCATAAACGCAAGGGTGGTTGACGCAGAATACTGTCTTACATAAGTTGATTCTGAAATAATGTAACCTGCAGCAGCACCCACAACACCAACAAGCAGAATAATCCACAGCTTGCTGATGATGCTTTTAAACAGCTTTATAATGTCAATTGACGAGCCGTCTTCGTAAATATTGCGTGGCGCCTGGTCAAATCTTTCCTGATTCATTTAACATCACTCCTGAAAAAGAATTATATCAAATAACAAGACAATCTGTCAATAAAATCTGCGCTTTTCAATCCGTCTGTAACGGATTCGAGGCATATCATCATCACTGAGAACAATCTGCGGATTTACCACAAGCATTTTATTCATAAGCTCCGGGTTTATATCCTGAGGAGACTGTCTGAGCATTTCCACCATATCGTTTGGCCGATGAGCAAGAGAATGGGCATCCGTTGCAATAAAGGAAGCCACGCCTTTATACGCCATTTCATAAGCAAGCTCAAATTCTTCCCTGCCGTCACGGCTGGCAAGACTGCCTGCATTGAGCTGAAACAGAACTCCCCTTGATGCAAGCTCATTTATTGCATCATAATCGTTCTGAAAGAACTCATATCTTTCGGGGTGAGCAATAATGGGAACAACTCCCATTGAAAAAAGCTCTTTGATGTAATCAAAAACGTGCTTTATACGAAGCCCCGAAAAGCTGAATTCAACCAAAAGATATTTCGAATTGTTTATCGTGAGGCGTTTGAGGTTGTTACAAAAGAAGATGTCATCATCCACAAAAACCTCAGCACCTGTATAAAGAATGGTTTGAACATTATTTTTTTCAATTTCATTTTTAAGAGCAGATGCTCTGACATCCCTTTGGCGCAGGAAGTTATCAATATCACCAAGGGCGTTAAAATGAGGGGTTGCTACAATTTTTTTGATGTGATTTATTCTGCCAAGAGAGCATAATCTGACGGCCTCCTGCAAGCTTTTTGCTCCGTCATCCATTTCATGCAGAATGTGTGAATGTAAATCAACCAAAACATAACCCCCTTTTTATTTATTGAGCAAATTATAAGTTCTGAGTGCAAAGCCCTGTGCCGCAGGGAGAACCAATGAGTGGGCAGAATAAAAACCGATTCCCATTGTGTCGCCCTGAGAATAATCCACCGTACCGTCACGCCTTGTGACAGAGAAGATATAACCCATCGCCTTGCTTGCACTTTGAGTGAATTTGTCGTTTTTGCTAAGTTCTCCGGAATAAGCCAGCATATATGCTATCATTGCGGTTGCGGAACTGTCTGCACCGGAGGGAGCAAAAATATTTCTGTCAAAGGCCCCGTTGTCACCCTGATATTTAACCATTACCGCACAGAAAGACAAAAGACATTTCAGAATAATAATCTTTTCTTTAACAAAACTGTCTTCATCCGTTTCGTTCAGAATTCTGAATGACTCAGCAAGACCGACAGCCCACCAGCCGCATCCTCTGCCCCAGCTATAAAGTCCGAGGGGAGCCTTTGTTTTAACATCAAAGCAATGCACAGGCGTTTTAAACTCACTGTGTAAACCAAGCTTTTCATATTCTTCAATCAAAGCTACAGCAGCTTCCATTGCTTTTTTGTCATCATAAACCAAAGAGTATTTTACAAGAAACGGACAAACAAGTCCAACTGTATCAACGTATCTGTGGTCCGAATTCTTAGTGTAAGGAACACTTCCGTATCTGTCGTATTCACCAAGCAACATATCTGCAGCTGCTTTCATTGCGGGCCTGATAAATTCTTTATCGATACAAGGATTAGATAATATGCTATAAGCAAGAAATGCGCTGTCCACTCTATCAATAAAGCTTACCCACTCCCCTGTCTGCGGGTCAATATATTTCAAAGCAGATTGCTTTGCAACCTCGGGAGCAATTTCATTAAGGCTCATAAGAACAGAACCCGTCTGCCAGGACTGAATCGTTTCTAATTTATATGTTTTATTAAGTCTGTCAACAACTGTCAGGCGCTGTCCTGCAACACGAGGCACCGAAGGGAGACCTTTCTCACTCCATTTTACAGCAGTGTCGGTTGCCGCAGCAAACCAATCGTCACCTTTCAGGGTGCCGATTTTCATCCTGCCGAGTGTGTTGAGCACAAACGGAACAACATCAAAAGAAATTGCCGCCAACACACACGCAACCGCTATTATTAAAATGACTAACAGAATTTTCATATTAACTCTCGATCAAATCATATAATTTTTGAATTTCTTCTTCATTGCCGATTTTTTCCTGCGACAGATTGTAAGACAGTTTTTCACGCAAAGCCTTGTCGTTAATCAGCCTTTCAACAGCATCAGCAACAGATTGTGCATTCATCTCACATATAAGACCGTTTACGCCATGCTCAATCTGTTCGAACACTGTCGAAAAGTTTGTTGCTACAATAGGTTTACATAACGATTTCGCTTCGGTAATTGTGATTCCCCATCCTTCGTTTCTTGATGGTTGAACATAAATATTACAATTTTTAAAATAAGGATACGGATTGCTTTTTTCTCCAAGTGGAACAAAAGTGCCTTCCAAATCATTTTCCTTAATCATTTCAAATATTTTCTTTTTTTCACTACCCGAACCTATATGATACCACTTGAAGTTGTAATTTTTATCCTTTAAAATGCCACAAGCTTCAACCGCTATATCAATTCCTTTTTCAGAAGAAAGTCTACCTACTGTCAGCAAGTTGAGTCCGTCACCCATATTTACTTTATCGTTAGCCATGCTGTTAATAAGCGACGGTGAAACGATATTTAATATACAGCGATAACCCTTATAATTCGGATTATATTTTTTTAAATTCAACAAACTTTCATCCGACACAGATATAAAGAAGTTAAACTTGTTTATGGTCTGTGAAAAGTGTTTTTTATCAGAGCTTGTTCCTTCTAAGAAACTATGCATATATCCGATTTTTTTATCTGCCTTAAATTCGGCGGCGAGCCAATCCGAAGGCCCTTCAAGATAACCGATAACACAGTCAAACTTTTCTGTCGGCAAAGAAACCGATTTTCTGAGCTGCTTCCACATTTTTGTTTCTCTGCTGTAGCTGTCTGCTTCTTTAAACGCATTTGCATAAAACACTCTGGCAACAGTTAAATCCAATCTGCCTTTTTTAAGAAAAGTTTTTATGGCTGTTTTGGCTTCACCGTCAAACAACTCATAGTTTTCACCTGCTGTGAAAATTTCAACCTGAGGAGGAACACAGTTCAGAAACAAGCCTTCTTCACGGAAGAGAAAAAGCGAGACATCATATTTATCATAATCAAAAAGCTGAAGAAGCGTAACAAGACTCTTTTCTGCACCGCCGCTTTTAAGATTAGGGATGATAAAAAGTATTTTCTTTTTCACTGTATTATCCTCCCGAATTGTTTTAAAGTTTAAGCAACTGTTCTCCTGCATCCATTGCACTTTTAACTGCCATAGGCACAACTTTTCTTAAGGTTTTTCTGATTTTATTTTCCTGTTCAAGGAGCTTCAGAAATTCGGAATTCAAAGTTTGTGCGTTTGAGAGAATATTTGCATCAAGCACAAATTTCTCTTCACCAAATAAATCCTTGGCAATACCTCTTGATTTAACACTGTAGCCCAATACTATTGTGGGTACACCGTTTGAATAAGCAGCAATTGTCGCGTGAGTTCTTGCGCCGATAAAAAATCTGCATCTTGCAATATAGCCCTTGTACTGCATAGCATTAAGATTACCGGGAATTTTAACCACTCGAGCAGAATCATTCAGTCTGCGGTATATTTCATCAAGAATAACACAATCATCACTGTCAGGTGTTGTTACATGTGGTATAAGAGCAATCTGCAGTGTTGTGTTTTCAATTATGCCTTTTAAGAAATCTACACCGGCGTCAAGCAACCCGGGGTTTTTCTTAACCACTAGAGGACTCAGATTGAAACCGAGGGTGTTATCAAGTTCAAATCCTTCCGGCAAAGGCAAATCCTCTCTTTCCATGCAAAAAGCAGGGTCAGAAAACTGAAAAAGCTTGTCGCCGGGAATGATTTTTTCAAGAAGCTCATAAGTAAGAGATTCTCTTGCAAAAATACCGTCAAAGTTTTTTAACGCTTCTATCTTTTCTACAGTCAGGTCCTCTTTGCCGATTGAGGCGCCCCATAGTACGGTTTTCTTTCCGTTTTTGTGAAGGGCCTTTGCAACCGCACGGGACGGCGCATTATCACCGTAGCAATATGTGTCCCCACCGATTGAAAGGCAGATGTCACAATTCTCAGCCTGCTTCACAACCGGTGAATAAGCTGTTTTAAGCGAGTAATATTCGCTGTGATTGAGTTTTAAATCCAATTTAGCCAAAACTAATTCAAATTTATTAAGATTTCGAGGCTTGTATGCTCCAACCAAAATACCATCCAACAAATCAGTCTCCGGCGAATACGAAGAAAGAAAGAACGTTGAGAACTTATCTGCTCTCGAAACGATATTCATCGTTCCCCTGACAATAGCCTCACATCCTCTGTTAAGGGAGCCTACATGGTCAAACAAAAAATACTTCATCTAATCTATCCTTTAATTAACTTATAAATATGTTCTTTTAGTTTTAAAAACCTGATGTAATACCAGCAGCGCAGCGTTTTCTTGCTACACAAAAAGTCGGCTACTTTTTTGTATGCTGAGTTATAAAAAACTATATTTTTGTATTCACACAAAATCCCGAAAAGCTTTTTATTTTCATAAAGGGATTTAAGCGAAACAGAAAAAGACTTCTCCCCGTTTTCAGCTGCAGCAAAGGTGTTTGAAATTATGCGGTTAACCACATTTTCTTTAATAATCTGTTCAACTTCGGAAAACGGTATATCAAACTTTGAAGCTATGATAAGTTTGAAATCAATCTCATTGTATATGTTATCAAAATAGTCCGTCCGTTTTTTGTTGACGGCACTGTTTTTTACGTAGCGGTAAAAATAACCTGCTTCGGGAAGATAATACGCAGTTTTGCAAACCGAAAGATATCTGAGAACAAAATCCCTGTCTTCTCCGTGCTTCTGTCCGGGAGTGAATGTTATGTTGTTTTGTTCCAATAAATCCTTTTTAAAGATTTTGTTCCACACGGAATTGAAGCCTTCGTTTTTAAGCATATACTTAAACAGCTCCGAAACGCTTTCTTTGCTTAAAACCGCATTCTCTTCAAAAGGCAAACGGACAACAGTGCTACCCTGCTGTTCATTCACGAAATCAAAAAAAAGCAAATCGGTTTTATTTTCCCTTAACGAAGCCACCGCTTGGAAAAGAATACCATTTACATAATAATCATCTGCATCGCAGAAGGTAACGTATTCACCGCAAGTCTTGGCAACACCAGAATTTCTGGCATTGCTCACACCGCCGTTTTCAATGTGGAATGTTTTTATATTTTCATACTTTTGAGAAAAAATATCGCATATCGCACCCGAATTATCCTTTGAACCGTCATCTATGAGAAGCACTTCAAGATCATCGAAAGCTGAGCTTGATATAATAGAGTTCAGACATTCCTCAAGATATTTTTCAGCATTGTAAACAGGAATTATAACAGAAAGCTTACAATTCATTTTTTTCTCCTTAATGGAATTTAAGATTCGGGAAGAACACATCAGAGCGATAGTCAATAAGCGCATACGCCAATTCTGTAGAATAGTAATAGAACGCCCCGACACACACTGCACAATACAGTGCCCTATCTTTTTTAGACACCGCATTATATACAACCCACGCCATTAAAATTATGTAATATGCGCTTGTATATATCGCAAATCTGGCAAAAATCCAGTTGTACATTGAGATAATATACATCGCCACATGTACACAGCACAAATTAATCAATATGTCGCCAATATGTCCCAATTTTTTCATCCTGCCTTGAGAAAAATACGCCAACGCCATCGGCACAATTGCAACTATAACTCGCAAAAAGCTGGAACCACTTTCCTGGCCGTTGGTAAACCAACCGTCAGTGGAATAATGACCGTAGGAAGTATCTTCCAAGGCCGACAAAAATGACGGCAGAACCATATCAAAAATCGAGAGACCTACAGCACTCAGGAAAATCAGCATAAAGGACGAAGGCTTCCACGCCTTTCGCCTGACAAAAAAGAATACCGGCAGCATGAACAATGCACTTTTGTGAAACAGCCACGCCACAAGAACAACTGCAGCATACTTAAAAAAAGCTGATTTCTTTGTTGAAAACAAAAATTTCGTTCCTAATATCAGAACGCCTGCTGCACAGTACTGACGGACACCGTTCATACCCATACCAAAATAGCCCGTTGCCATAAAAAGAAAAATCGCCATCTCAAATGGGTGGGAATACTTGTACAAAATATACAGAACCGGCACATACGTAATAATTGCTGTTATAAACAAAAGCCAATGATAATCATCAACTGTTTCTTTGATTATTTCCAAAAACAACGAATACAGATTTCCGCCCTGCGGAACATAATTAATTATTCCGTCGGATTGTATTATTTCAAACTCATGTATATAATAAACCGTATCACCGCTGTTTGATCTCAGGCCTGCAAAAGGGACATATGCCAATATACTTATAACAAGGCAAAGCGGATTAGGCAGAGGCTGCCCTATTCCACCCAATCTGTTCAGCGGGTATCTTCTGCAGACCATACCCACAACACAACATATAACCGTAAAAACCCAAGCTAATTTTAAAAAAGCATTGGGGTCATAGCTTGTGTACATCTCTTACCTCATAAACTCTGAATAAACCTTTTTCATCTGAACAAAAACAGCATCCTTTGAAAATCTTTTTATATTTTCGGATGCCTTTTGCGAAAACGCATTATACAACAGCTCATCCGCTGAAAGCGCATCGACTTTCTCGGTCATTGAATCACTGTCTCCGGGAGCAACTATAAATCCGTCCTCGCCGTTATTCACAAGACCTCGGTGTCCGCGGTTATCAACCGCAACTACCGGAAGTCCTGCAGCCATAGCTTCCATAACGTTAACAGGAAGCCCCTCTCTCAGGCTTGAAGCCACACAGACGTCGCTCATCTTAACAAGCTGTTCAACATCTTCTCTGTGGCCCAAAAACTCAATTCTGTCTTCAACGCCGAGAACTTTAGCCTTTTTTTGATATTCACCTTCAAAATTATCGGCACCGGCAAGAAGCAGTCGGGTGTTCCGACTCTTCAGCTTTGCCATCACATCTATAAGCATGCCTTGATTTTTATTGGCATTCAGTTCAGCAACATAAATAAGCAGCTTTTCTTTTTCTGAATATCCTTTGCTCCTGCGGATTTGTTTTTTTTCTTCTTTTGAAACAGGATAAAACAAATCACTGTTATAGCCCACACCATCTACTTTTTTCACCTGAGTGTGCCTAAACTGTTTTTTGGCAAAGGCATAGTCCTCATCGTTGATTGTAATAAGACAATCCGTTTTCTTCGACATTGCCCATTCAATGGGAAAGTATATTGCCCAGTTAACAAACGGTGCGCCTTTAAAAAAGTGAAAACCATGGGCTGTATATATAACCCTTGTGCCTTTTTTTCTCTTTTCAGACGCTGCAATGCGGCTGAGCATTCCCCCCATCGGGGTATGGCAATGAATTATGTCAAAATCATTTTCATCAATGACTTTTTTCAGTTGCTTATATGCTTCTATATTCCCTTTAGAAAACGGAGAGCGCTCAAAGGGTATGTTGTGCTGAAAGTCACAATCAGGCAGCTTTCTGTCGCCACTTGCCGCCACATGAACCTCCCAGCCTTCATCGTGAAAAAACTTTAAATACGGTAAATGAAAATAATAAAAATGGTCTGCAATCGTTGCCGCAAACAGAATTTTTTTCATCTTCAGTTACCCTCCTTTTTCACCGTTCCTTTAAACTTCTCCATCGTGTTCTGCTCGCCTGAATTAACTCCCGTTCCTTTGATAACATCAGTAACTGTTTTAACGAGAATTTTTATATCCAGTACGAAGCTTATGTTATCTACGTAATAAACATCATAATCAAACTTTTCTTCCCAGGTGATTGCATTCCTCCCGTTCACCTGCGCCCAGCCCGAAATACCGGGTCTTACCTCGTGGCGTCTTGCCTGCTGAGGTGAATACAGTTCGAGATATTCGCAAAGAAGCGGTCTGGGACCGATAAAACTCATTTCTCCTTTGAGAACATTGATAAACTGTGGTAACTCGTCAACACTTGTTTTTCTCAGGATTTTTCCGATTTTTGTCATTCGCTCCATATCAGAAAGGGGGTTGCCGTTCTCATCCTCGGTTCTGACAGTCATTGTTCTGAATTTGTACACTTCAAAAAC
>JBGVFJ010000003.1:0-40988 GCA_045121005.1 Acutalibacteraceae bacterium
TTTAAAATGTGTGTCATATATCTCAACTCCCAACAAAATGAAGAAAAGTTCACACAAAGAACACTTGAAATATCCCTTGAAAATCAATAAAATTATATCATAAGGTCTTGCAAATAGCAAGAAAATAAAAAACAAAATGAAAGGTGACAGCTTTATGAAAAAGAAATTACAGGTTGCAAATATCGGTATGAAATTCGGTATGAGCCATGTTGAAGGTGCGTTAAACTGCGAGGATGCAGAAATTGCATTGATTTGTGACAGCAACGAAGAAAATCTTCGTTTTGCCGGTGAAAGATATAATATTCCCGAGGAAAAATGGGTAACTGACTATATGGAAATTGTCAATAACAAAGATATTGACGTTGTTACCGTTGCAATTCCCGACCAGCAGCATAAGCAGGTTTCCTGTGATTTGCTCCGTGCAGGCAAGCATGTTCTTTGCGAAAAGCCCCTTGCACTGACCCGAGAAGATATTGAAGAAATCGTAAAAGTTGCAGAAGAATCAAATGCTAAATTTATGGTTGGTCAGATTTGCAGATTTACTCCCGCTTTTGAAAAAGCAAAGGAAATTATCGAATCAGGCACAATCGGTGAGTTGTACTTTGTTGAGTCAGAATATGCTCACGACTATATGCTTATTCAGGAGCCCTGGCGTTGCGACCCTCAGCGTCACGGTGTAATCGGCGGCGGCTGTCACGCTGTTGACCTGCTCAGATGGCTTGCAGGCGACCCGAAGGAAGTTTTTGCCTACGGCACACACAAGCTTTTGCCTCACGTTGCTTACGATGATGCTACAATCGCAATTATGAAATTTGACGATAACCTTGCAGGCAAGGTGTTTGTTTCAACCGGCTGTAAGCGTGACTACACAATGCGTACTGTTATTTACGGCACAAAGGGTACTCTTATCTGCGACAATACTTCTCCCACAATGACTCTTTTCACCGTTGATGAAAAGCAGATAACCAAGGAGCCTGAAACAATTGAAATTCAGGTTAACAACCACAACGCCGTTAAGGAGTTTGAGGTGTTTGCTGATGCAATTCTCAACAATAAGGATGTTTCAACAGACGCAAGAGAAGGCGCAAAAACCGTTGAGGTCTGCCTCGCAATTGTGGAGTCTGCCAAAACAGGCGAAAAAGTTAAACCTAATTATAATTTTTAATCAAAAATATGTCAGCCGGATGTTTGCATCCGGCTGATTTTTTATCTGTTTTCAATTTCAATAACCTCTAACAAATCACCTGTTACCCTAAATCTTATCTCATACCCGCCATACGGGAAACCGTATGTTCTTTCGGGGTCGCGGTGGTATGACGGTCTCGGGTCGCCCTTCAGAATTTCCGTCACCGTTTCAATAAACTGCCCGTCAAATCTTTCTCGGATTTGGTCGGGTATTTCCACTTTAAGGCTGTAATTCTTCACATTGTCCGAAAATCCGCCTACCGCATCGGGGATGCAGTCAGAATGGGGGAGATAAGGCTTGATGTCATAAATCGGTGTGCCGTCCATCAAATCGGCACCGAGGATGTTGATAACCGTGCCGTGTTTTTCGGTTTGCTCAATGCTTTTAATCTCAACGCAGGAAAGACCAATTGGGTTTGGTCTGAACGGTGACCGTGTTGCAAAAACGCCCAACCGCGTGTTCCCTCCAAGACGGGGAGGGCGCACCGTGAGAGATGAGCTTTCACCCGATTCGGAAAACTTCCAGATTAACCACAGATGCGAAAATCCCTCAAGCCCTCTGATTGCATCGGGACTGCGGAACTCAGGCTCAAAAACAATCTGAGCAGGCAGAGTTTTCACAAGTCCGCTTTGGCGGGGAATGCCGAATTTTGACGGAAAACCACTCTTCACTTTTGCAATTATTTTCATCGGAGCTTCGTTCATTTTCAACACCTCTCAAAAATTATAGCATAAATAAAAAAATAAAGCAAAAATATTCTTTTGTTTACAAAAAATTAACCTTTTGATATTGTAAAACTTGATTAGTTTGTGATATAATGATACGAATAATAGTATAAGTATATCTATAACTATGTCTAAGGGAGGAATCGGCTTTGAAAACAAGAATAATTGCATTGCTTGTCAGCGTTATTATGATAGCTGTTTTGTTCAGCGGCTGTTCTCTGAGCCTTAAGGCTCCCGAAACATTGATGAGCCCTCCGAAGCTTTCCGGCGGATATCAGGATTTGCAGGATGTTTTTGAATCTAAGGTCGGCTCAAATGTTGCGATGATTGCCCCTGCCAATGGTGAGCATAAGTCGGCTTTCATTGTTGAAGACATCAATTCAGACTCCAAAGAAGAAGCGATTGTTCTTTATTCTGCCAAAGAAACAGAAGAAACTGTCAATGTGGGAATTTTCCAAAAAGAAAATGATGAATGGAAGCATATTAAATCTGTTGCAGGTCTTGGTTCATCTGTTGACACTGTTGTGATTGAAGATATGAATTCCGACGGAATCAAGGAGATTGTCATCGGCTGGAATCTTTCAGCCAGCAACAAGCAGATTTCTGTTTATGAGCCCGACTTGTCTTCTCCCAACGCTTTCACAGGACTTGGCTCCTATCAATACAACCTGCTGGAAATGATTGATGTTGATTCTGACGGAAGCAAAGAGCTGTTTTTCGTAAACCTTGACACAACAGGGGTTGTGCCTTCCGCCACGGCAAATGTGCTGAAGCTTGATGAAAACAAACGCTCTGTAAATGAGCTTTCCTCAATCAGCATCGACGGCAATGTTTCCGGCTACGGTCAGATAACCGTCGGAACAGACGGCTGCATTTATGTTGATGCGTTCAAAAATGAGCACGATATGATAACGGAGGTTATCCTTTGGAACAAAGAAACCAAAGCTCTGCAGGCGCCTTTGTTTGATGCGGCAACCCAGTCCACCGCCGCCACCTGGCGAAGCCACCGTATTCCCGTGAGTGATATCGATTCCGACGGCAAGCTTGAAATTCCCGTGGGCGTTGAGGTTGTGGGCTCCACTCAGGTTAATTCCGGTGTGTTGCAGGAGGAAAGCATTTACTACGTAAAATGGTGCTCCTTCACAAACGGAAAGCTCAAGGCAGAGAAATATTGCCTTTATAACACCGCCGAGGGCTATTCACTTGATGTTCCCAGCAGCTGGGTTGGCAAAATAACAATCACAAGCCTTGATTCACAATGGTATTTCTACCGTTGGAACAAGTCCGCAAGTGAGCATATGGGTGATTTGCTGTTCACCGTTGTTTCTCACCCGACAGACACTATGGGTCTTGAGGGCTACAGCAGATTGACAGAGTATGAAGGCAGAGCCTTTGAATACCTTATCACAGCGTCAGGTAAAAGCTTCGGCGTTAAAGACAATCATTTTAAAAACGGATTTTCCGTTACGGATATAGGAGAATAAGCTATGGCAAAAAGAGTTTTGGTTGCCGAGGATGAACAGGCGATCAGAGAGTTTATAGTAATCAATCTCAAGCGTGCAGGCTATGAAACAATAGAGGCTGCCGACGGACTTGAGGCACTTGCAAAATATGAAGCCTGCGACGGTGATGTTGCCGTGGCACTGCTTGATATAATGATGCCGAATATGGACGGTCTTGAGGTGTGCAAACGCTTGAGAGAAAAGAGCAATTCACTGGGAATTATGATGCTTACCGCCAAAACTCAGGAGATGGACAAGGTTTCGGGTCTTCTCAACGGCGCAGACGATTATGTTACCAAGCCCTTTTCTCCCTCAGAGCTTATGGCAAGAGTAGATGCAATCTACCGCCGTGTAGCAATGATGGAAAAGCCTGCCGAATCAAGCGACGAAATTGTTTCGGGTGTTTTCAGGCTCAATACCAAAAACCGCGTTCTCACCAAAAATAACATCCCCATTGACCTGACTCAGGTTGAATTTCAGATTCTTGAATATTTCTTCGAAAATCAGGGCTCAGCCCTCAGCAGAACCTCAATTCTTCACAAGGTGTGGGGCGAGGGCCACGAAGATGAAGACAAAATTGTTGACGTCAATATCAGACGCATCCGCAAAAAGATTGAAGATGAGCCTTCAAACCCCAAGCATCTTTTAACAATCTGGGGTATGGGCTACAAGTGGGTTTCTTAAACCCGTAAATTAACAAAACGACGAAAGGAGTGAGCATAATGGCAAAGCAAAAGAAAGAGTCAGCCCCCAAATTCGTGGGTCTTACCAAGCGTTGGTTTTTAAAATCCGCCCTTGTAACAATTGTTATTCTTGCCATTCTCAGCGTTGCAGGCTCACTTCTTGTAAGGTCTTATTATTATGAGTCTGTTTCCAACAAGCTCAAAAGCTATTCTAACGGAATAGTTACCCATTATTTTGACAACTACAAAACCGACGCCGAATTTGTCAACGGTGCAAGAGAATATGTTTCTGAATTTTCGGAAAAATCCTTCATCGAGGTTTGGGTAATTGACAAAACAGGCAAGGTAATCATTTCTTCCAGCGGCTTTGAGGTGGAATATCCCGAAATGCCCGACTATTACGAAGCAATCGAGTCTGAAGAAGAGATGCTTTACACCACCTGGACAGGCGAATTAAAATCAGGCGAAAAGATAATGTCTGTCACCAACCTTATCAAGGACGATGATTCTTCAGTCCGCGGTGCGGTGCGATACATCACTTCTCTTGAAGCCATTGATGAACAGCTTATAATGATTTACATTGTCATTGTTCTTCTGTTCCTGCTTCTTGTTGGTCTTGTGATGCTCACAGGTATCTTCTTCGTAAGCTCAATCGTAAAGCCCATCCGTCAGATTAATGACACAACGGGTATGATTGCAGGGGGAAACCTAGACGCGAGAATTGACCACTATCTTTATGATGATGAAATCGGACAGCTCTGCCGTTCAATCAACAATATGGCAACGGAAATCAGCGCGGCAGACAGGCTCAAGAACGACTTTATTTCCACCGTTTCTCACGAATTGAGAACACCGCTCACAGCTATCAAGGGCTGGGGTGAAACACTTCTTCAGGTCAGCGATACCGACCCGGTGCTCACCCAGAGAGGCATGAATGTTATTATCGACGAGGCAACCCGACTTTCGGGCATTGTTGAAGAGTTGCTTGACTTCTCCCGAATTCAGAACGGCGGACTTGCCTTGAGAATTGAAAAAATGGACGTTCTTGCCGAGCTTGATGAAACTGTTTTTGCTTTTAAAGACCGATCCACCAGAGAAGGCGTTGACCTTGTTTACAATGCGCCCGACCTTCCTGCACCGATGGACGGCGACGCCGACAGAATCAAGCAGGTGTTTGTCAACATTCTTGACAATGCACTCAAATACACAAAGCAGGGCGGCAAAATTATGGTCACTGCAGAAATTGCCGATGATGTTATTGTTATTTCAATCACCGATACGGGCTGCGGAATTTCACCTGAAGATTTGCCCCATGTTAAAGAAAAATTCTACAAAACGAATATGACTGTTCACGGCTCAGGCATCGGCCTTGCCGTTGCAGATGAAATAGTCAAGCTCCACAAGGGTTCCCTTGAAATTGACAGTGTTTTCGGTGAGGGAACAACAGTTACAATTTCATTCGATATTGACCATGTCGATATCGGTGAGGAGTGGGATATTGAAGCAGTCATTGCGGCTGAAAACGAAAGAATTTCACAGGAGGATGAATGATGTCAGAAAATAAAAAATATTCAATCGGCGGCTCTGCGCTGATGGAAGGCATTATGATGATTGGCCCCGAGTGTGTAGGTATGTCTTTGAGAATGCCTGACGGTTCAATCGAAACACAGATGAAAGAGCAGAAAATGCTCAAGGATAAAACCAAGCTTGCAAAAATTCCCTTTATCAGAGGCCCGATTAACTTCGTTGATCAGATGATTTTTTCGTATAAAGCTATTATGGAATCAGCCGAAAAAACATCAATGGAGCTTGATGACGGCACTGAAGAAATGTCCAAGCTTGACAAATGGCTTACCGACCACTTTGGCCCCAAGATGATGGCGGTTATCGGTGTTGTTTCGGCTGTCATCGGTTTTGGTCTTGCGTTTTTGCTTTTCGTTTATCTTCCCAGCCTCGTTGCTGACGGAATCGGTATGCTTTTTGACTCCGATATCACAAAGTTCAAGCCCCTGATCGAGGGCATTATGAGAGGCGTGCTTTTCGTCGGATATATGTACGCTGTCAGCTTTATGAAAGAAATCCGCAGAATGTTTATGTATCACGGTGCTGAGCATAAATCAATTTTCTGCTACGAAAACGGACTTGACCTGACTGTTGAAAATATTAAGAAGCAGTCACGCTTCCACCCCAGATGCGGTACAAGCTTCATTTTCCTTGTTATTCTTATCAGTATTGTGGTAACAAGCCTTGTTGCAATTCTTTTCCCCGGTCTTCGTGAATCAAGACTTGTGTGGATGGCTGTTAAGGTGCTCCTCCTTCCCGTGCTTCTTTCAATCGGCTATGAGGTGCTCAAATATGCAGGCGCACACGATAATCTCTTTGTAAAAATCACATCAGCCCCCGGCTTGTGGATGCAGAGAATCACAACCAAAGAGCCCACAGATGACATTATTGAGGTTGCCATTGCAGCCACCAAAAAGTGCCTCGGCATTGAAGAGGAAGAGGTTATTATTCCCGTTGAATTAACAGAGGATGATGAATAATGACAGTTAATGAGCTTTACAGGCAAGGAGCAGAAATGCTTGACTATGCCTTTGTGGAAAATGCTTTTTTTGATGCACGCTGGCTTGTTGAAAAAGCCCTCGGTATCAATTCCACACAGTTTGCGCTCAAAAAGGATAAGCCGGTCAGCAAAAAAGACGAGGTAGAGTTTTTGTCACTGATTCGCAGAAGAATAGCAGGGGAGCCCTTACAGTATATTCTCGGTGAATGGGAATTTATGGGTTATCCGTTCTTGGTGGGTGAGGGTGTATTGATTCCACGCCCCGAAACGGAGCTTCTTGCTGATTTTGCAAAGGATTTGCTCAAAGACAAAAAATCTCCCGTAGTTTTTGACCTGTGCTCAGGCAGCGGATGCATTGCAATCAGCGTTGCAAAGCTTTTACCCAAGGCAAAGGTTTACGCTGTTGAAAAGTCAGGGGATGCATTGAGCTACCTTAAAAAGAATGTTAAGCTCAACAAA
This sequence comes from Acutalibacteraceae bacterium, assembly GCA_045121005.1. Taxonomy (GTDB): domain Bacteria; phylum Bacillota; class Clostridia; order Oscillospirales; family Acutalibacteraceae; genus CAG-488. The sequence continues at coordinate 7,119 of JBGVFJ010000003.1, forward strand.
GCCAAAAATGTTGAAGTTATCAGCGGTGATATTGCCGACAAACGTCTTTTGCAGGGCATAACACCTGATCTGATTCTTTCTAATCCGCCTTACATCAAGTCGGATGAAATCCCCACTTTGCAAAAAGAGGTTCAGCGTGAGCCTTCAATGGCTCTTGACGGCGGTGCAGACGGCCTTGATTTTTATAAAATTCTTGCATCCGATTGGCTCAGCCGTTTGCTCGTAGGCGGAGTTATGGCTGTTGAGTGCGGCGAAGCCCAGGCGGAAGATATTTCTCAGCTTTTCTTCCTTGCAGGCGGGGAATCCGATACAATCAACGATTTGAGCGGTATTCAGCGTGTTGTTACCGCAACCAGAAACAGGTGATTTTATGTTGTTAGATTTAATAATGGGCGGCGATATGGTCGATATAATTATCGGTCTTTGCGTCAGCGCATTTGTAGTGTTCTGCGTTTTGCCCATTCACGAATTTGCCCACGGTTGGGTGGCTTATAAAATGGGTGATGAAACTGCCAACAATCAGGGCAGGCTCACGCTTTCACCCTTTGCCCATGTTGACTGGATTGGCGCAATTATGATTCTGCTTGTGGGCTTCGGCTATGCAAAGCCCGTGCCCGTAAATCTCGGCAGAGTCAAAATGAAAAACAAAAAACTGGCAGGTGCAATCATTGCCCTTGCAGGACCTTTGTCAAATCTGATTATGGCGTTTTTCAGCACATTTGTGTTTGTGTTTATCGGCAAAAATTTCACTTCCGATAACGCTGTTGCTCTGGCACTTTATGTTTTCTTTCAATATTGCGCCATAATCAATATAAATCTTGCGGTGTTCAATCTTATTCCTATTCCGCCTCTTGACGGTTCAAGGGTGCTCACCGCCGTGCTTCCATCACATATTTACTTCAAAATTATGAAGTACGAGCGTTATCTCATTCTTGTGATTATGGCTTTGCTTGTTTTCGGTGTTCTTTCAACACCTCTTTCTCTGGCATCAGGCGCCGTGCTTGAATTGTTCAAAAAGGTTGCACTTTTAGTTTTTTAAACGGAGTTTTTTATGGAAACAATATCCTACAAATTAGAGGTGTTTGAGGGTCCTATGGACCTGCTTCTGCACCTTATCAGCAAACATAAAATTGACATAAACGATATTCCTATTCTTCAGCTTGTGGAGCAATACCTTGAATATGTGCGTATGATGCAGGAGGCCGATATGGGTGTTGCTAGTGAATTTATTGAAATGGCGGCACGCCTTGTGTATATCAAAACCGTGTCACTTCTTCCTGTTCATGAAGAGGAGGCACAGGCTCTTAAAGAGGAGCTTCAGGGTGAGCTTTCGGAATACCGCGACTGTCAGATTATGGCAAAAAAATTAAGTGAGCAGGTGGACTTGGAGCATATTGCACGCGCTCCGCAAAAAATTCCGCCTGATATGAAATATAAGCGACTTCACGAGCCGTTGGAGCTTTTCAGGGCGTATCTTGCGGCTGTGGGCAGGGGCAAACGAAATCTTCCGCCTCCCATTGAAGCGTTTTCAGGCATTGTGGCTCACAAGATTGTTCCCATTGCCGCAAGGGTTAAGTACATAATGACCCGTCTTTTCAAAAAGAAAAAACAGAAGTTTACCGAATTTTTTGAAACGGCAGATTCCCGCTCAGAGATGGTGGCAACATTCCTTGCACTTCTTTCTCTGACTAAGGACAAAAAAATTGCCGTTCTCGGTGAGGGCAAGGATATGGAAATTGAAATGCTTGCCGAAGAACCCGACTATGAAATTGGAGAGGATTATTTTGAAGGTTGATGAAATGCAGGCAGCCGTTGAAGCAATACTTTTTGCTTCGGGCGAGCCCATAGAATATGAGCGTATTGCCGAGGCTCTTGAAATTGAGCCGGAATATGCGGAAAATCTGTTGATGAATCTCGGTGCGTCTCTTGATGAACGCGGAAGCGGAATCTGCCTTGTGCGTATGGACAACCAGTTCCAGCTCTGCACCCGTTCACAGTATGCCGACAAAATCAGAGCAGTGCTTGAAATCAAGAAAAATTCACCACTTTCAACAGCGGCTTTTGAAGTGCTCGCAGTTGTTGCATACAATCAGCCGGTCACCAAGTCTTTCATTGAGCAGGTGAGAGGTGTTGATTGTTCAGGTGTTATTTCAACCCTTTGCCAGAAAGGTCTTGTTGAAGAAAAGGGCAGACTTGATTTGCCCGGCAGACCCCTTCTTTACGGCACTACACCTGAATTTTTGAAATGCTTCAGTGTAACCTCTCTTGAAGAGTTACCTGATTTGCCCGAGCACGAAGACCTGCCCGAAAAGCAGGAAATCCCCGACCAGCTCTCTCTTGATTTAGCAGGGGAAAGTGAAACAACAAACGAAGAAAACAAATAATTATTTCTGAATTAAAACAGGAGGTGAATGAATGACAGCTTTATATATTATCCTCGGCATACTTTTGTTTTTGCTGGTAGTTTTGTCGTTGCCCGTGAATATCTATGCCGAATATAAAGACAGCTTCGTGCTGGCGGTTCGTTGGCTGTTTGTTAAAATTTACATTTATCCTCCATCGGATAAGAAAAAGAAGAAACCCAAGAAAGAGAAAAAGCCCAAGGAAGAAAAGCCAAAGGAAGAAGCTCAAAAAGAGGAGCCTGCAACCACTGCGGAGCCTAAGGAAAATTTCATCAAGACCTTCTATAATAACCAGGGTGTACCCGGTATTCTTGAACTCATTTCCAGCATTGCCAAAAAGCTTGGCGCAGGGCTTAAAGGAATCGGCAGAAGCTTTTATATCAGACGCCTGTGGCTTCGCATCAATGTGGGCGGCGGCAACAGTGCCGATGTTGCTGTAAAATACGGTAAAATGTGCAGCGGTGTATACCCTGCAATGGGATATATTTTAAGCGTTGTTCATTCGAAAAATTGCTCTGTCAAGGTTCAGCCCGATTTCCTTGGCGGTAAGACCGAGGGTGCATTTTCTCTTCATCTTGCAGTCATTCCGTCAAAGCTCATCGGAGCTGCTCTTGTAATGGGTATCAAGCTTTTGATTGAACTTATAAAGGTGTTTGTTTCAAACGCCAAAAATCAGCCCAAAACGGATAATACGGCTCCCCAGGGAACCGATAATAATAATCAATCAACCGCTGAGGCAGAGGCTTCAGCCAAGAAAGGTGGAACTATATAATGAAAGAACAGTCAGCAGCAGGTATCTTAGGTACAACTATTGACAAAATCAAAGACATGGTGGATTCCCGCACAATCATCGGGGACCCCATTGATGCAGGCAACGGTATCAAGGTTATTCCTGTTTCCAAGGTAACCTACGGCTTTGCATCAGGCGGAACAGATTTCCCCACCAAATCCTCCAAAGATCTTTTCGGCGGTGGCGGCGGAGCGGGTGTAACTCTCACTCCCGTAGCTTTCCTTGTAATCAACAACGGTAATGTTTCCATCAAATATATTTCCGAGGGTCCCGATGCTTCTGTTGAAAGAGTTGTGGGTATGATTCCCGACCTTGTAGACAAGCTCACAGAAGTTGTGGATAAGCTTAAGGGCAAAAAAGATGCCCCCGCAGAAGTTATTGAAGACCCCTCTGTTTTTGAACAGAACAACTGATTTTTTCTCATCCCCGTGCATATAAATGTACGGGTGATGATTGATGAAACGGTTTTTGACGGTGATTGTGTGTGTTGTGGTTTTTGCCGGCTCTGTGTGCTTTCAGGCAGATGCGCTGAGTGCTTCTGACCTGAGTGCGGAATGCGCCGCATTGATGTGTGCCGAAACAGGTGAATTGCTTTTTTCGGAAAATGCTTATGAAAAGCATTCTATGGCAAGCACCACCAAAATTATGACTGCGTTGTTAGCGGTTGAAGAATACACCCCGGAGCGAGAGATTAAGGTGACTTCATCAATGCTTGGGGTTGAGGGCACTTCTATGGGGCTTTTGGCAGGTGACACCGTCACCCTGCGCGGGCTCGTTTACGGAATGCTTCTTCAATCGGGCAACGATGCCGCAAATGTAACCGCAATCACATTAGGGGGAAGTGTTGAAAATTTTGCCCTGCTGATGAATCACCGTGCAAAAGAAATCGGAATGAAAAACACCCACTTCGTAACACCGTCAGGTCTTGATGACCCCGACCATTATTCCACTGCTTACGATATGGCTTTGCTTGGTTGCGAAGCGGTGAAAAACACCGAATTTCTTTCCGTTTGCTCTGAAAAAAGTGCTGTGGTTTATTACGGAAATCCTCCATACCGCAGAACTTTATATAACCACAACCGTCTGCTTTCGGGCTATGATGGTGCCGTCGGCATCAAAACCGGCTTTACCAAAAAGAGCGGTCGGTGTCTTGTTTCCTGCGCCCGCAGAGGCGGAGTGACCCTTGTTGCGGTCACCCTCAATGCACCCGATGATTGGCAGGACCACCGCAAAATGCTTGACTACGGGTTTTCAGTTGTTCAGAGTGCGGAAGCAACATACCCCGAAAATTTGTGCCTTCCCGTTGTTGGCGGAACGGCGGACACTGTTAAGCTCAGCTGCGGTGAGGTGCGCCTTGTCGGTGAAACCGAAACGGTCGAAGCAGAGCTTTTCTCTCCCCGCTTTTTGTATGCTCCCGTGAAATCGGGGCAGGTAGTGGGGGAGGTGCGTTTTGTGAAAAACGGCAGAATTATTGCCCGCGCGCCCGTAACCGCCTGCGAAGATATTGAGCTTGAAACAATTCCGACCAAACAACAAAACCAATCGCTTTTCAATAAAATTAAAGATATTTTAAGGAGAAATGAAAATGACTGATGGTAGAATCAGGCTTCAGAAGTTCCTTTCTCAGTGTGCTGTTGCATCACGCCGCAAGGCGGAGGAACTCATTCTTAACGGCAAAGTTAAAGTAAACGGCAGACCCGCACAGTTGGGTGACAAAATCCATCCGAAGAAGGACACCGTAACTGTCAGCGGAAAGAAGATTGTCTCTTCCAAAAAGCTTTATTATGTAATGCTTCACAAGCCAAGAGGCTTCATCACCACAATGGAGGATGAGCGCGGCAGAAAATGTGTTGCTCAGCTTGTGGAGGATGTTGGAGCAAGGGTTTATCCCGTAGGCCGATTGGACAAGGACTCCGAGGGTATGCTTCTTTTAACCAACGACGGTGCTTTTGCCAACGCTATGACCCATCCCTCAAAGCATGTACCCAAAACCTACCGTGTTACGGTGCGTCCTCAGGTGACGGAAGAAATGCTTGTCAAATTCAGCACAGGTATTGAAATTGACGGCAGAATGACGGCTCCCGTTGACGCTCACATTATTCAGAAGGAAGAGGGCAGAGTAGTGCTTGAAATGGTGCTTCACGAGGGCAGAAACCGCCAGATTCGCAAAATGTGTGAAGCAATGGGCCTTGAGGTTGCAAGGCTTAAGAGAACCGCAATCGGCTCAATTAAGCTTGGTATGCTTCAGCAGGGCAAGTGGCGCAATCTGACCGAGGATGAAGTGCACAAGCTTATGGTTTCATCGGGAATGAAAACCCCGAAGAAGTGAGGTGGAGCTATGCTGACATTTAAACCCAAAACAAACTCAGAACTTCCCGAAAAATATAAAAACGATGACCGTGCCCTTGGCTATATCGGCTATGAAGAAAACGGAAGCGAATGCGGTGTGGCTGTGTTTTATCTTGACGGCTATACAATGGAAATCATAGAAGTTACCGTGCCCGATAAGGACCCCGAAACCCAGGAGGGCCTTATCAGAAGCTCTCTTAACTACGGTGCAAACAGAAACGCTTACATAGCCTACTATTCTGCTGTTGAGGGTGTTGAGGTTGCAAAAACTCTCGGCTTTGCCAAGAATGGGGACAGGCTTTCAGGTGAAATTCCGTTTTTGCTGGCAGGTCATTGTTGCAAACATTAAATGAAAGGACAAAATCCGGATGATAAAGAGTATGACCGGTTACGGCAGAGCCAACAAAAGCATTGACTCTCTTAATGTAACCGTTGAAATAAAAAGTGTAAACCACAGATATTTTGAGTTTTCTGCAAGGTATCCCCGTATCTACGGCTTCCTTGATGAAAAAATGAAATCCTTTGTTCAGTCAAAGGTTGCCCGCGGTAAAATTGAATGCTACATTCAGGTTGAAAATCTTGAAGATGACAATGTTGTCGTTGAGGTTAATCACTCACTTGCAAAGGGTTATGTTGACGCTTTCAATGAGCTTTCGGACCGTTATGGTATAGACAACGGCATCAACGCTTCATCCCTCGGCAGATTTCAGGATGTTCTTCTTGTGCGCCGCGAAGAGGCTGATGAAGAAAAAATCTGGTCAGCCGTTAAAGAAACCGCTGAAGAAGCCGTTAACAGCTTTATTGCAATGAGAACGGTTGAAGGCGAAAAGATGAAAAATGACATTTCTTCAAGAGCTGATTATATTCTTGAAAATGTTGCTTTCATCGAAAAGCGTTCTCCCGAAACAGTTAAAGAATATAACGAAAAGCTTCTTGCAAGAATGAGAGATGTGTTGGGCGATACCCACGTTGAAGAGCAGCGTCTTCTCACCGAGGCGGCAATTTATGCCGACAAAATCGCCGTTGCGGAAGAAACTGTCAGACTTCGTTCTCATATCGACCAGCTTAGCACCTTCCTTGTGGCAGAAGAAGCCATCGGCAGAAAAATGGACTTCCTTGTTCAGGAAATGAACCGTGAAGCCAACACAATCGGCTCAAAGGCTCAGGATGTTGAAATTGCAAGACGCGTGCTTGAAATCAAGTCCGAAATCGAAAAAATCCGCGAACAGGTGCAGAACATAGAATAAAGGAAGACTTAATATGAAACTTGTTAATATCGGCTTCGGCAGTATGTTCAACGCCGAAAGAATGACAGCAATCGTTAATCCCGACTCAGCACCTATCAAGCGCTTGATTCAGGATTACAGAGAAAAAGGCAAGCTTATTGATGCCACCCACGGAAGAAAAACAAGAGCGGTCGTAATCACCGACTGCGACCAGATTATTCTTTCTTACTTGCAGACAGAAACTCTTGCCAACCGTGTAGGTGAGCTTGTGGGGGAGGGTAATGACAGTGTCTGACGGAACATTACTTGTTTTTTCAGGTCCTGCAGGTGCAGGCAAGGATTCAGTTCTTATTGAATATCTCAAAAAGAACATACCCGGTGTGTGGAAATCCGTTTCTTACACAACCCGCGCTCCCCGTGACGGTGAGGTTAACGGAGTTGATTATAACTTTATCACTGTTGATGAGTTTGAAAAGCTGATTGAGCAGAAAGCAATGCTTGAATATGCAAAATACGGTGTCAATTATTACGGAACGCCGCGTGCAAGCGTGGATGAGCATCTGAAAAACGGTGACATCGTTATTCTTAAAATTGAAGTTCAGGGTGCGGAGCAGATAAAGAATATTTATCCTCAGTCAACAAGCGCTTTCGTTGTGCCGCCCAGCCTTGAAATTCTTGAAAACCGTCTTCGCGGACGAGGAACGGAAACAGATGAAGATATTCTCCGCAGACTTAAAATCGCCGAAGACGAGCTTGCATACAGCGTAAATTATGATTATCAGATTATAAACGACAGGCTTGAAGATGCTGTTGATGATTTGGCAGCTGTAATCAGAGCCCTGCAATTAAAAAACAAATAATTAAAAGGAGATAAAAATATGTTTACACAGGACAGAGATTTAAAATTCAACCCCGATTTGAAAGAGGTTCTTTCAGGTCACATCAGCCGTTACTCACTCGTAAGAGCAACAGCCAAAAGAGCAAGAGAAATTTCACAGGAAGCTGAAGAGAACAAAATCATTCTCACAGAAAAGCCTGTAAGCATTGCAATTGATGAAATCGTTAAAGGCGAATACGAAATCGTTGAGCCCGAAGAAATCCGCAATCTTTAATTTTTAATCTACATAACTCTCAGGGAGGTGGGATGTGTTTATGAAATCAGCCGTTACGGTTGCCGTTGAAAACACGGCTTACCATTTTGATATTCCGTACACATATCTGCTTCCCGAAGATATTGCCTCAAAGGCTGTTCCCGGTTGCAGGGTAATGGTGCCTTTTGGTGCGGGCAACAAGGCGCGTCAGGGCTTTATTCTTTCACTCACTCAGGTCGAAAGCGGTAAAGGTCTCAAATCCGTGCAGAAGCTTATTGATGAAGCTCCTCTGATCAATGAAGAAATGCTGGAGCTGGTCAAATGGCTTAAGGACAGAACCTTCTGCACCTTGTTTGAAGCTTTTAAAGCGGTTCTGCCCGTTGGCGTAACTCACAAAACGGTGGTTACCTACACCTCCGTACCTGATGCCGACACACAAGCAATGACCGATGATGAAAAGCAGATTTACGCCTTTTTGCAAAAGTCCAATGACTACAAAGAGGGCGCCAAAATCCTTTCAAAATACGGTTTTAAAAACGACAGCACCATTCTTGAAAAAATGTGCAAAAAGGGTTGGCTTTATACCAACAATGAAGCTGTCCGCCGCCTTGGTGACAAAACCGTGCGTATGGTGCGCCTCACCGAAGAGGGAGAAAGTGCCCTTGACGGCGAAGTCAAGCTTTCACAAAAGCAGAGAGAGGTGCTTTCTCTTTTGCAGGATGTAGGCACGGCTTCAATCAAAGAAATCTGCTATTTCACAGGCTTCACTCCCGCGGTGGTGACCGCCCTTGAAAGAAAGGGTTTTGTGAGCTTTTATGACAATGAAATCAGCAGAAATCCTTATGAAGACATTGCCTCCCCGGAGGCCCCAAAAGACATTGTTTTAACCGAAGAACAGACAGAGGCATATAACAATATCCTTTCTCTCTATGATGAGGGCAAAGGGGGAGTATCACTTCTTTTTGGTGTAACAGGGTCGGGCAAAACAAGCGTTTATCTGCGCCTGATTGATGAAATAATCAAAAAAGGCAAAACGGTTATTGTTATGGTGCCCGAAATATCTCTCACCCCTCAGACCCTCAATCTTTTTCACAAGCGTTACGGCAAAGAAATTGCCGTTTTCCACTCGGCTCTTTCTGTTGGTCAGCGTGCTGACGAATGGAAACGCGTCAGGAATAAGCAGGCAAAAATCGTCATCGGCACACGAAGCGCGGTTTTTGCTCCCGTTGAAAACATCGGGTTGATTATAATTGACGAGGAGCAGGAGCACACCTACAAATCTGAGCAGACACCCCGCTATAATGCCAAGGATGCTGCCAGATTCAGATGCGCCAAAAACAACGCGGTGCTTGTGCTTGCCTCCGCCACTCCGTCAATTGAAACCTATGCCCTTGCCAAAAGCGGCAGATATCAGCTCAACCGCCTTTCAAAGCGTTATGCTCAGGCTCAGCTTCCCAAGGTTCGGGTTGTGGATATGCTTCTCAACGGTCTCGACGATTCAGTGGGAATCAGCCTTGATTTGGCAGATGCACTAAAACAAAATCTCAACGACGGAAAGCAGTCAATTCTGCTTATGAACAGACGAGGCTTCAACACCTTTGTTGCCTGCAAAAGCTGCGGTGAGGTTGTCACCTGTCCGTCGTGCAGCATTTCAATGACTTATCACCACGCCAACGGCAGGTTGATGTGCCATTACTGCGGTTATTCCGTGCCGTTTACCACCAGATGCCCGCAATGTGACAGCAACGATATGCGGTATTCGGGCTTTGGCACGCAAAAAATTCAGGATGAGCTCCGTAATCTGCTCCCCGAAGCGAGAATTCTGCGTATGGATGCCGACACAACAATGTCGCGCTTTTCACACGAAGAAAAGCTCAAAGCCTTTGCCGACAGAGAGTATGATATTATGCTGGGCACTCAGATGGTTGCCAAGGGTCTTGATTTTGAAAACGTTACACTCGTTGGTGTGATTTCAGCCGACAGTCAGCTCTTCAGCGACGATTTCCGTTCTCAGGAGCGCACCTTTGATTTGATAACTCAGGTGGTGGGCCGTTCGGGCAGAGGTCAGTATGAGGGCACCGCAATTATTCAGACAATCAACCCTGAAAATGAAGTTATCCGTCTTGCTGCCGAGCAGGATTATGAAAGCTTCTATAACGAAGAAATCGAAATGAGAAAGATGCTCATTTATCCGCCGTTCTGTGATTTGTGTCTGATTGGCTTTGTGGGCACTGACGATGCCAAGGTCAGAGCCGCATCGCAAAGCTTTTTTGAGCAGGCAAAAACAGCCCTTTCGGCTCACAGTGTGATTGCTCTCGGACCGATGCCTGCAAGGGTGTCCAAAATCAGCAACAAATACAGACACAGACTTATATTAAAATGCAAAAACAGTACCCGCTTCAGAAAGGATTTGGGGGATTTGCTTTCGGCATTTTCCAAAAAAAATCAATTCAGCGACGTTACTGTTTATATTGATATGAATTCGCAAACACTTATTTAATAAGGATGAGATAACTATGGCTTTAAGAAAAATTGTAACAAAAGAAGACCCCGTTCTCCGCAAGGTCAGCCGTAAGGTTGAGGTGTTTGACAAGCGACTCTGGGACCTTCTTGACGATATGAAAGAAACTCTTTACAAGGCTGAGGGCGCAGGTCTTGCCGCACCTCAGGTGGGTATGCTCAAAAGAGTTGTTGTAATTGATGTGGGTGACGGCTACATTGAGCTTATTAACCCCGAAATTACCGAAAAAAGCGAAGAAATTCAGGAAGAGGCAGAGGGTTGCCTTTCTGTTCCTGGTGAATTCGGTATCACACGCCGTCCCAAGTGGGTTATTGTCAAGGCTCAGAACCGTGAGGGTAAATGGGTAATCTACAAGGGTGAAGACCTCAAAGCCCGTTGCTTCTGCCACGAGCTTGACCACCTTGACGGCATTCTTTACACCGATAAGGCTGTCAGAATGCTCGCTCCCGATGAGGTAGAATAATGAAAGTAGTTTTTATGGGTACGCCCGAATTTTCCGTTCCCTGCCTCGAAAGATTGGTTAGTGACGGTCACGATGTTGCGGCAGTTTACACTCAGCCCGACAAGCCCAAGGGCAGAGGACATCATATGATGCCGCCTCCCGTTAAAGAAACGGCAATGAAATATTCAATTCCTGTTTATCAGCCGCAGAAGCTCCGTCATAGTGATGCTTTTGAAGTTCTCAGTGAAATTGCCCCCGACATTATCATTGTTGTGGCTTACGGTCAGATTCTTCCCAAGAATATTCTCGACATCCCGAAATACGGCTGTGTCAACATTCACGCCTCCCTTCTTCCCAGATACAGAGGTGCGGCCCCCATTCAGTGGAGCGTTGTTGACGGTGAAAAGGTAAGCGGTGTCACCTCAATGCAGATGGATGTTGGTCTTGACACAGGCGATATGCTTCTCAAGGCCGAAACTCCCATTGATGAAAATGAAACAGCAGGTGAGCTTCACGATAAAATGAGTGAGTTGGGTGCCGAGGTTATGAGCAAAACCATCTTTGCTCTCGAAAAAGGCGAAATCACTCCCGAAAAGCAGGATGACGCTCTTTCAAACTATGCACCGATGCTTACCAAAGAGCTTTGCCCCGTTGATTGGAATTTAACCGCTGAGCAGGTTCATAATAAGGTCAGAGGTCTTTCTCCCTGGCCCGGTGCAACTGCTGTGTGCGGTGACAAGCTTTTCAAAATTCACAAAACAGTGCTTGCGGGCGCTGTTAAAGGAAATCCCGGTGAAATCACCGAAAGCGGCAAGCGCCTTGTTGTTGCCTGCGGTGACGGCAATGGTGTTGAAATTTTAACGCTTCAGGCTCAGGGTAAAAAGGCTATGCCCGCCGCCGATTTTTTGAGGGGAAATCCCATTCCGGCAGGGGAATACTTTAAATAAGGAGTAATCTTATGTTTTACGGTTACGGTTATTTTTCATATCTGCTGTTTATGCTTCCTGTTTTTATCCTTGGTATGGTTGCTCAGTCTAAGGTCAAAAGCGCATATAACAGATATTCGGCAGTCAGAAATTCAAAGGGTCTCACCGGTGCTGCTGCCGCGCAGATGATTCTTAATCACTACGGCATTTCTGATGTTTCAATTCAGCCTGTTTCCGGCAAGCTTTCAGACCATTATTCACCCAAAGAAAAGGTAATCCGCCTTTCCGAGGGCGTTTATAACAGCACGTCTGTTGCCGCTGTGGGAATTGCCTGCCACGAAGCAGGTCACGCAGCTCAGCACGCTGAGGGATATATGCCCAACAAGGTGCGCACGGCACTTGTTCCTTTTTGCAATTTCGGCTCAAGATACGGCATCCTCATTGCTTTTATCGGTATGTTTGTTGCCGCTCTTGCCAATATGGCTCACATCGGTGAAATGATGGTTTATGTCGGCCTTGCTCTTTACGGACTTGTTGCTGTTTTTCAGCTTGTGACACTTCCCGTTGAGTTCAACGCCAGCAAGCGTGCTATGGAGGTTATTGAGTCTGACGGACTTTTATACGATGCGGAGGAAATCAAAGGCGCAAGAAAGGTTCTTTCTGCCGCCGCAATGACCTATGTTGCCGCTCTTGCAACCTCGGTTGCCAACTTGCTTTATTACATTATCCGCTTCACAGGCGGAAGTCGCAGGAGATAACTATGAAATCACCAAGGCAATGTGCTTTTGATATTCTTTTAAAAATTCATAAGGATTCGGCATATTCAAACATTGCCCTTGACGCTGAGCTTGATTCTCAACCCCTCAGCGGTGTTGACAGAGCTTTTGTTTCTGCCTTGGTTTACGGTACTCTTGAAAGGGCAATCACCCTTGATTATCAGATTGAGCAGTATCTCACTCAGCCTCTTTCAAAGCTTAAGGCTCAGGTGCTTGTAGCTTTGAGAATGGGCGCATATCAGCTTTTGTTTATGGACAAAATTCCGACCTCGGCTGCCGTGAACGAAAGTGTTAATTTAGTTAAAACCAATTCCTGCTCCTTTGCCGCAGGGCTTGTTAATGCCGTGTTGCGCAAGGTGAGTCAGAACGGAATTGTTCTTCCCGACAAAAAGGGACTTTACTATTATTCAATCAAATATTCCTGCCCCAAGTGGCTTATAAAATTGTGGAAAGATGCCTACGGTGAAGATAATGCTGTGGAAATCGCGAAAGCTTCTCTCGGCGGTGCCGAAACAGTGCTCAGGGTCAACACTCTGCGGACAACTGCCGATGAGCTTATGGCTGCCCTCAGAGGGGAGGGCGTCAGCTGCCGCAAAGCAGATTTTGATGAGAACGCTCTCGTTCTTGAAAAAGCGGGCAGCCTCAAAAAGCTCAACTCTTATTCAGACGGTTTTTTCCACGTACAGGACACTGCCTCTCAGCTATGCTGCAAGGCTTTGGGTGCCGAAGCAGGGGATACTGTCATAGACATCTGCTCCGCTCCCGGAGGCAAGGCTTTTACCACCGCTCAGCTTATGAAAAACCAGGGCAGAATTATTGCCTGTGACATTTATGAGGGCAGATTAAATCTTATTAAAAACGGCGCTGACCGTCTCGGAATTTCAGTTATTGAAACCGCCGAAAATGATGGAAGCGTACATAATCAATCGTTTCCGATGGCAGATAAAATCCTCTGTGATGTGCCTTGTGCAGGCCTCGGAGTTATTCGCCGAAAGCCCGAAATCCGCTTCAAGGATGGGGCCGAGGTTGACAAATTGCCTGAAATACAGTATTCTATACTGAAGGCTTCTGCCGAATATCTTAAAAAAGGCGGGGTTCTGGTGTATTCCACCTGTTCCCTTAATCCGGCAGAAAATGAAGAAATTATCACCCGTTTTCTCAGTGAAAACAGTGATTTTGAATCCTTGAAGGTGCTTCCCGAAATACCCCGTCACGCAGAAGACACCGACTATCTGACATTGATGCCACACCTTCATTCAAGTGACGGCTTCTTTGTTTCAGCTATCCGCAGGAGGATTGACTCTTGAGCTTTACTACCGACATAAAATCAATGAATAATGACGAAATCCGTCAGCTTTGCGCTGAATTGGGTCTTCCCAAGTTCAGAGCCGACCAGCTTTATTCCTGGCTTCAGAAGGCCGGTGTATCAAGCTATGACGAAATGACCAACATTTCAAAGGATTTGCGTCAGACACTCAGTGAGAAATATCCTCTCCATTGTTGTGAAATTGAATTAAAGCGTGCTTCAAAAGTTGACGAAACCGTCAAGTATCTTTTCCGCCTTCACGACGGTGAGTTTATTGAATCCGTTTTAATGAAATATAAATACGGCTACACACTGTGTATTTCTTCACAGGTAGGCTGTAAAATGGGATGTATGTTCTGCGCCTCCACCAAAAGCGGCTGTGTCCGCAACCTTACGGCAGGCGAGATGATTGGTCAGATTCACGCCGCTCAGCGCGATATGAACGTGAGAGTTTCCCACGTTGTTATTATGGGAATGGGTGAGCCCCTTGACAATTTTGACAATGCAATGCGTTTTCTTGAATTGGCAGGGGACGAAAAAGGTCTTAATCTCGGTATGAGAAACATATCCCTTTCCACCTGCGGAATTGTTCCGCGTATGTATGAGCTTATGGAAAAGAATCTGCAGATTACCTTGTCTGTTTCTCTCCACGCTCCCGAAAACGAACTGCGCTCAAAGATTATGCCCGTTAACCGCAAATATCCTCTTGACGAGCTTATGAAGGTGTGCAGGCAGTATGTAAAGAAAACTTCCAGAAGAATTTCTTTTGAATATGCAATGATTGCAGGTGTCAACGACACGCCCGAATGTGCCAACAAGCTGGCAAAGCTTGTCAAAGGTATGCTGTGCCATGTCAATCTGATTCCTGCCAACGAAATTGATGAAAGCTCCCACAAACGAAGCGGAGAAAAAGCACTCAGAAATTTCTGTGACATTCTCAGTTCCCAGGGTGTGAATGTCACTGTCAGAAGAAGCCTTGGTTCAGATATAGATGCCTCTTGCGGTCAGCTCCGCTCCAGGCGTGAAAAACAATCCCCGTCAGGGAGGGAATGAAAATGAAAATATCTGCAAAAAGTGATAAAGGCATAGTCCGTGCCAATAATCAGGATTCCTACGCCGCCGGTGAGCTTCCGGGCAACGTGGCGTGGGCAGTTGTGTGCGACGGTATGGGCGGCGCCGCAGGCGGAAACGTTGCAAGTGCAACTGCCGTTAAGGTTATTTCAGAAAAAATTGCAACCTGCTACCACCAGGGTATGAGTGACAATTCCATCCGCAACCTTCTCATTTCTGCTGTTGAAAGTGCAAACGCTCTTGTGCTTGACGCGGCAAAGAAAAATGAAGCCCTTGCAGGCATGGGCACAACCGTTGTTGCGGTTATTGTTAATGTTGATATTGTTTATGTTGTCAGCGTTGGTGACAGCAGAGCATATATTTTGTCCGACTCACTTTTCCAGGTGACCACCGACCACTCTGTTGTTCAGGGTATGGTTGACCGCGGTGAAATCACCAAGGAAGAGGCGAGATACCACCCGAAGAAGAATATCATCACAAGAGCCCTCGGCATTGATGAAGAGGTCAGAGCCGATTTCTTCCGTGAGGATATGAGCAAAGAAAACGACATCGTTCTTATCTGCACAGACGGACTTACCAACTTCGTAAGTGAAGCTGATATCTGCTCTGTGGCTCATAACAGCGATGTATATGAAATTGCCGACAACCTTGTCAAGGCAGCCAACGAAAACGGCGGCGGTGACAACATTACGGTTGTAGCCCTTTCAAACTGAGGTGAATTTTATGGAAAGTTATGTAGGAAAACGACTTGACGGCCGATATGATATCCGTGAAATAATCGGTGTTGGCGGTATGGCTGTTGTTTATAAGGCATACGACATCATTGATGACCGCATTGTTGCCGTTAAGGTTCTCAAAGACGAATATCTTGCCAACGAAGAATTCCGCCGCAGATTCAAAAATGAATCCAAGGCAATCGCAGTGCTTTCACATCCCAACATCGTAAGAGTTTTTGATGTGAGCTACGGTGAAAAGCTTCAATACATAGTTATGGAATATGTAGAAGGCATCACCCTCAAAGAATATATCGAGCAGCAGGAGGTTATTAACCAGAAGGAAGCTGTGTATTTTGTTATGCAGATTCTCCGCGCCCTTCAGCACGCTCATGACAAAGGCGTTGTTCACCGTGACATCAAGCCTCAGAATATTATGCTTCTCGAAAACGGAACAATCCGCGTAACAGACTTCGGTATTGCTCGTTTCAGCAGAAGTGAAACACGCACTCTTTCCGATTCTGCAATCGGCTCTGTTCATTATATCAGCCCCGAGCAGGCAAGAGGCGATGTTACCGACGACAGAGCAGACCTTTACTCTGTTGGTGTAATGTTTTATGAAATGCTCACAGGCAAGCTGCCTTTTGTGGCAGACAGCTCTGTTTCAGTTGCAATTATGCAGCTTCAGAATGACCCTGAGCTTCCAACCAAGGTTAACCCCGACATTCCCGTGGGCCTTGAACAGATTATTATGCGCGCTATGAAAAAGAATGTCAACGAGCGTTATCAGTCAGCGGCTGAAATGATTCTTGACCTTGAAGAATTCAAGCGCAATCCCTCAATCCGTTTTAACTATTCATTCTTTGTGGACACAGACCCCACAAAGCCAATTAAAAAAGCTCCCGTTTCCAAGGCTCCCGTTAAAATTGAAGATGAAGAAGACGCGGAGGAAGAGGTTGTTAAAAACCGCACAATTCCCGTTCTTGTGGGAATTATTGTTGCTCTCGTTGTGGCAATCGGTGTTCTCAGCGTTGCCGCCGTTCACTTCGGTTGGGTAGATATCGGTCTTTTCAGCAAAAAAGAGGTTCCTGAATTTTTGGGAATGAATTATTATGATGAAATTGAAGGCAACTATGAAGAGTTTAACTTTGCCGAGCCTTTGATTGTCAACGACGATGAAAAAGCTCCCGGCACAGTTATAACCCAGACTCCCGACGCAGGCACCAAAATCGATGCCGACAAAACCGTAATTCAGCTCACAATTGCTGTCAGCAGCGAGCAGGTTACAATCCCCGATAATCTCGTGGGCAACGACTATGCTTATGTTGTTTCTCAGCTTGAGGGTCTCGGCTTCACCGTCAAGCCCCGCAAGGTTGAGCTTGCAGGCATCGACCCCGGCACAGTTGTTAAGGTTTCACCCACATCAGGCACTATGGCAACAGCAGGTGATGTTGTAACAGTTGAATACAATGCCTATGAGGGCGAAGAGGTTGAATATGTAACGGTCAAGGATGTAACCGGCCTCAGAGCAGGGGATGCGAAAACCCTTCTCACTTCAATCAACCTTGATGTAAAAATTGAAGAGGTTTTTGATGAAACAATCCCCGTTGGCATCGTAACCGCCCAGAGTGTTGCCGACAGAGCCAAAGTTCCCGAGGGCACAGAGGTTGTGGTTTATGTCAGCAAGGGTCCTGATCCCAGTGTTTCCACCACAATCAGATTCAGACTTCCTGCTTCTTTAGATTTGAGGAAAGTTGAAATCAAGCTCAACGGTGAAACGATAAAGACAGATGAAAACGCCTTTATGAGCGGAACAAGCTATTCTGTTGAGGTCAAGGGCTACGGTGTAAGCGACAAGTTTGAGGCTTATATCGACGGTCAGCTTTATTATGAGTGCTCAATCAACTTCGGCTCAAACCCGCCCAACACCTATAACGAGGCGACTTACGCTCTTCAGCAGCCCACCGAGCCTGTTGAGGAACCAACCGAACCCAGCTCAACCGAGCCATCTTCAGAGTATTATACAGGTGAATAATGCAGTACGACGGAATTATTATTAAAGGCATTGGCGGCTTCTATTATGTAGAGGCCGCCAACCAAATATTTGAATGTAAAGCAAAGGGAATTTTTCGCAAAGAAAAAATCACCCCTGTTGCAGGTGACAAGGTAACAATCAGCGTGCAGGAAACGGGCTATAACTCCATTGAGGCCATTGCCCCGAGGAAGAATGTTCTTGCCCGCCCGCCTGTTGCTAATATCGACAAGCTTTTTGTTGTGGCTTCCACCTGCGAGCCGAACCCCAACACCCTCATCATTGACCGCCTGACGGTCATTGCTGAGCATAATAACATTGAGCCCGTAGTGGTGTTTACCAAAACAGACCTGAAGCCTTGCGACGATTTGATAGAAATCTATCGCCTTGCAGGGATAAAGGCTTATGCCTTTTCTTCTGCCGACGGCAGCGGTGCAGAACAAATCAAAGCCGAAATCGCAGGCTGCACAAGTGCATTCACAGGTAACACAGGTGTCGGCAAGTCAACGCTACTCAATTTTATTGACCCCGAGCAAAACCGCGAAACAGGTGAAATCAGCTCAAAGCTTGGAAGAGGGCGTCACACAACCCGCCATGTTGAGCTTTACAAAATCGGTGACGGCTATGTTGCCGACACTCCCGGATTTTCTTCTTTGGATTTTGAAAGCGGAGAGGTCATTTTAAAAGACGATTTGCAGTATTGCTTCAAGGAGTTTGACCAATATATCGGTACCTGCAAATTCACATCCTGTGCCCACGTTAATGACAAGGGCTGCAGCATTGTTGAAGCCGTCAGAAACGGTGAAATCAGCGAATCAAGACACAATAGCTATGTTGCATTGTATAACGAAGTTAAAGATATTAAGGAGTGGCAGCTTTGAAAAGATGGGTAATTTTAGGCGCGTCAGAGATTAAAGATTATTCTGCAATCAAACCCAAAATCGCAGAGGATGATTTTATCGTCTGCGCCGACGGAGGGCAGAAGCACCTTGACCCCTTGGGGCTCAAAGCCGATTTGTATCTCGGTGATTTTGACTCCTCAAAAATGCCCGAAACCGATACCGAAATCCTCACTTTCCCCGTTGAAAAAGATGACACCGATATGATGCTTGCCGTTAAAGAGGGTATCAAAAGAGGATGCAAAAGCTTTGTGCTTTTGGGCGGAATGGGCGGCAGGTTTGACCACACCTTTGCAAATATCCAGACCCTGTTGTTTGCCGACAAAAAGGGTGCAACCGCTATCCTTGCCGACGAAAATAATTTTGCCTTTATTCTCAAAAACGATAAAGCGTTCATTGAGCGAAATGTCAACGAAAAGGTTTCTTTCTTTCCTCTCAACGGCCCTGCCCACGGGGTGAGCCTTGAAGGCTTTTATTATGAAGCAGATAACATTTCACTCTTCCCTTACGATACCCTTGCCACAAGCAATTTTGTTATTGCCCCTCAGGGTAAGGCAACTGTTAAAAAGGGAACGCTGTTGGTTGTAATTTCCAACGAAAATCAGTAACCGAATTGAACCACCGTCATAGTATGTAATAAAAGCTATGACGGTGGTGTTTTTTATGAGATGTCGCGGCAGGCGGGGGCAGATAAACTGGGGAGCAATAATAGCCGCTTTCGGTTTAGGGCTTGTGGTTTCCTTTTGTTGCTCCAACTCAATTCTCATAGCCATTCTGGCTGTTGTGATAATCATACTCGGCATCGTCATATCAAAATAAGGAGGAGCACTATGCAAGTTGTATTGGTAAAAAGCCCAAAGGCATTAAGAGGAATTCTCCGTCTCATTTTCGGCATCAAAAAAGAGGATATTACATAAGCTAAAGGCTCCCTTGTGTAAAGGGAGCCGTTTTTTATTGCCGCTTGAATTTGGATATGTAATATCTTGAAAAAATCCTGTTATATGCTAAAATAACATCGGTGATGTTATGACTATTCAGGAAACTCTGTTTTCTATGCAGGATTTAAAATACCGCGATTTCCACTCTGCCCTTATGCCCACTGTTGACAAAACCACCGTCATCGGTGTCCGTGTGCCCGAGCTGCGCAAATTTGCCAAGTCAATTCACGGCACTCCCGAAGCGGAGAATTTTTTGTCTTCTTTGCCCCACAGATATTATGAAGAAAACAACCTTCACGCATTTCTCATTGAGCTTGACGGTGATTATGAAAATACCCTTCGTCTGCTTGATGATTTTCTTCCGTATATAGATAACTGGGCAACCTGCGATATGCTCACGCCCAAATGCTTCAGAAATCACCTCACAGCGCAAAAATGCATTGAATGGATGAATTCTTCCCACCCATATACCGTGCGCTTCGGCATTGAAATGCTGATGAAATTTTTCCTCGACGAAAAATTTTCTCCTGAATATTTTGATTTGGTTGCATCTGTTGAAAGTGAGCACTATTATGTTAAAATGATGGTAGCGTGGTATTTTGCCACCGCACTTTCAAAGCATTTTGATGAGGCGTTCAGGGTTATTGAGGCTCGAAGGCTTCCCGTGTGGGAGCATAACAAGGCCATTCAGAAGGCGGTTGAGAGCCTGAGAATCACCAAGGAGCAAAAAGAAAAGCTCAAAAAGCTAAAAATAAAATAATAATAGCCTGATTTTGTTGATTTTTTTTGTTTGATATGTTAAACTTAATTAGTTAAAAAATAATACAAGCTATTTGCTTGCGGAGGTTATAAAATTGGCTAAAAAGTATTTGATTGTTAATGCAGACGACTACGGAATGTGCAATGCTGCCAACGAGGCTGTTGAGGAGCTTTTTCAGGGCGGTTGGCTCAAATCAGCAACCGTTATGATTCCTTGCCCCACAGCCAAGCACGCTGTTGATTTTTCAATTGCTCATCCCGAATATCCCATCGGTGTTCATCTCACAATGACAAGTGAATGGGGTAAATACCGCTGGAAGCCTCTCTCTGACGGTAAATCTCTTCTTGACGAAGAAGGCTTTATGTGGCACGAAAGTGACCAGGTTGAAAAGAATGCTTCTTACGAAGACCTTGAAAAAGAAATCCGCGCTCAGATTGACCTTGCTCATTCCTGGGGTATGAAGCCCTCCCACATCGACAACCACATGGGCTCACTCTACGGTCATTACACAGGCCGTCTCGGTCTTTCCAAAATGACTCTTCGCATCTGCGGTGAATACGGCTATGCTTACCGCCTTTATGTTAAGCACGATAAGCGCATCTGCCCCAACGGCACGCCTTATCTCCTCTACAGCGCAGTTACTCTTCTTTCAAAGCGCTGGGGCAAGAAATATAACGTAATCATTCCCGATTATCTTCTTTTCCCCGATTGGAATGACGAAATGCGTGAGAGCTATGAAACATACCGTGAAATGATTCTCAAGCAGTGGACAGACCTTCCCGACGGTGTAACCGAAACCTTTATCCATCCCTCAGTTGAGTGTGATGAGCTCAAGGGCATCACCGCAAGATGGAGAGACAGAGTCTGGGAATATCAGCTTATGAAAGACCCTTATGTACATAAGTATCTTGAAGATCACGGCGTTGAGCTTATCAGTTATAGAGAATTGATTAAAATGCGTTCAAAGTAATCTACAGAGCCGCCGGAAGGTGGCTCTTTTGCGTTGAAAGGAATAATATGACTTATAAATACGAGCTTCATTGCCACTCGGGGGAGGTCAGCACCTGTGCCGATGCCCCCGCAGCACAGACTGTGGAACGCTACAGAAAAGCGGGCTACAGCGGAATTGTTTTTACTGACCATTATTCAGGATTAACATTTCCTCCCTACAATTATTTTAACCCCCAAAAGAATGCCGGGCATTACCTCAAAGGCTACCGTGCCGCATTGGAGGCGGCAGGGGATGATTTCACCGTTCTGCTTGGTATGGAAATCCGCTTTCTGCTCACCGTTAACGACTATCTGGTTTACGGCATAGATGAGGACTTTGTCAGAAATGCAGGCAATTTTCTTTTTGATAATCCCCAAAAGCTTTATCAGAAGGTGCACTCCGCAGGCGGAATTGTTGTTCAGGCGCACCCTTTCAGAAAGCACGTCAAACGCGGCGATTCCCGTTATCTTGACGGTGTTGAGGTGTTTAACGGCAAAACCAAAAATCCTGCCGAAAACGAAAGCTCACTTATGTGGGCAAGGGGAGAGGGGCTCAGCATTCACACCTCAGGCAGTGATTATCACCACCCCGACAGCAAAATTGCAGGCGGAATTGAAACCGAAGAAAAAATCACATCAAATGATGATTTGCTTCGTATTCTCCGTTCGGGAGAATATAAACTTATTACTTCTCAGGAGGAGAAAAACAATGGCTAAAATTATCAGCGGCAAGGAAGTTTCCGCTTTTATCCAGTCCAAAATGGCAGATGAGGTCAAAGCTCTCAACGAAAAAGGAATTGCCGTTTCACTGGCGGTTATTATCGTTGGCGAAGACCCTGCTTCAAAGGTGTATGTAGGCAACAAAAAGCGAGCCTGTGAAAGGCTTGGAATTGTTTCTTATGAATACGCTTTGCCCGAAAGCACCACTCAGCAGGAGCTTATTGATTTGGTAAACGAGCTCAACCGCAGAGAAGATGTCAACGGCATTCTCTGTCAGCTTCCCTTGCCGAAACACCTTGACGAAACAGCGGTTATCAACGCAATCGACCCCGATAAGGATGTTGACTGCTTCCACCCCGTGAATGTGGGTAAGGTTTCAATCGGTGACGGCAAGCTTCTTCCCTGCACACCGGCAGGCATTATGGAAATGCTGAAATACGAGGGAATTTCACCCGAGGGTAAAAACTGCGTTGTCATCGGCAGAAGTAACATCGTGGGTAAGCCCATCAGCTCACTTCTTCTCAATGCCAACGGCACCGTCACAACCTGCCATTCAAAAACCAAAAATCTTGCCGAGGTCACTTCCAAGGCTGATATTCTCGTTGCCGCTGTGGGCAGACCCTTGTTTGTAAATGCCGATATGGTTAAAGAGGGTGCAGTTGTGATTGATGTGGGCATCCACCGCGACGAAAACAACAAGCTTTGCGGTGATGTTGACTTTGCATCGGTTGAGCCTAAGGCCGGATATATCACTCCCGTGCCCGGCGGAGTTGGTCCCATGACCATTGCGATGCTTATGTGCAACACCGTTACCGCCGCAAAAATGCAAAATGGAGTGGTCTGATGAAAAAGCTTATCTCACTTTTACTTATTTTCTGCACTTTGCTGGCTCTTTCTTCCTGCAAAATAGGGGAGGACAAAGAGCGTGAGCGTGAAGAAGTGATTGAGGATGCAAAAGAAATTGTGTCTCAGTTTGAAGAAAAGAACACCAGAAAAGACCCTCAGGTGATTGAAAATCTTTCAAAAGAGCAGGAAAAATATCTTGATTCTCTCGGTGAAACTGCCGAGGGTACAAAGCTTGTGGTATATACTGACACCGTCAATTTCACCCATGTGTATTCCTGCGAATTCAAAGATAATATTGTTTCTAAGGTAATGTCATATCATATTGTTAAAAACGACTCTTATTTCAACGTTATTAAGGCAGGCATCGATTCCAGAAGTCCTGCAACCGTTGATGAAGAAAATAAGGTTATCAAAGCCGACAAAACTGAAAAATATAAGTCCAAAACTTATGAAGAAATGAAAAAAGAGTTTTATCAGTACTCTTTTGTTTAGGAATGATTTATGAACATTTTTACAAGAATTTTTTCAGGCATTCTCAGTTTTATTTCAATGCTCTGCATCGTACTTGATATTCCTTTTTATGCAGTTGGTGATGAAGTGGACATGTCAAAATTCACCCTTACCTTCTGCGACGATTTTGACTCTGAGCTTGACCGCAGCGTGTGGTCGGGTCACTATACCTACGGCAAATCTTCCGAAGCCAGAAAGGGCAGCTACTGGAATCAGTATCTTGCCCAAACAAAAGACGGCAATCTTGTCATTCCCATGGTTTATCTTAACGATGGTATGGGCGGCAAGGGTGCAGGCTGGTATTCAGCAGGTATCGACACCGATTCCGACTCTCCCAACGGCTTCAGCCAGAAATACGGCTACTTTGAATGCCGTTGTATTCTCCCCAAGGGTGTGGGCATCTGGAGTGCGTTCTGGATGATGAATGACGGTGTTTATGAAGCCAACGGCACCGGCACCGACGGCACTGAAATTGATATTATGGAAAGCCCTTATTACGGTGAATTTTTAGAAAACCGTGTTTCCGCCAACCTTCATTTTGACGGTTATAACGACGCCCATCAGAAGTGGGGCGCAAAGGAGTTCCTTCTTGAAGGCAACCCCTATGAAGAGTTTAACACTTATGCAGTTGAATGGAACGAAAATGAATATATTTTCTACATCAACGGTAAAGAAGCCTGCCGCACCGACTTCGGCGGTGTAAGTCAGGAAGCTGAATATCTCATTCTTTCTGTTGAAATGAGCGGTGAAAACGGCGTGCCCGACAGCGATGTTGATATACCTGACAATGGTGAGGGCTGTGAGTTTATCATCGATTACGTAAAAGCATATCAATATACCGATAAGATGTGATATTATGATTAAAGTTTGTTTCGTCTGCCACGGCAACGTCTGCCGTTCACCTATGGCAGAGTTTGTTTTAAAGGATATGGTGAAAAAGCAGGGGATAGACGGCAGCTTTTTCATTGCCTCTGCCGCAACCAGCACCGAGGAAATCGGCAACCCTGTTCACCGCGGAACTGCCAATATTCTTGCCCGGCACGGAATTTCTGCCAAAGGCAAAACAGCCGTGCAGATAACCAAGGCTGACTATGATAAATACGACTACATCATTATTATGGATTCATTCAATCTCCGTAATCTGATGCGTATTATCGGTTCTGACCCCGATGGCAAGGTGAGCTTTCTGCTGGATTACGCCGACCGTCCCGGAGAAAGCATTGCCGACCCGTGGTACACAGGAGACTTTCAGATTACTTATAACGATGTTTTCTCAGGCTGTGAGGGCTTTGTGAATTATCTTCGTGAAACCGGCAAAATATGACTGAAATCAACGGAGGTTGACATAATGACTAAAAACGAAAAATTGGTAAAAGGTCTGCAGATTGCCTCAGGTATATTTATGGCAGTTATGCTGGTGACTATGGTTGTGCTGATGATAAAATATAACATCACGCCTGCCAACGCCAAGGAGCTTTCAACATATTTTCAGGGCGGTGTGGTAACAGTTGCTGCGTTGATGATTGGTTTTTCTGTTGTGAAATCCTTTGCTCTTGTTTTTCCTCCTGCGCTTCTTTTTGCAATTTCAGGCATCGTGTTTGAGGATTTGTGGGTAGGCGTCGTTGTCAACTTTGTTGGCAATGCTCTGAGTATGCTTCTTACATATTACCTTGGCAGATTTACCGGCAAGCCCATGGTTGACACTCTTAAGGCAAAGTTTCCCAAGGTTAAAAAGATTGATGAATTTACCGAAGCCAATGATACCGCAGTCGTTTTCTGCATCAAGGCATCGGGTCTTATGCCCAGCGACCTTTCAAGTGTGCTTTTCGGCGCAATGAACATCAGCTTCACAAAGTATGTTGTTGCCGCCAATTTAGGTATGCTTCCCATCAATATTCTGTGGTGTCTTCTCGGCAACAAGGGTGATGTTTCAAACCCCCTGAGCTTCCTTTATGTGTTGCCTATTCCTGTTTTCGCGGTGTTTGCAACGGTGATTATGAAAAAGATGTCCAACAAAAACAAAAAGGCTAAATAATGCAATCGGACCTCCCTGAAAGGGAGGTCCTGTTTTTTCGTGAAAAGGGCTGGTGAAAGCGAGCAAAAACGACAACTTTCACACAAATTCTTCCCCAAAAATATTGACTTTTCATTAAATATATTTTATGCTATTATTTAAGTAAAATCCCGCCTTATACGGCAAAGAGAGGGGCTGCATAATTGAAAAACAATCCCATTGTTATTGATTTGAAAAATATCTCGATTGAGCTTGGGGGTAATAAGATTCTGGAAAACCTGAATCTTTACATCCGAGATAAGGAGTTTATTACATTTTTAGGTCCTTCGGGCTGCGGTAAGACAACTACTTTAAGAATCATTGCGGGCTTCCTTGAGCCTGACAGTGGCGAGGTTATATTCGGCAATAAAGTAGTGAATGGTGTACCGCCTCATAAGAGACAGGTTAACACCATTTTTCAGCGTTACGCCCTTTTTCCGAACCTTAATGTTTATGAAAATATTGCTTTCGGTCTGCGACTCAAAAAGATGAAGGAGTCCGACATCCGCGATAAGGTTAAGGAGATGCTTGCTCTCGTTAACCTCAGAGGCTTTGAAAAGCGTTCGGTTGACTGTCTTTCGGGCGGTCAGCAGCAGCGTGTTGCCATCGCCCGTGCTCTTGCGGTTGACCCCAAGGTGCTTTTACTTGACGAGCCCCTCGGCGCCCTTGACCTCAAGTTGCGCAAGGATATGCAGGTTGAACTTAAAAATATACAGCAGAGATTGGGTATCACCTTCATTTATGTTACCCATGACCAGGAGGAAGCTCTTTCAATGTCTGATACCATCGTTGTTATGGACGGCGGTGTAATTCAGCAAATCGGCACTCCTGAGGATATCTACAATGAGCCCAAGAATGCTTTTGTTGCCGACTTTATCGGTGAAAGTAACATTCTTGACGGCTATATGCTCGAAGACTTCAAGTGCAAGTTTTCCGGCGCTGAATTTGAATGTCTTGACAAAGGCTTTGCCAAGGGCGAAGCTGTTGATGTTGTTGTCCGCCCTGAGGATGTTGACATTGTCCCTATCGAAAATGGTATGCTCACCGGTGTGGTAACCTCCGTTACATTCAAGGGTGTTCACTTTGAAATCATCGTTGATATCGGCGGCTTCAAGTGGATGATTCAGACCACCGATTACGAAGCAGTGGGCAACAAAATCGGTCTTTTCATTGAACCCGATGCAATCCACATTATGAAAAAATCAAAGTATTCAGGCAAATTCGGCGATTACAGCTCATTCAGTGATGAAATTGAACATCTTTCCGACATTGTTGAGGAGGATTGAGCATGAACAAAAAGAATCTTTTGCGTCAGAAGCTCTGTGCCGCACCTCACCTTGTCTGGTCAGCTATTTTCATTGTTGTGCCTTTGGTTATGGTTGCTTATTATTCATTCACCAACGCCGAGGGTCACTTCACTCTTGAAAATATTTACCGCCTGAGTGACTACACCGACACATTTCTTCGCAGCTTGTGGTACGGCATTGTTGCCACCCTTATCTGCCTTGTGATTGCTTACCCACTGGCGTACATAATTTCCCGGATGAAGGTCAGGGTGCAGACCACAATGATGATGCTTGTTATGATTCCTATGTGGATGAACTTCCTTATCCGTACCTATGCGTGGATGAACATCCTTGAGGATTCAGGCATCATCAACAAATTCCTTGCCCTCCTCGGTATGGAGCCTGTTCATATGATTAACACAGGCGGTGCCGTAATTCTGGGTATGGTTTATAACTTTTTGCCTTATATGATTCTGCCTATCTACACAGTCCTTGCCAAGCTTGACAGAAGCCTTGTTGAAGCTGCGCAGGACCTTGGCGCAGGCAAGATTCATGTTTTTTCAAAGGTTATATTCCCGTGGTCCGTTTCAGGTGTTGTTTCAGGCATCACAATGGTGTTTGTGCCCAGCGTGAGCACTTTCTATATTTCACAAAAATTGGGCGGAGGCACATTCGCTCTTATCGGTGACGTTATTGAAATGCAGTTCCAGGTTTCCAACAATTTCAATTTCGGTGCCGCACTTTCACTGGTTCTTATGGTGCTGATTTTAATCTGCATGGCAGTTATGAACAAATTCAGCAGCTCCGAGGATGTGGGGGGAGGTATGGTTTTATGAAAAAGACCAATCTTCCGTCAACGATATACGTTTTGTTGGTGTTTGCATTTTTGTATGTGCCCATGCTTATTGTTGCGGTTTATTCCTTTAACTCCTCCAACTCAACAGGCGTTTTTGACGGCTTTTCGTTAAGATGGTATGTTGAGCTTTTTAAAGATGAAGAAACCATCAAAGCCTTTTACAATACTCTTATTCTTGCCGTGACCTCTGCTGTGACTTCCACGGTTATCGGCACATTGGCTGCGTTGGGTATTGATAAAATGAAAAAGTCATGGCGCCGAACAAGTATTATGACCGTTACCGACATCCCCATGATGAACCCCGAAATTGTAACAGGTGTTTCAATGATGCTTCTGTTTGTTTTCATCGGCTCGTTCCTCAGAATCAACGGTGTGCTCGGTTTCTGGACCTTGTTCATTGCCCATGTTACATTCAGCCTGCCTTATGTTATTCTCAACATAATGCCCAAGCTTCAGCAGATTAACCCCAATCTTGCCGAAGCCGCGCAGGATTTGGGCTGTGCACCCGGCAAGGCAATCCGTAAGGTTGTGCTTCCGGCAATCAAGCCCGGTATCATGTCAGGCTTCATTATGGCTTTCACCCTTTCTCTTGATGACTTTATCATCAGCTACTTTGTCAGCGGTCCAAAATTCCAGACCCTGCCAATCAGAATTTACTCAATGACCAAAAAGCGCGTTACTCCCGATATGTACGCTCTTTCCACAATCATTTTTGTTGTTATTCTGATTTTGCTTGTGGTTGTTAATATGAACGGCCTCAAGGGTGAGCAATCAGACAAAAAGGGGGCAGTCAGATGAAAAAGATTTTTTGCCTTCTTGCAGTTGTGCTTGTTTGCGCTTTGAGTGTTACTCCTGCCTTTGCGGCAGAAGGGAAGGACTATTCCCACCTCCGCGGTACGGAAATCAATGTGTATAACTGGGGTGAATATATTTCCGACGGCTCTGATGATACTTTGAATGTCAACGCTCTTTTTGAGCAGGAGACGGGTATCAAGGTCAATTACACAACCTTTGATTCAAACGAAAATATGTATAACAAGCTCAAATCAGGCGGTGCGGATTATGACATCGTAATCCCGTCAGATTATATGGTTGAACGCCTTATTGCCGAGGAGCTTGTGCAGAAAATTGATTTTTCAAACATCCCCAATTACAGCAACATTCTTCCTGAATATAAAGACCTTTTCTTTGACCCCGACAATGAATATTCCGTGCCATATAATGTTGGTATGGTAGGCATTATTTATAACACAAAGGTTGTTGAGGGCAACCCCGACAGCTGGGGCTTGATGTGGGATGAAAAGTATTCAGGTCAGATTATGAACTTCAATAACCCCCGCGATGCGTTTGCCACCGCCCAGTGGTACGGCGGATATGATATCAACTCCACCGACGGAGCCGATTGGGATGCTGCTTATGAGCTCCTCAAGGCTCAGAAGCCCCTTGTTCAGTCTTATGTAATGGATGAGGTATTCAACAAGATGGAAAGCGGTGAGGCTGCAATCTGCGCTTATTACGCAGGTGACTTCCTCTCGATGTGTGACAATAACCCGGACCTTGCTTTCTATTATCCCAAAGAGGGAACCAACATTTTTGTTGATTCAATCTGCATCCCCGCAAGCTCACAGAACAAGGAAGCAGCAGAGCTTTATATCAACTTCCTCCTTCGTGAGGATATTGCTCTTGCCAATGCGGAATACATCTGTTATGCAACACCCAACAAAACGGTAATTGATAACGATGACTATTCCTTCAAGGGCAATGAGATTCTCTATCCCGCAAAAGAGGACACCCCCAAAACCAACTATTTCCACCACCTTGATGCACAGACTCAGCTTATGATGACATCATTGTGGGATAACCTTAAAATCGACGGAAATCAGAACACAAGCACTTACATCGGATTGATTTCCTTTGCTGTTATTTCTGTTGCGCTCATCGTTTTCACAAAGGTGCGCCAGAAAATCAGAGCGTCGTATTATGATTAAAATCTGCTCCCCGAAGTCCGTTTTCGGGGAGTGAAAATTTTTTTGAAAAATTTTTAAAAAAGTTTCAAAAAAGTGTTGACAAACATAAAAGTATCTGATATAATCTCTAATGTTGTCAGCGAGATAACAAAGATACGCGAGAGTGGCGGAATCGGCAGACGCGCACGTTTGAGGGGCGTGTGGTAATCCCGTACGGGTTCAAGTCCCGTCTCTCGCACCATATTGAGTATTCATAAGGGATTTGACCTGTGAATACTCAATTTTTTTGCTTAAATAGAGTTTTTTATATAGTTTGATATAGTTTTTATGTATCGTCGCATTCCTTTCGGAGTGCGACTTTTTGTTATGCTGACTTTTCTGTAGGTTTTGCAATATAACCTATTGCTACTCCCTGACGGGTATCTGCTGTGAAGCACGGCTCGTCGTTTTCAGGTATTTCAAGATAGCCTACAAAATTGTAGTGAATTACAACTCTCTGTGTCTTGTTTTTACTTTTGCCCTCTGCCTCATAAACATCAATGTGGTCTATGAGCTCGTGAATGAGTGGCGCTGTGATTGTTTCCATATCCAAGAACTTTCGTACTGCACCGATAAACATATCCTTACTGTGCTGAACCGTCTGCATATTTGCTACCTGTTCTCTCAGGTTTAATATTTTGACTTTCAGCTCTGCTCTTTCCACCTCATATTTATGGGACATGTGGGTAAACCATTCATCCGTAACCTTACCCGTTGCATTATCTTCATATAGTTTCTCATAAAGAGAAGCAACTGACTGTTGACGGACTATTGCTTTCTGCAATTCACCCTCAAGGAATTTCTTCTCATCATAGAAATCCTTATGGGTTTTCTTTTCAAGGATTTCTGCAAGAAGCTTTTCATCCTGTTGAAGCATTATCGCAAGGCGTTCCAGCTTAAAGATTACTATCTGTTCAAGAGCATCTGAACGGATATAGTGCCGAGCCTGACAGGTGCCTCGGGTATCTTTAACATAATTACTGCAACTGAAATAGTGAATATCCTTGTTGACGGTATTCGTATGATAACTCATATTACTTCCGCAATCTGCACAACGGATAAGACCACTGAAAATGTGTTTTCTTGCATTTTCCTTTTTAGGTGCTCTGCGTTTTGTTCTTGCTGTGAGCTTCTGTACCGTTTCCCAAGTATCACGGTCAATAATAGGCTCGTGAACATCCTTGAAGATTTTCCAATTCTCCACCGGATTATCAATACGGGTTTTGTTCTTGAAGTTCTTGGAATAGGTCTTGAAGTTGATAACATCACCGCAGTATTCTTGTTGACATAGTATTTTCTGTACAGTTGTTTTACACCACTTGTACGGATTTGGTTGAGTTTTCTTTCCGCCACGGTTCAAGCCTTTGCTTTGCCAATATGCCATGGGGATAAGAACTTCTCGTCTTTGTAATTCTCCTGCAATAGCTTCATTACCCATACCCTCAAGGCACATTCTGTAAATGTCCCTGACTACCTCAGCAGCTTCGGTATCGATTATCCACTTTTTCTTGTTTTCAGGACTTTTCATATACCCGTAAGGCGGTTGAGATAATGGTTATCCCATATTTCCACGAATACGGTGAGCACTCCTGACTTTACGGCTGATATCCCTCGCATACATCTCATTCATAACATTTTTGAAAGGTGCGATTTCGTTTTCACCTTCGTCACTGTCAACCATATCATTAACAGCAATAAACCTTACATTATGCTCAGGGAAATAGTTGTCTGTATAATGACCAACCGAAACATAATCTCTGCCTAATCGTGAAAGGTCTTTGACAATAACAACAGAGATATATCCCATTTCAATATCGTCAAGAAGCTCCTGAAAAGCAGGTCTGTTGAAGTTTGTGCCCGTATAGCCGTCATCAACATAATACTTGGTATTTGTTAAACCTAATTCCTTTGCCTTTTGTGTCAGCATTTTCTTTTGGTTGCCGATAGAATTACTCTCTGTCTCTGTACCGTCATCTCTTGATAATCGGCAGTAGATAGCAGTAATTCCGATATTTGTATCAGACTGCATTAGTCCTCCTTCCCGGCAGTCAAACATATATATTCTGCATTCATTGTATTTCTATCATCGACACTTGTCAAATGTGCAAAATCACTGACTACATATTTTTGTGCTTTGTCACTTATGGTGTTTTCAATCTTACAGATATTAACGGGTGCAAACTTGGATGAAACCTTGTAACAGACACCGTCAATTACATATTCTTCCTCACCAATCAGACCGTAAAAATCTTTAAGTTTTTTCATCATCTCGCACCTCTGTCTTTCTGTCGCTGAAGATACTTACCGTAATATTCAACAGCCCTTGCAAGAAAATCTTCCTTTTCCTTTACGGTAGCATTAGATTTCATATATTTGCTGATTTTATCATCGGGGATTTTAACCGTAACAACCTGATTAGGTTTTGGCTGTTTAACCATACTAAGAATTGTACCGACATCAAGCTTTCCCTATTGTTCCAGCTTCTTCAACTTCTGTGCCTGTGCAAGGGATGGTGTAGCAAGCTCTTTCTCAATAGCCTCAGCCAAAAAGTTCTGATGCCCTTGGCTGAGATATGAAAGCTCAACAGCAGGACCAAGTGCGATTTTACCGCTATCTACCAAAGCAAGAAGCCTTGGAATCAGGTTAGTAAGGCGGATATATCTTTTAACCTGAGATGCACTGTCGGTATCAGATATTTCATCTGCTGACAACTTCGGTCCGACTTGGTCCGAAGTTAAATATGTTCGTTTACCTTGCTTTTTAATAGCATCCATTTTCATCTTGTAGGCAAATGCTTTTTCCGAGGAGAGAATATGCTCTCGATGCAGATTACTGTCAACAAGGATAATATCTGCTTCTTCCTTTGTGATATCTAAAACTACCACCGGCACCTCTGTCAGCTTAAGTCTTGTTGCTGCAAGGAAACGTCTGTGTCCTGATATGATTTCATACACATCAGCTTTATCATCCTTTCGCACCATAAGCGGATGTATAATGCCGTTTTCACGGATACTGTCTTCCAACGGCTTCATATCCTCTTCACGGCACTTGTACGGATTCTTAAAATTGGGAACAATACTGCTCATAGGCATCTTTATGATTTCTGTTGTCTTAGGCTTTACCGCCTCCGGTTTTTCTAATAACGTGTTGATAAATCTGTCTTCTTTTGTCATTTAATTTCTCCTTTTCTTTTTTGTGATAAAAACACAGTCTTCAATTAAACTGTTTGTTTCAATAACCGCATCAACGGTCTGCTTCATTTCTTTGCCGATTGGTAAATTTGATAGACCAAAGTTGCCGCAAAGATTGTTTAAGGTACTTGCAATTCCTCGAAGCCTCAGAATAAGCTCCATACATTCAGGCTTTCTGTCTTCCTGAATCGGATAGCCGAGGATAATATCCCTCAGCACCTGCTCCTTTGTAAAAAAGCTACGCTCTGTCAAACGGCTGATTTTGTTATACTGCTCTTCACTTACTCTAACTGCGATTCTTCTCGCTCTTGTACGCACTGTGCCACCTCCTTTGCTTTTATGATTTCGGACATAATTTCATTTGTGCTTTTAAGAACTTCACGAAGCATTACTGTATCAAGCATCTTTGTTTGCCATACTCTTTTTGAAACAATACTCAGTTTGTCACATATGGGCTCAAGCAGATTGATATATTTCTCATAGTCCATATCCAATGTGGGCTTCATTTTTGCATTATCAATCTGATGCCTGATATACTGCGAAATACTCATATTTGCTCTTTCGGCATCCTTTGAGAGCATTGAAAATTCTTTCTCATTAAGATACAAAAATATTGTTTTTGTCAGCTTCATTTTTTTCACCTCCTGTCTTTCGGGTTTTAGGGGCAGTCCCTAACAAGTGGGATTTGTATGCACAAATCCAGTGCTTGCTAAGACTTATGCCACGCTTTTTTACTGCTTTTTCGGTTGGTTTTCTAAAGCATTTTTTCACCTCCTTTGTTTTGGATTTTTGAATTAGAAAATCCTCGCACTAAAACATAAAGTACGAGGATATGTATTCATGTTGATTTATTTTAATGGTATGTGTTATAATTGTTTCGACAAATAAGAATTTGAAAACTAACTTTTCTTAAATCATTATCGCTTATTGTAGGGCGTTAATGAATTCCTCTGAAAGCCTTGAAAATAAAGGATTTTTCGCAATCTGCTCACCTTATCCCTTTATACGATTTCACACGACTTTACCCTTGCTCCGAAAGATTATAAGGGCAAAAGCAAGGGCAAGAAAAACTGATAACACGATATAACAAAGTGTGGTGATCGGGAAACTGTGATGTATGTGCGAATATATTATTTTGGAGGATTACATAATGGAAAAGTACATTTATAA
>JBGVFJ010000004.1:0-20949 GCA_045121005.1 Acutalibacteraceae bacterium
TTCCGTTATACTTGACTGGGTACCTGCCCACTTCCCTAAGGATGCTCATGGACTTGCCCGTTTTGATGGCGGTTGCTTATATGAACATTATGATGCACGTCGTGGCGAACATCCACATTGGGGAACTTACATTTTCGACTATGGTAAGAAGGAAGTAGTAAACTTCTTAATTGCCAGCGCATTGTTCTGGCTAGAAAAATTCCACATCGACGGTCTTCGTGTAGATGCGGTTGCTTCCATGCTTTATCTTGATTACGGCAGAGATGACGGCCATTGGATTGCAAATCAGAATGGCGGCAACGAAAATCTTGAGGCTATCGAATTTTTGCGCAAGCTCAATACCGTGCTTTTCACGGAGCATAACGATATTTTAATGGTTGCGGAAGAAAGCACCGCTTGGCCCATGGTTTCAAAACCTGTCAGCGACGGCGGTCTCGGCTTCAACTTCAAGTGGAATATGGGCTGGATGAACGACTGCCTGAGATATTTCTCTCTCGACGGATATTTCAGAAAGTTTAACCACAACAACCTGACGTTTTCGTTTATGTATGCTTTTTCCGAGAATTTTGTTCTTCCCATTTCTCACGATGAGGTGGTTCACGGCAAATGCTCGCTGATTAACAAAATGCCCGGCTCTTATGAAGAAAAGTTTGCAGGTGTACGCTCGTTTATGTGCTACCTTATGGCGCACCCCGGCAAAAAGCTGATGTTTATGGGCTCGGAATTCGGTCAGTTTATTGAATGGAACTATGAAAAACAGCTTGACTGGCTGCTTCTTGATTATGACAAGCACCGTCAGCTTCACAGCTTTGTTAAAGAGCTTAACGCTTTTTATAAAAACACTCCCGCCTTGTGGCAGATAGATTTTTCCTGGGAGGGCTTTGAGTGGATAGTCAGTGATGATAACTCCAACTCGGTAATCGCTTTCAGACGAAAAGACAGGCAGGGCAAGGAGATTATAACAGTCTGCAACTTCACAAACGTCCGTCGCGAAAGCTATCGCATCGGCGTTCCCGTTGCAGGAACTTATGAGGTGATTTTCAATTCTGATGATAAAGCCTACGGCGGCGAGGGTGCCTCGGATAAAAAAATCATCAGAAGTGAATCAATACCTATGCATTCACAAGCAAACAGCATAGACCTTGATTTGGCAGGATTAAGTGCTGTTTACATTAAACTCAAACGCAAAAATCCAACAAGAAAAAACGGCAAAACCAAGAAGGAGGATTAACAAAAATGTCCAGAAAACACGAATGTATTGCCATGCTTCTCGCAGGTGGTCAGGGAAGCAGATTGGGAATACTCACCAAAAACATTGCAAAGCCTGCCGTACCCTATGGCGGCAAATACCGTATCATCGACTTCCCTCTTTCTAACTGTGTGAATTCAGGCATTTATACAGTTGGCGTGCTGACTCAGTATCAGCCCTTGGAGCTTAACGATTATATAGGCAACGGTCACGCTTGGGACCTTGACAGAGCCGACGGCGGTGTTCACATTCTTTCACCGTATCAGCAGATTAAGGGCACAGAATGGTACAAGGGCACAGCCAACGCCATTTATCAGAACATCAATTTCATTGACAGATACAACCCCGAATATGTCGCAGTTCTTTCCGGTGACCATATCTACAAAATGGATTATTCCGATATGCTTGCTTACCACAAAGAAAAGAATGCAGACTGCACAATCGCAATGCTTGAGGTTCCGTGGGAAGAAGCTTCCCGTTTCGGCCTTATGTTTGTTGACGACGAAGGCAAAATCACTGCTTTTGAAGAAAAGCCCAAAAACCCCAAGAGTAATAAGGCTTCAATGGGTGTTTATATGTTCACCTGGAAAAAGCTTCGTCAGTATCTTCTTGACGACGAAGCAAATCCCCAGTCAAGCAACGATTTCGGTCACGACCTTATTCCCGCAATGCACGAAAACGGCGAGCGTCTTTTTGCTTATGCATTTGACGGCTACTGGAAGGATGTAGGAACAATTGACAGCCTCTGGGAAGCAAACCTTGACCTGCTCAATCCCAAGGTTGACCTTGATCTGACCGACACATCATGGAAAATTTATGCCAAAAACACAGCTTCAACTCCTCACTATGTTTCTGCCGATGCAAAGGTGCAGAACTCGATGATTACCGAGGGCTGCGAGGTTTACGGTGATGTTGATTTCTCTGTTCTTTTCTCCGATGTAACCGTTGAAGAGGGCGCAGTTGTTAAAGATTCAATTATTATGCCCAACACCGTTATCAAATCAGGCGCAACAGTTCAGTATGCAATCGTTGCCGAGGGCGCAGTTATTGAGCCCGGTGCAGTGGTTGGCCAGCGCCCCGAGGATATGGAAAATCTTGAAGATTGGGGCGTTGCCGTTGTTGGCGCAGGCGTAAACGTTGGCGAGGGCGCAAAGGTGGCACCCAAAGAAATGGTTGGCGAAGATGTAAAGGGGGAAGCAAAATGAGAGGCAATAACGTACTTGGAATAATATTCCCTAATGTTTATGACGAAGCTCTGGGCGGACTTACCGCTCTGCGTTCAATGGGCTCAGTTCCCTTCGGCGGAAGATATCGTCTTATCGACTTCCCGCTGTCATCAATGGTGGCTTGCGGAATGAGCAAAATCGGTGTAATCACCAAGAGCAACTATCAGTCACTTATGGACCATGTGGGCTCAGGCCGTGCATGGGATCTGGCAAGAAAGAACGACGGTCTTTTCATCATTCCGCCCTTCAACACAGCAGGTGCCGGTCTCCACTCCACAAAAATGGAAGGTCTTGCAGGCGCAAGAGATTTTCTTGAGCACAGCGACGATGAATATGTTCTTCTCACAGATTGTAATGTAGTTTGCAACATCGACTATCAGAAGCTTTTTGATTTCCACAAGGCTAAGGGTGCCGACATCACCGTTGCCTGCACAAAGGGTGTTGGTCCCAAGCTCAACAAGTGGGTTGGCGTTGCACTTGACGATGATGCCAGAATTGTTGATGCGGGCTTTATTACCGAGGACGGTGAGGCTTGCTATTCACTTAATGTAATCTTTATGAGAAAAGCTTTGCTTGAGCAGATTATCAATGAATCTATCCGTGTTAATGACACAGATTTCGGCGCAGCCATCATTATGAACAATCTTTCTTCAATGAAGGTTTACGGCTATGAAGAAACCGGCTTCGTTAAGGTAATTGACTCAATTGAGAGCTATTTTGAAATAAATATGTCACTTCTTGAAAAAGACAACCGCAAGGCTCTTTTCTCAGGAAGAAAGGTATACACAAAAATCCGTGATGAAATTCCCGCAATTTACGGCCTCGGCTCAAAGGTTAAAAACTCACTTGTTACCGACGGCTGTGTGATTGACGGTGAGGTTGAAAATTCAATCCTTGCTCACGGTGTAACCGTTGCAAAAGGTGCGGTTGTTAAAAACTGTATTATTATGAACAACACCTACATCAGCGAGGGTGTTCACCTCAACTGCGTAATCGCAGACAAAGAGGTTGTTATCAAGCCCAACAAAAATCTTTCGGGCGACCCCACTTATCCCGTTTATATCGGCAAGAAAATTGTTATCTAAGGTGATTATATGAAAGTTTTATATGCTGCAAGTGAAGCTCTGCCTTTTATGGCCAGCGGCGGTCTGGGTGATGTGGCAGGCTCACTTCCCCAGGCTTTGAGAAAAAGACTCATCGGCTGCAGAATTGTAATGCCCCTTTATGATTCAATCAAGCAGGAGCTTAAAGACACAATGAAATTTGTGACTCACATTTCAGTTCCCGTTTCGTGGCGCAGACAGTACTGCGGAATTTTTGAAGCAAAGGTAGGCGGCGTTATCTACTATTTGCTGGACAATCAGTATTATTTTAAAAGAGACACAATCTACGGTCAGTATGACGACGCTGAAAGATTTGCTTTCTTCTCCCGTGCCGTGCTTGAAATTCTTCCTCATATCGGCTTCAAGCCCGACATTATCCACTGCAACGACTGGCAGACGGCACTGACCCCTGTTTATTATTCAACAATGTATGCCGACAAGCCCGGCTATGAAAACATCAAAACTGCCATTACAATTCATAACATTCAGTATCAGGGTGTTTACGGCAAAGAAATTCTCACCGATGTTCTGGGCTTTGGTGAAGAGCATTTTTCACTTCTTGAATATGACGGATGTGTCAACTTTATGAAAGGCGGCATTGAGTGTGCCAACAAGGTCACAACCGTAAGCCCGTCTTATGCCAATGAAATTCTTGATCCCTGGTATTCCCACGGTCTTGATGCAATTCTTCACGAAAGAAAATATAAGCTTCAGGGTATCCTCAACGGCATCGATGTTGAAAACTATAACCCCGAAACCGACAGCAGAATTTTTGCAAACTTCTCTGCCGAAAAGCCTCAAAACAAAAAGAAAAACAAGGCAGAGCTTCAGAAGCTTATGGGTCTTCCTCAGCGCGACGATGTTCCCGTTATTTCAATGGTAACACGCCTTGTTTCCCATAAGGGTCTTGACCTTGTGAAGGCTGTTGCAGACGAGCTTCTTGAAACAAGCGATGTTCAGCTCATCATCCTTGGTTCAGGTGACTGGCAGTATGAAAACTTCTTTAAAGAGCTTGCTGCCCGCCACAGTGACAAGGTTGGTTTGTGGATTGGCTTTGTGCCCGACCTTGCTCAGAAGATTTATGCAGGCAGCGACATTTTCCTTATGCCCTCAAAGAGTGAGCCCTGCGGACTTTCGCAGATGGTTGCTCTCAGATACGGCACTGTTCCCATTGTTCGTGAAACAGGCGGTCTTCGTGATTCAATCAAAGACAGTGGTGACGGTGAAGGCAACGGCTTTACCTTTGCTAACTACAATGCTCACGAAATGCTTTATACAATCCGCCGCGCTCTTGAAGGCTATGCCAACAAGGAAGGCTGGCAGATGCTTGTTCAGCGTGCTCTCGAAAGTGATTACAGCTGGGGACGCTCTGCAAATGAGTATATCAGAATGTATAAGGCTATGCTCAAAGAATAATAATTCCATCGCAATAAAACGGAAGACCGAGGTCTTCCGTTTTGGAGGTTTAAATGAAATCTTACTATATCTATCTCATCCGTCACGGTCTGACGGAAGGCAACACTCTGGGCAAGTACATAGGTCACACAGACGAGTCCCTTTCACAGGAGGGAATTGCTCAGATTGAACGAATGAAAAAGGATTATGATTATCCTTCGGCCCCCATTGTTTTTTCAAGCCCTCTGAAAAGATGCATTGAAACAGCAAAGCTGATTTATCCTGCCTGCGAGCCCATTGAGCTTGAAGGCTTGATTGAATGCAACTTCGGTGAGTTCGAAGACAGAACTGCCGCCGAGCTTGAAGAGCACCCGGTGTTTCCCGATTGGATTGCAGGCAAGCAGGGTGTGGCACCGCCCTTTGGCGAAAGCAACGAGGAGTTTGCCAAAAGAATTGCCGAAACCTTTGTTAAAATGGTTGACGGGCTTCTCAAAACAGGCACTCGCAAGTGCGCGGTGATTACCCACTCAGGCGTGCTCAGCGCTTTGCTTTCTTTCTTCGGTCTGCCCGAAGCTCCGATGCACGAGTGGACGGTTCCCGGAGGCTGCGGATATGAAATCAGAATCACTCCTTCCCTGTGGTCTCAGGCTCGCAAGGTTGAAGTAACGGCGCAGATTCCCTACATTCCCGGTGAAAAGGATGAGGGCTATGTTTCTGCCGAAGATTTTGACGCCGACTTTAATGTGGAAGATTATTTATACGATTAAAAAACGGAAGGACATTTCCAATGAAAAAATATAACAGATGTGTAACTGT
Source organism: Acutalibacteraceae bacterium (assembly GCA_045121005.1). Classification (GTDB taxonomy): domain Bacteria; phylum Bacillota; class Clostridia; order Oscillospirales; family Acutalibacteraceae; genus CAG-488. The sequence goes on from JBGVFJ010000004.1 coordinate 5,790, forward strand.
GGGTCCCTTTGACCAGTTTTCACGAAAGGTTTATACCACCGAGCAGGGCTTACCCTCTGACCTTGCAACATCACTGATTTTTGACAACAACGGTGTTCTTTATGTGGGTACAAGCAAGGGTCTTTCCCGCTTTGAGGGTGAAGGCTTTGTTGATGTAAGCCTTGGTGTTGGCGAAGCGGAAATCGGTATGCTTTATTGCGCCGCAAACAACCATCTTTTTGTTGGCGCAGGCTCAAGCCTTATAGAATACAACGGCAAAAAGGTTGTTAAAAAAGAAAAGTTTACCGCCGACATCAAGGATATGAAGGTTGATGAAGACGGAACAACCTGGGTGCTTACCTCAGCCATTCTTTACAGAAAACCAAAGGGTGCAGCCGATTACGACCTTAAAATCGGTGTTCCCGGTGACGGTGCAAGCCTTGCCGTGCTCAGAGATAACCGCGTTTATGTGGGAACCCTCGGCGGCGGACTTCACGCCCTCACGGGCAAGCGCTGGCATTGGTCAGAGCTTATGGAAAATATGACAGGTCTTTCGAGCGATTATGTCACCTGCGTTGAATATGATGCCGCAGGCAATGTGTGGATCGGCACCGACAAGGGTGTTTGTGTTTATGACGACAAGGGCTATTGGCTTGATTCTGCAAACACTCTCGGTCTTCCCTCCGCTTCAATCACAGGAATGGCAACCGATGACGAGGGCAACAGATATTATGCCACAACAACAGGCCTGATTTATCAGCACAACGGCATTCTTTCCTATTACGGCTACAAGCGTTGGCTTCCCGACCCCCGCGCAACAGATGTTGCTGTTTCAAAAGACGGAAAAACAATCTGTGTTGCAACCAAGGGCGGTTTGAGCATCATCCGAAAGCAGACGATGACGCTGGAAGAAAAGGCTGTTTACTTCCGCGAAATGACCGAAAAATACAACATCCGCAAAGACGGATATTGCCGCAAGAGATACCTTGCCCGCTGCGGTGTTCTTGATGAAAACGAAGGCCATGTTGAGGTAAGTGACAATGACGGACTCTGGACCGGTCTTTATGTTTCGGGTCTTTGCTATGAATATGCGGTCACCAAGGATGAAAAGGTGCTTGAGCTTGCCCGCCGGTCACTCAAGGCGATGATTAAGCTCACTCAGATTACTGGTAAGGACGGCTTCACTGCCCGCGCGTTGAGATATAAGGATGAGCCGGGATTCCAGAAAGCCGGCAACATTCAGGAATGGACAGTTGTTCAGGACGGTGAAATTGAATGGCTGGGCGAAACCTCGTCAGACGAAATGACAGGCCACTTCTACACTTATGCAAACTATTTTGACCTTTGCGCAAATGATGAAGAGAAAAAAGAGATTGCAGAAGTTGTCAGAAAAATTATGGACCACATCATCGAAAATGATTTCCACCTTGTGGATATCGACGGTAAGCCCACAACCTGGGCAAACTGGAACCCCGATGACCTTAACTCAAACCACAAGTGGATTTATGAAAGAGGAACAAACTCTCTCGAAATTCTTTCCTTCCTCAAAACCACTGAGCATATCACAGGCGACAAAAAATATGCCAGGGTTTTTGATGACCTGCTTTCAAATTATCACTACGGCATGAATGTGATGCAATACAGAATCCCCGATAACCACGTGCTTCACATTGACGACCAGCTTGGCTTTTCAACAATTGTTCCTCTCCTTCGCTATGTTGAGGACCCTCAGGTGCGCGCACTTATCACAATGGGTCTCACTCATCACTGGAAGGATGAAAGAATAGAGAAAAACGCTTTGTTCAATGTTGTCTACGGCTCACTCACAGGTGAAAGCTGTGACCTTGATGTGGTTATTGATGAACTTATTGATTATCCTCTTGACACAATCACATGGGAGGTTTACAATAGTCACCGTGATGACCTTAATTGGGATATGCGCCCTGTGGAGCAGGGCCTTGTGCCTCAGCTTTATGAGCCTCTTGAGCCCCACGAGCGCCGCCTTTGTCACAACGACGGCAATCGCTTCGTTTGTGACTGCGGATGTGAGGACATTCTTAACATCAGTGAAGAAATCAATCCCCACGGACGCCCGATGTTCCCCGGTGTTGGTTGCAGCAAGGGTATGGAGCTCGATGACCCTGTTAACTATATGCAGCCGTACTGGATGGCAAGGTATCACGGAATGATTAAATAATCCCACTTTTTATTTCAAATTTGAAAGGAGCAAATCCGAAATGGATGACCCCGGCAGTCTAATACTCAAATTAGTTTTATTGTTTATTCTTATTCTTGTAAATGCATTTTTCGCAATGAGCGAGCTTGCTATCATCTCACTCAATGATAATAAAATTGAGAAAATGGCAGAGGACGGCAACAAAAAGGCTAAAAAAATCGTTAAGCTCACAGAAAATTCTTCAAGGTTTTTGTCAATGATTCAGATTGGCGTTACCTTGGCAGGATTTTTAACATCAGCTTCGGCTTCAACCACCTTTGCCGAAATGCTCACAGCCAAGGTTATGCAGGCCTGGCCCATGCTGCCCCAGAACATCATCAACGGTGTCAGCGTTGTGTTGATCACAATTGTAACGTCATATTTCTCCCTTGTTCTCGGTGAGCTTGTGCCCAAAAAGATTGCGATGCAGGCTTCTGAAAAAATCAGCTTCAAAATCGTGGGCGTTCTTCTCTTTTTCTCAAAGATTTTCAGCCCCCTTGTTAAGGTGCTTGCTGTTTCCACCAATGGCGTTGTCCGTCTGCTGGGCTTCAACCCCCATGCCGATGAAGAGACCGTAACCGAGGAAGAAATCCGAATGATGGTTGACGTTGGCGGAGAAAAAGGCGTTATTGAGGATGTTCAGAAAGAGATGATAAACAACATCTTTGAGTTTGACGACCTTGATGCAGGTGACACGATGACCCACCGCACCGATATGGTTGCCGTTGAGGTTAACGACCCCTTGCAGGAGGTTATTGATGTTTCGGTTGAAAACGGATATTCAAGAATTCCCGTTTATGAAGATGACCAGGACAACATTATCGGTATTGTTTACATTAAGGATTTGCTTGAATATGTGGGTAAAAAATTACCCGATAAAACCCTGCGCGACATTATGCGAAAGCCCTTGTATGTTCCTGAAAGCAAGGTCTGCGGTGATTTGTTTAAGGAAATGACCGAAAAACGCACCCAGATGGCAGTTGTTGTGGATGAATACGGCGGCACAGCAGGTATTGTTACCCTTGAAGATATTATTGAAGCTATCGTTGGCAACATTCAGGATGAATATGACGACGAGGATGAAGAAATTTCAAAAATTGACGAAACCACCTTCACCATTGACGGCGTAACAAACCTTGAAGAGGTTGAGGAGCTTACGGGAGTGGAAATTCCCGAGGGCAGTTACGATACCCTTGCAGGCTTCATTATCAAAAACCTGGGCTTCCTCCCTCAGGAGGGTGAAATTTATGAGGTGATTTATGAAAACCTCAAGTTCACCGTTCTTGAAGTGGATGAAAGACGAATTGAAAAGGTTCGTGTTGAGATTACTCCTGTTGAAGAGGAGAACGAAGAGAGCGAGTACAAGCTCTTTAACCGCGACAGGGACAAAAAAGATTAAAACAAAACTCGCTATCTGAAAAAGATAGCGAGTTATTTTTATCCGATTCCGCCCATAATGGCGCCGACAATCAGCACAACAAAGCAAACAGGACAGAAAACATATTTTGCAACAGGGAAAAACCATTTGCCGATGGGTTTCGGCCTGCCCTTGTTGACTTCTTTTTCAACAAATTTTTTGCCAAGCAGCCAAAAGAACATTATGCCCGCAAGCCCTGCTCCCAAAGGGCAGATATAAATTGAAAGCACGTCCATCCACCCCGAAACAATGCCTTGAATAAAAAGTGAAATTACCAGCCCTGAGCCGCACACAATCATGCAGGACAGGCTTCTTTTAAGTCTGAAATTTTCCTGCACAGAGGCTATGGAGGTTTCGTAAAGATTGATTAAAGATGTCAGCCCCGCAAACAAAACTGCAACAAAGAAAACGATGCAGATAATATTTCCTCCGGGCATATTTTTAAAAAGATTGGGCAAAAAAATAAACATCAGTCCGGGTCCGCCGCTGTCGAGACGCGACCCTGTTGTTGCTATTGAGGGGATAATAACCAACGCCGCAAGCATAGCTGAAAGGGTGTCAAAAAAAGCAACATTCCGAGCGGATTTGGGAATATCCTCTTTTTCACAAAGATATGAGCCGTAAATCAACGTGCCGTTACCTGCAATTGAAAGTGAAAAAAACGCCTGACCCAATGCATATATCCAGGTTTTCCAGTTTTTCAGGGCGTTCACATCAACGGAAAAAATATATTTGTAGCCATCTGCCGCCCCGGGCTGAAAAGCGAGATAAATCCCGATTCCCGCAAAGAGGAAGAAAAAAACAGGCATCATAATTTTGTTGGCTTTTTCAATGCCCTTGCCTATGCCACAAACAAGAATTGCAAAAGCGGTTATCAGCGCCGCTGTCTGCCACAGGTTGTTGCCGAAGGAAGATGCCGTTGAGCCAAATGAATTTACAAATTCATCCACAGTTTCGGGGGAAAGGGTGGAGCCCGAAAAAGAACCGATGGTGTATTTTAAAATCCAGCCAATAACAACGGTGTAGCCTATGGCCATTGCAAAAGAGCCAAGGGTAGGGATAACTCCCAAAGCCTTGCCCACAGCCGCATTTTTGCAGGCCTTGCCAAAAGCATCAACAGGGCCCGAACCCATTGCCCGCCCGAATGCCATTTCACCGATTACACCCGTTGAGCCGATGAGAACAACAAAGAACAGATATGCAATCAGAAAAGCCCCTCCGCCAAAGGTGGACACTCGGGTGGGGAACATCCAGATGTTACCCATTCCCACAGCGGAGCCGATGCAGGACAGCACAAACCCCCACCGAGAAGAAAAAAGAATCACGCTTATCGTTCACAAAATCACTCCTGAAAAAATGAGCCCGAAACGGATATGTTTCGGGCGTTTTGATTATTTATGGAAAAGGCGTTTGTTTTCGTAATGGGGTTCGCAGCTTACATTGATTCCGAGGCGTTTGAGAAGCTTTTTGTCTTCGTCACCGATGATAACCGAAAAATGAGCTTCGCAGCCGTTAAGATTGCCGAGCTGGTCCATTGCAAGCTTGGCAATAGGGTTGGTCAGCGCCGAAATTGTAAGTGCGATGAGAACCTCGTCTGTGTGAAGGCGGGGGTTTTTGTGCTTGAGGTAGTTGGTTTTCAGCTCACAGATTGGTTCAAGCACCTCTGCCGCAATCAGGTCAAGGCTGTCATCAATGCCGCCAAAGGCTTTGAGCGCGTTGAGAATAAGTGCGCTTGCGGCGCCGAGAGTGTCGGAGGTTTTGCCTGTAACAACTCTGCCGTCCGGCAAAAGAAGTGCGCCGGCAGGAGCGCCGGTATCCTGCGCTTTTTTGAGGGAGGCGTCAATAGCGGGGCAGATGTCTGAGGTGATGCCCGCCTGGTTCATCAGAATTTCAAGCTTTGTAACCTGGTTGCCGTCATCCTTGCCGCTGAGACGTTCACAGCAGGCGTTGTAATAACGGCGGAGAATTTCCATTTTTGAGGCTTCGCAGCAGACATCGTCATCGATGATGCAGTTACCTGCCATATTAACACCCATATCTGTGGGAGAATTGTAGGGGGATGAGCCCTGAATGCGCTGGAAAATTGTGTTCAGCACAGGGAAAATTTCAACATCACGGTTATAGTTTACCGCTGTTTCACCATAAGCTTCAAGGTGGAAGGGGTCAATCATATTAAGGTCGTTGAGGTCAGCTGTTGCTGCTTCATAAGCAAGGTTTACGGGGTGCTTCAACGGAAGATTCCACACAGGGAAGGTTTCAAACTTTGCGTAGCCTGATTTGATGCCGCGCTTGTAGTCATGATAAAGCTGGCTGAGGCAGGTTGCCATTTTTCCGCTTCCGGGGCCGGGTGCGGTGAGCACAACCAATGAATGTGTTGTTTCGATGTAATCGTTTTTGCCAAGACCCTCATCACTCACGATGTGCTGAACATCGGAGGGGTAGCCTGCAATGGGATAGTGGCAATAGCAACGAACACCCAATGCGGTGAGCCTTTTGAGAAAAGCATCAACAGCAGCCTGACCCATATAACGGGTGAGAACAACGCTGCCCACATAAAGACCCATTTCGCGGAAAATGTCGATAAGTCTGAGTACGTCATCTTCATAAGAAATGCCCAGGTCACCGCGGATTTTGTTGTTTTCAATGTCTGCAGAGTTGATTGTAATAACAATTTCGGCATCGTCCTTGAGCTGCTGGAGCATACGGATTTTGCTGTCGGGTTCAAATCCGGGCAGAACACGAGAGGCGTGAAAATCGTCAAAGATTTTTCCGCCGAATTCAAGATAAAGCTTTCCGCCGAAGTCTGCAATGCGCTTGCGGATCTGCTCCGATTGCATAGAAAGATATTTGTTATTGTCAAAACCGATTTTTTTCATCAAAAAGACCTCTTTCAACTTAGTAACCATAACTCCAATCTAAAGTATAACACAAAAAAATATAAAGTGAAAGACAAAATGATAAAAAAGTTAGCATATTGCAGAAAATTGTGATATTATATCGTAAAGAATGTTTTTGGAGCGATAAAATGAAAGGTAAAACCCTTATTTCTGATTTCACACAAGGGAATATAGCAAAGCAGCTGTTCACGTTTGCAACTCCGCTGTTTTTGTCCAGCCTCTTGCAGGTGGTTTACAATATGGTGGATATGGTTGTTGTGGGTCATGTTCTGGGCAAAACAGGCTTGTCCGCGGTCAGTGTCGGGGGCGATGTTTCGGGTTTTCTCACTTTCATTGCAATGGGATTTTCAAATGCCGAGCAGGTTATAATTGCGCAATACATAGGCGCCGGAAAGAAGGAACGGCTGGGAAGATTTATTGCAACGATGTTTTCTTTTTTAACAATTGTTGCCGCAACGCTGAGTGTGATTTGCTTTGTTTTCCGTCGGCAGATTTTAACCCTGATGAACACTCCCGAAGAAGCTTTTAATGAAGCTTTGGGCTATTCCACGGTATGCATTGCAGGTATGGTTTTTATCTATGGCTACAATATGGTGAGCGCTGTTCTCAGAGGAATGGGTGACTCGAAGCACCCCTTCGTTTTTATCAGCATTGCCGCTGTGCTCAATATTATTCTTGATGTTGTTTTTGTAAAATTTTGGTCAATGGGTTCGGCAGGTGCAGCTTTGGCAACAGTTATCAGTCAGGCTGTGAGCTTTGTGAGCTGTTGTGTGTTTTTATACAAAAGAAAAGATGATTTCGGCTTTGATTTTAAATTAAAATATTTTGCGGATTGGGACGGCAAAATGCTCTCGGAGCTTGTGAAGCTGGGCGTGCCTATGGCAATCAAGAGCGCATCAATCCATTTTTCAAAGCTGTTTGTAAATTCGTGGATAAATTCCTACGGTGTGGAGGTTTCAGCCTTTGCAGGTGTTGCCAACAAGGTAAACAGCATTGCAAATCTGCTTTCAAATTCTCTCAACACAGCCGGCTCATCAATGGTGGGTCAGAATATCGGCGCAAAGCAGTTTGGACGTGTTCCCAAGATTATGGCAACGCTGTTTGCATCGGGTATCGGAATTTCTGCGGTTATGTCGGTTATAATTTATCTTTTCCCCTTGCAGGTGTTCGGACTTTTCACTTCCGACAAGGCGGTGCTTGCCGTGGCAATGGAATATCTTCCCGTGGCAACTGTTATGTTTTTCGGCAGCGCTTTCAGAGCACCGATGAATGCTCTGATTAACGGCAGCGGAATTCACAAAATCAACTTTGCAACGGCAATTTTTGACGGCATTGTAATGCGAATCGGTCTGTCGGTGCTGTTCGGCATTGCGTTGAATATGGGCTACATCGGTTTCTGGCTCGGTGATGCCCTTGCGGGATATACCCCGTTCTTTATCGGAATTGCATTCTATTTCAGCGGAAAATGGAAAAACAAGGTCATTAAATAACAAAAGGAGTTGGTGTGAGCCAACTCCTTGTTTTTATCCCAATATAGGTTTGTCGGTGAATTCAACCACGGGTGCGCCTTTGAGTCCGTCGGATTCAAAAACGGTGATTTCGTTTTCTCCTTTTTTAAGAAGAGAGGCGGGGAGATAAAGTGTCTGCTGGGGTCCGATTTCCCAATATCTGCCAAGGTTGAAGCCGTTGACAACTACGAAGCCTTTTGTAAAATTGCCGAGCTTCACGAAGGTGTCGGCAGGCTCGTCAACTGCAAAAGTGCCCTGATAAAACACGCTCTTTTCTTCGGGAGCGGTGTCAGCATAAACCACCTTATCGAGGTTATCCATAGGCAGAGTGTAAACCTGCCAGTCAAAGTGGATTTTGTCGTCAATAAGAAGCCTGCCTGCGATGCCCTTTTTTCTCATCATTTTGCTGCCGAAGTTTGCTCTGCCCATATTTTCGCAAAGCACGGTGAGAACATCACCTTTTTTGGCAGAAAAATTGAGTTCAAGCTTGTCATCGTTGATATAAACAATGCCGACGAGCGTTTTGTTGATATAAATCTGTGCACGGTCACCCAGACTTTCAAAAGAAAGGGTAACATCATTGTAATCGCGGTTGAGGGTTGAACGGTAGGCAATGTAGCCGTAGCCCTGGGAATATTTTTCCATGCACAAGGGCACATCAGAATGAACAGGGGATGAGAGATTGTCAAGGTTGTCAAAAATACCTGCCTGCTTTGTAAGTGTTGCCTTGCCGAAGGCTTTTTTTGCTCTGTTTTCGGGAATTTCGGGCAGATCACAGCCGATGTGCTTTTGAATAACCTCACGGATTGCCATATATTTGGGTGTAATGTCACCGCATTCTGAAAGAAGGGCGTCATAGTCGTAGCTTGTTACGTCGGGGGCAAATTTTTCATAATGGTTTGCACCGCTTGTGAAGCCGAAATTTGTGCCTCCGATGAACATATACATATTCACACTGCCGCGCTTGAGCATATCGTCAACGGATTTTGCATAATCCTCGGCGCTTGTGGTGTGGTGCTTGTCGTCACCCCAGGCGTCAAACCAGCCGTTCCACATTTCCATACACATTTTGGGGCTGTGGGGGTAAAGTCTGTCGTGAGCTTCAAAATTTTCTTCAACGCGGCTGCCGAAGTTGAGGGTTGAAAGGCAACCGTCGATTGAGCCGTCGAGAATATGGTTTTCTTCCGTACCGTCTGAGGTGAAAAGGGGCACATCAATCCCTCTTTTTTCATAGCCCTCTTTGAGATACTGAAGATATTTTCTGTCGTCACCGTAATAGCCGTATTCATTTTCACATTGAAGCATAATGATATTGCCGCCGTTGGTGCAAAGCAGGGGGCGGATTTCGTCAAAAAGGCGGTCAAGATAGCGGTCAAAATATTTGATATATGCTTCGTTTGAGCAACGGATTTCAATGCTTTCGTCAGCCTGAATCCACCAGGGAAGACCGCCGAATTCCCACTCAGCGCAGATGTAGGGGCCGGGGCGGACAATTGCCATAAGCCCTTCGTCAGCCGCTGTTTTAATAAATTTTGCAATGTCAAGAATGCCGCTGAAATCAAACTCGCCGGGGTGCTTTTCGTGCTGATTCCAAGCGCAGTAGGTTTCAACGCAGTTGAGACCCATAGCCTTCATTTTTTTGAAAATATCCGGCCATGTGTCGGGCAGATTGCGAAAATAATGCACGGCACCCGAAATGAGCTTAACAGGTTCTCCGTCTTTTACAAACTGATTTCCTCTGATTTCAAAAGTCATCGTAATCCCTCCGAAAGAAAGTATAATTTAATATATCATATCACAAGAAATAAAACAAGAAAAATCCTGCCCAAAGGAGCAGGATTTGATAACAACAGAAGAAAAAATCCCCCCTCTGTTATTATGTTAGAAATTATAACATATATTTATAACATCTGTCAAGACATAATATTGATGAGGTGGTTATATGGAAGAAAAGCTTATTATAAACAAAAAATCTCTCAAGGGTGAGGACGGTTATAAAACATTTTCAATCCGAATTAAGGATGAAACTGTATCAAGGCTTGATGACCTTGCCAAAGAAACTAACCGCTCAAGAAACGAGCTTGTGAATATATTGCTTGATTATGCAATGAATAACTGTGAAGTGAAGTGAAAACGAGGCTATCCTGTTTGACGGGACAGCCTCATTTTTTATGGGTTAATATGAGAATTTATTTTTTGTGTTGAGCGTTTGGTTACATTGTAAACAATCAGCCAAACAATAAGATACCCTGCAACAAAGCAGCCGGTGAAAATTGCAACGGTAACAAGCTGACTTTTGAGCCAGCCGTTGAGAAGGTAAATCAGAAGATAATCGGCATAAAGCAAAATGCCCTGAATTGATGCGGCGGCAAAAACCGACAGCCGTTCAACCTTGTAAACAGCACCCGACCCCGACACGATGAAGGCAAGCAGTGTTACGGAAAGAAAACCTACGCACACCTCTTTCACGGTGAGGGTGGTTATGATTCCCTTTGCACCGAGAATAGCATAAATAACAGCAAGCACAACAGGGCCTCCCGCGGCGGCAACACAGCCTCTTTTGAAAAATTCTTTTACAAACTCTTTCATTTTGAAATGAACCTCCTTTTAATTTCTGCAAAGCAACGCCGTGAAACGTATTCCTTGTGACCGCTTTTAAAAACGGCGTCCACACCGCCCGAAAAGGTAGGGGTGAATTTTTTGAGATGCAGTCGGTTCGCAATGGTGGATTTGTTGATTTTTATAAAAGAGGAGGGAGCAATGCTTTCAAATTCATAAAGCCTGCGGCGAAGCTTCAGCTGTTCTCCTTTGTCGGTTATTGCAAAGGTTTTGCCATCGGAAACGGTAATGCACTCAATTTCATCAAACGAAAGAAAAACCGTATCGTCCTCACTGAATGCAATTATTTTGTCAGTTCCGTTATATTCCATAATGAGTGCTTCGATTTTTTGGATGAGGGAATTTTCTTCTTTAACGGTGGCAACAATTTCTTCCTCACTGTTATTGTCAATTATCAGTCTGAACTTCATTTCATACCTCCTTATATCTTTTAATTATATCATTACTGAAAACAAAGTGTTGCAAACTCTGATGTTCGGTAAAAAAATAAAATTATTCGGCAAAATGCACAGCCGAAGCCGTGCATCAATTATCTGTGTTTATTTACAAATTCAATCAGCCTGTTCCAGTCAAGACGGCTGAAATAATGAAGCCCTGCGCGCTTGTGATATCCGATGTTACCGTTAATTAAAACGTCATCAATTTCTGGCAGCTTGTCATCACACACAAGCCCTTTTTCAAATGCAGGCGAAGCCGCAACGCAGGTGAGAAATTGCGAATCGGGATCTGCCCACCAGTCTTCAGCGGCGCTGCCAACCATAACAAACCTCGGCGCAATTGAAGCTAAAAGATAATGCTGGTCATAGGGCATAGCCTGCTCGTTTTTAACATATTTTTTGTAATTTTCGCAAAACCAGAAGGGGAAGCGGAAAACAATATCTTCAACCGTTTCACCTTTTGTGCCTCTTGCCAGGGCATCACCGCTGCAGCCCGAATTGTTGGAATAAGAAAACTTAAAGCGTGTGTCGGTTGCGGCACAGTAAAGGGCAGTTTTGCCAAGGCGTGAATGTCCGCAGACAACCGCACTTCGGGTGTCAAGGCAGGGGAGTGTTTCGGCATAGTCCATAACCCTCTGTGCTGCCCAAGCCCACATTGCAATTTTGCCGGGGTCATGGGGGCCGCGCTTGCCGTCGGAAAAAAGCACACCTGCAAGGCCGTTTGTGAAATCACCGTCATCACTTGTTACATCTTCGTAGCAGAATGAAAGCACGGCAAAGCCGTTGTCCACAAGCTCCTCTGTGGGCATATAGCGGTCAGGTACATCGGGGCGGAAATTGATGTGAACAAAAAAAGGATGCTTACCTTCTTTTGTGGGCAGAACGCAGGAAAAGGGGAAGGAAAAATCCTTGCCGTTAACAATGCAGTGAGCCGTTACCCTGTTAATAACCGCCTTGCCTGCACAGAATTTGGGCACAATCTCTTCTTCGCAGGTAAAGGTAACCTGAGTGGGGAGCGGGGGAAGAAAACCGTATTCCTCACGGCAGAGAATATCTACCATTTCTTCGCGGGATTTGAGCTCGGGAAGCTCACGCTCCGCGAGAAGTTTATCAAGATTAGCGTTCATAATTATACCTCATTTTTTGAAATATTTGCTCAACTATAAAAAATGCAATGCAACCCACGGCATAGCAGATTATGTCAACAAAAGAATAAGACCTGCCCACAAGGGTGGAAATGAGAACATTGTTTTCAAATCCCAGACGCTTCACGATGTCGAAATATTGGCAGATTTCCACCGCCACAGCAAACAGAAAAACATAAACGGGTAGTAGCTTTGTTTTAACAGGGAAAAAGGCGCGGAAGAAAAGGCACAGCAGAATAGTGACCAGAATATCTCCGCCAAAGGGACGGATAAAGCTGTCGTTAACAAAAAGTGCAATCAGCACTTCAAGAATAAAAACGGCAAAAAATAAGCCTGCATAAATGAGTTTTGATTTTTTCATATTTTCACCTGATTTAAAACAACTGTTCTTTTATGTAATCCAAGGTGTAATGGTCCTTCGCAAATTTAAGCCAACCAAGAAGCATTGCTGACCCGGGCTTCGTCCACATTTTTTCGTCGCAAAAATTATAATCACTGAGCTGTGTTTGAATGTCCTTGACTTCCTTGATAAATTCATTGTAAGGTTTTTTGTTTTCACCGCAGGCAATTTTTGAAACGGCAATAAGTCTGGGAAAAAGAAGCTCCTCAAGCCGGTTTGTGTTGGTTATATATTCCGTCCAGATTGGCGCTTCAACGCCGATGATGTTTCTTTTGCCCTCCGCAGTGAGCCCGGGCAAGTCGGTCTTCATAGAATAAACGCGGTTTAGGGGTGTGATGAGATAATCATAATCAAGATAGCAATATGAAAACGGAGAAAGAATAGCCTTTCCGCCGTTGTTGATGAAATCTACGCTCGATTTCTGATTTTCTTTCCAGCATTGAATGATTGCCCGTTTGTCAAGATTTTTGCCTTTTGCCGCTTCGTTCCATACAATGGCATGTCTGCCCTTTGATTCGAGATAATCAATCAGCCTGTTCATAAAGCAGTTCTGATATTCGGCATAGCTTTCAACGCCGAGAGCTTTCATATATCGCTGACAGTCGGGGCATGTTTTCCAGTGGTCAGAGGGCGCTTCGTCACCGCCGATATGAAAATATTCACCGGGGAAAATATCGAGAAATTCATCAATGATCTGTGTGGCAACCTCAAAGACTTTTTCGTTAGCAAGACAAAGCACATCTTTGAAAATGCCTTGGTGAGTTTTGTTTTTAACTTCCTTCCCGCCGCAGGAAAGCTCGGGCATAGCCGACAAAAGAGCGCTCGAATGACCGGGAACATCAAATTCAGGGATAACGTCAATTCCCTTTTCGGTGCAGTAAGCCACAACCTCGCGCATCTCGGCTTTGGTGTAAACCCTGCCGTAAGGCTCATCGATACGGGTCTTGCCGAAATCAGAATAAGGGCGCACCGCCGCAATGGAATTGAGCACGGGGAAGCTGTCGCATTCAAACCTCCAGCCCTGGTCGTCGGTCAGGTGCCAATGAAATTTGTTGAAGCCGAGCAGAGAAATGGCATCAATAAGCTTTTTAATTTTTTCAATCGATTGCATATGCCGAACGCTGTCAAGCATAAATCCTCTGTGTTCAAACATAACCTCACCTCAAAAAAAGTAAAAATTATTTTTTATAAAAATACGGTCCGCATGTTTCTTCGTGTGTTTTAGTATAAGTCCACGAAAAATCACTTGCAGTAATTGTCACATCAACAAATTGCTCTAATAATTCGGCAGTAATATTTTCTGAATTTTTCAAGTGGTATGCAATATCATCAACATTACTGAAAATTACACACGATTTTTTATTTTCTTGATCGAACAAGATTTTTGCCTTTTCTTCGGTTTCGCCATTCAAAAAATCAAAACTAAAAATATGCCAAAGATACGGTGTGTATTTTCGGGAATTTAAGCAATGCTTTTTAATCTCTTTTTTGTGGGAATTTGCGGGTGAAAATCTGTTTATCCACTCTTTCTTGTATTTTTTGATTTCTTTTTTACTTAAAGGTTCAGCTTCAATATTAAGCTCATCAAAAAAACTTATTAATTCAGCTTTTGCCTCTTCCAAAAGCATTTTTTGTCCTTTCTTTTGAGCTATAGTTTCTTTGATTATTTTATGGATTTCCCAAAAGCGCGGAGGCTCGTACATCATTTCTTCAGGTTTTTCGGCCAACAACCATTTCATATCTTCACACCAAAAGCGGATGCAAATAAAGTTTTGTGGCATATCTTCCGGGATATCGTTAATTTCATAATCTTCACATTGAAAGTCGAACTCAAAGATACCAATACAGACTCTGGGGTCAGCACGATTGTCTGTGAAATTATTTTCTGCAAGTTCTTCTATAGTTGTAAATTCTTCCGGCGGATATTTCAAATATTTTCCGCAAACAAGGTAGTAACCGCCACAAGGGAAATTCCCCTTTTTGTCTGCGCCGATATGCTCAATTTCACAACAGGTGGGATTGATGCCAAACGCGTCAAAAAAAGACTTTTCTTCTGCAGTCAAGCTTTTGCAGTACTCTGCAAAATTTCTATTGGCTTGGTTGTTTTTTTGCTTATATGTATTGTAATATTGCTTTGTTTTATCGATATCAACTTCTATTAACCATTCATCGCATTGAACTGTTTTCATTATATTTCCTCCGTTGATTCTATTAAACTTTGCAACCTGTTTACAACTATAGCATAAAATGATAAAAAATTCAAACAAAGCTTGCTGTAAAAAGAGCTTTATCAAAACACAAATATGACTCTTAAACAAAGAAGAAAAAATAAAAATCCCCGTTCGCAAGAACGAGGATTTTTGGTGGGTAGGGGTGGATTCGAACCACCGAAGTCGTCGACGGCAGATTTACAGTCTGCTCCCTTTGGCCACTCGGGAACCTACCCATATTAAATTAAAAAGCGTTATGGAGCTGGTGGACGGACTCGAACCCCCGACCTGCTGATTACAAATCAGCTGCTCTACCAACTGAGCTACACCAGC
>JBGVFJ010000005.1:0-53292 GCA_045121005.1 Acutalibacteraceae bacterium
GCGTTGATGAATGGGGCAAGAGAAAGCTTGCTTACGCTATCGACGACGAGACAGAAGGTTACTATGTTCTCATGAACTTTGCATGTGAACCCGAGTTCCCCGCTGAGCTTGACCGTGTTTGCAAAATCACAGACGGAATTCTTCGTACTCTCATCATTAAGAAATAAGGAGGATATCGAAGATGATTAACAATGTTGTTCTTATGGGCAGATTGGTGGCAACACCTGAGCTGCGCAGCACAGGAACAGGCGTTTCCGTTGCATCTTTTACCATTGCTGTTGAGCGTGCTTTTGCTAAAGCAGGCGAACAGAGACAGGCTGACTTTATCGACTGTGTCGCTTGGAGACAGACTGCGGAATTTATCACAAGATATTTCCAGAAGGGTTCAATGATTGCTGTAACAGGCAACATCCAGACCCGCAACTATGAAGACAAAAACGGCAATAAACGCAAGGCAGTAGAAGTTGTTGTTGACAACGCAAGCTTCTGCGGCTCAAAGGCTGAAACCGGTTCAACCGGCGGCTACACTGCTCCTGCAGCTCCTGCTCCCTCATTTGCTTCCGCAAGCGAAAGCGATTTTGAGGAAATCACTGAAGATGACGATCTTCCGTTCTGATGAACGTCATCACAAATATTTAAGGAGGTTTGCAAAATGGCATACGATAAAAACAACCGTCCTAACAGAAAAGGACGCAAAAAGGTTTGCTCTTTCTGTGTAGATAAAGTTGATTACATCGATTACAAAGATATCAACAAGCTTTCTAAGTACACTTCAGACAGAGAGAAGATTCTCCCCCGTCGTGTAACAGGCACATGTGCTGCTCATCAGCGTGCACTTACTGTTGCAATCAAGCGTGCTCGTCAGATCGCTCTTCTTCCCTACACAAACGACTAATAAAATTTCACCGCAGATTTTCTGCGGTGTTTTTTTGTGCCTTGACACAGCTTGGTTTTTATTATAAACTTCTTCCAAGGAGGCGGTTTTGTGTTTTTGAAAATAATTGCTTTGATTATGGCATTTATAACGGGATTTTTCTCATATCCCCTTAGCTTTTTGCCCAAGAATATTGATACATCTTTTCATACCGCAATAGGTTCAATGCTCACCTTAAACGGTGATTATGCGGAAGCAACCGTTGACGGTGCAGTTTTGGACAGTACAGAAATCGTTCTTAACAAAAAGGTGACAATTGACCTTGGAACAAAGTTGACGGATTGGTTCAATTGTTTCACTCTTGCATATTCAACCGACGCTTATATCAAAGGTGAAATTTGCTACAAAACAGGCGTAACCGACAAGAGTGAGGAGTTTTTTCTTGAGCCCGCCGAAAACGGAAGCTTTTCGTCTTTTATAGATAATTGTCTGGGCGGCACAAAGGCAGACGGTGTTTATTCAATTTCTTTTGAGCCGTTGAATGTTGATTCGGCAACAATCAAGGTTCACGGTCTTTCTACCTTCAACCGTGAAATTCCCGACCGAGAGGTTTATATCGAAGCCGACGGATACAAAATCGGTGTTGATATGCTCTGGGGCGGTGCGCTGAGCTACCTTGAAGATACAAATTCCGATGTTGAAGCTGTTAATGTTGACGGCAGAGTTTATGTAGACAAAAATGCAAGTGAAATCTACGGCAAAAAGGCTTTCAGCAAAAATGTTAATCTCATCAACCGTTATGACCCCGGCAGACTTGTTCAGCAGTCCTATTACGGCACGGGCGACTGTGACCAATACACGGGCGGCGTGTTTATGGACAACAAGTGGAATTATAACCCTGTTCAGGGCGGAAATCAGTTTGGCGAAAGCAGTAAGATTGTAGATGTACGTTGCACAGAAAAATCAATTTATATCAAGTGCAGACCTCTTGACTGGGCACTTCCCAAAGAAAATATTACCCCCTCATATATGGAAGCTACTTACACAATTGCAAACGGCGCAGTTCATGTTGAGTGCAGATATGTTGATTTTTCAGGCTATCCTGTTGCTCACACAAGTCAGGAAATTTCCGCATTCTATTGCATTGAACCCTTTAACAGATTTGTGTACGCCAACGGCGGTGAAATCAAAAGCGAGCCCGATTTGATTTTCTGGCCTGATGCAGGTTATCCTAAGTTTTTCTCGGATGAAAACTGGTCTGCTTTTGTGGGCCAGGGTGAAAATTCCTTTGGTATCGGCGTTTATGTTGAGGGTGAAAAGGAATTTCTTTCCGGAGTTTATGATCGCGGAGGTGATTTGGGCAAAGACCCGTCAAAGGGCGGACCCACATCATACATTGCTGTGATTAAGTGGAGAGAATCCACAAGCTATGACCCTTATACTTATGACTATTACCTTGCAACAGGTGATACAAACGAAATCAGAGCAACATTCAATGCGTTATAAAAACAAAGTGCTGACCGTAAAAGTCAGCACTTTTTCTATATTTTCACTTTTTTAAGCATTTTTGTTACGGGACGGTATAACAAAAGCATAATCAGAAAATTGCTCACGCCGTGAACAAGGTCAAAGGGGATGCCCGCAATCCACCATGAAAAGGCGGTGGAAATTCCGCCCATAAAAAGGTAGGGAATTGCACACATAAAACCGAACAGAAGTCCGAAAACCCCCGACACCACTGCCCACAGCAGGGGTGAGTCGTTCTTTTTGAAAATCCGTGTTACCAGAATCAGCAGCGGCCAGGCATAAAGATACATAACCCACCAGATGCCGAAGCCGTAGATTACACCCTCAATGAGAATGAATACGGGCACGGCGGCATAAACTCTTTTGCCGAAATAAAGGGAAAACATTATCAGCAGGAACGAGGTCATCTCAATGTTTGCAAGGTTTGCCATTGCAAATTTGAAAACCTCGATAATTGCCACAAACAAAGCAACCAATGCAATGTCGCGGGTTGCTATTTTTATTGTTTCTTTTTTCATTATTTTGCAGGGGTATAAACAATGCTGAACTCGTCACCATCGTTGACAGGCTGAGAGTCAATGCCGTAATTGCAGTATTCATCGTTCACATAAAATGACCAGTATGCGCCGTTGGTTTCGTAAACAGCACTTTCGCCGTTAATAACGGAAATAGTGAAGCCGTAAGGGCCGTCTTCACCATCGTATGTAAGTCCGTCAGCGTCATCCATTGCGCCGTGAAGGTATTCGGCATCGGTTTTCACTTCGTATTCGGTGGACTTTCCGTTGCTGTCCACAACCTCAATAATTACTTCCTTGCTTCCTTCAACGGGCTTTTCACCGAAGATAAAATATGCACCTGCGAGAGCTGCAACAAGCACAACAACAAGGCACACGCCGAGGATTTTTTTTGTTTTTTCTTTCATTTTTATTTCTCCTTTTTCTTTATTCCGCAGTTCCGTCACCCAAGCGAAAGAGATTGCGGAACAAAGATAATGCCCATTACCGTGAAGTAATGGGCAAAAAGATACAGATATGCTGAGTCTGTCTTTATGCTTCAACCAATTACTCGTGGCTCCACAATATCATCACGGGCAGGTCTTCTGACTTGAGTATCATCACTTTGCTTCGTCTTCTCGGAAAATCCAATGACTGCACACGGCTGAAACAAAGCTCCTCTTTCACAGCGACGAGTTCGTGCAGGAATTTCACCTGCTTCCCTTTTCACCGAATCAAGCTTGCGCTTATCCGACACCTGAGATGTTCTGTTCACTTTTTAACTGCATGTTTAATTTATCACAAGCGGAGGTGTTTGTCAAGGCTTATTCAACAACGAGGGCAATCACCGTCATATCGTCGGCACGCTTGCCCAGCATTCTGTCGCAGGCGCATTGAAGAATGTGCTTTGCAAGGTGAGCAGGGCTTTCGGCGGGGAAGGTCTTGAGCTCAGCCGAAATCCAGCCCCAGCTTTCACCGGTGATTCCGTCAGAAACGGTGAGATAAATGTCTCCTTTTGAAACGGCAATTTCGCTCCTTGCCATATCCACCTTGTCAAGAATTCCCATCGGCGCAGATTCAGCCTCAAGGATTGAAACCTTGCCGCTTCTGAGAATAAACGACGGTGCGGCTCCGCATTTGTAAATTTCAAGGGTTGAATTTATCGGGTCGGCAATAAAAAGGTCAACCGTGGCAAGGGATTCATCGGTGGATTTCATAAGCATTGCGCAGTTAACGGCAGAGGCGGCGGTTTTAACATCAAGCCCTGCTTTGAGCAGGTTGCAAAAGGTTTCGCAGGTGAATGCCGAATCAACGGCGGCGCGGGTGCCTGTGCCCATTCCGTCGCTGAGGAGAACAACCTGCCGTGAAAATGAATCCTTAAAGCTGCGGTAATAATCACCGCTGACCGAGTCGGGGGAAGCGGCCCTGACTGCAGCGGCAATTCTGAAGCTGACCTTTGGCTTTTGCTTAAAAATCAGGGTATAGGCCTCATCCTTTTGCACAAGGGTGGGGAAGTCAAGGTCAAAGCCTGTTTCGCGGCGGAGATTTTCCGTGAGCTTGGTAACGGAAAAATTTTCATCCGGCTTTCTGAAGGAGAGGTTAAAATATTCGTGCCCTGCTCGGTTGGTGCAAAGCCGTGCGGAGTTAACTTCAATGCCCATTTCCTCGGCGCAGACGGCACAGGCACGGCTTGGTTTGGAACTGACTGCACCCGAATTGATTGCCGAAGCACACAGGGGAGCAATAATTGAACCGAAATTTTTGAGCTGATTGCCCGTGATTTCCTGCAGACGGCTGATTTTATTTTGCGAGTTTACATTGGTGCAATAAACAAAATGAGCTTGTCTCATTGCGTTTTTCATTTGTTCACTCCGATAGCAGGTGCTTTCAAAATTTTCGGGAAAAGCGGAGCTGTCAAGTCGGTTTTCGTTAAGTGCGGAGGCAATTCTGCCGTAATGGAGGTCGGAACGGCTTCGGATTGTGTTTATGCAGCTTTCTTTGATTTCGCAATCCGAACACACCTTTTGCCCTGCGTTAAAAAGTGACGTTGTCAGCTCGGGGGCAACCATAGGGCGCAGAGTTTTTCTGACAGCATTTACACAGTCGCCAAGACTTTCCACGGCGGCAGAAATTTCCTTGGCTCTGATGGGGATTGCCGAGGTGTCGGTAAGGCGCTGCTCATCGTGATTCAACCTGTTTCTGAAGATTTTTTCGGGAACAACCGTCATGATTGCGGCACCTGACACGGCGGCAGGCAAAGTCGGAAAAAAGTCGGTGTATTCACCGAAGGCGCAGCCGCAAAAACAAATGCCCACAAGAAGCAGAGCGGTTTTGTATCGGTATGTTGAATGAAGGGTCGGGCAGAGAATTCCGCAAAAGGTGAGGCAGGCACACATAAAATCGGCCTCACCGCCGAGGGCAAGAGCAACAGCGCCGCAAGCCCCCGCAATCGCTGAGCCGAAAAAGCTCTTTTTGAAGGTGAAAAAAAGTATTGCACAAACAAAAATGAAAACAGCCGCAAATTCACCGACAATTCCCACGCCGCGAAGGGTCCCCGTGAGGGAGGAAAGAGTGATAATGGTAAAAAGCAGCTCCTTGTCACCGGGGCTGTAATTTGTTGGCTTTTCACCAAAGACAAGCTTTGTTCCGGCTGCAAAAACAGGCACGCTCACAGCTGTCAGGGTTGTTTCAACAATGGTTGAAACAACCAAGTCGGCGCTGAATTTTTGCGAAAAAAGAAAGGCAAAGTTCACAATCAGTGAGCAGATTCCGGGGCAGAGAGGGCGCAGAAGCTTTTCTTTTTTGATGCCGAGATAATAAAGGCTGATATGTAAAATTGCCGTGGAGGTAAGCACTGTTGCAAAATAGCGGAAAGCGGAAATTCCGGACTGAAAAACGAAAATTCCCAATATTGCACCTGCCGCACAGGGAATGGAAAACATTGGATTCAATGCCGCCGGAAGTGCCGCCGCAAAAGGTGAAAAGCTTCCCATAAAGCAGGGCACGGCGCATAGAATTCCTCCGGCAAGGCTTGCAAAAATTTTTGCAGCAAGCAGGGCGGATTTTTTATCGCTGAGCAAGTCGTTTATGTTGCTGATTTTTTCTTTTGTTTTCACAAAAACCACTCCGATTAAGCAAATTTTATCCACGGATATTTTACTTTTTCCGGGTGGCAGAATATGTCGGTGTCAACAGGTAAAAAACTATTGTATTTTGTCGATATAGTATGATATAATGGTATAAGAAAAATTATGTGTTTAAACAGGGAGCTTTTATGGAAAAAATGACACAGCAGGAAAACAACGGCCTCATCATCGGCAGAAATGCCGTAGCCGAAGCAATTAAAAGCGGAAGAGTAATTGACACCCTTGTTGTTGCAAAGGGTGAGCGCGGCGGTTCAATCGGCCAGATTATCAGCCGCTGCAAGGAAAAGGGCGTTGTTGTTAAAGAGGTTGAAAGAAAAAAGCTTGATATGATGTGCTCAGGAGCAGCCCATCAGGGTGTTGCGGCTTATGCGGCAGCGCACGAATATTCAAGCGTTGATGATATTTTTGCTCTTGCCGAAGAAAGAGGCGAAGCACCGTTTATAATCATCTGCGACGAGCTTGAAGACCCGCACAACCTTGGCGCGATTTTAAGAAGCGCAGAAGCAGGCGGCGCTCACGGCGTGATTATTCCCAAACGCCGTAACGCTTCTTTGAGCTATGTTGTGGGCAAGGCTTCCGCAGGTGCTGTGGAATATGTTCCCGTTGCAAGGGTTTCCAACATTGCCGCCACCATTGACGAGCTCAAAAAAAGAGGTATGTGGATTTACACCGCCGATATGGACGGCAAAAACTGGTGTGAGGTTGATTATTCCGGCGGAGTCGGTCTTGTTATCGGCTCAGAAGGCAAGGGTGTCAGCCGTCTTGTGAAAGAAAAAAGCGATTTCACTGTTTCACTCCCCATGAAAGGGAAGATAAACTCCCTCAATGCCTCAGTTGCCGCAGGAATTCTCATTTATGAGGTTTCAAGGCAGCGTTCAGGTATCGGACGAAAGGATGTTTAAGCTTGGCTAAAAACCGAAACGATAAAAATTGGTCAATGGACGAGGTTGACCGACTTTTGAGCAGAACCGAAAAGGCTCCGCAGAAAAAGGAAGAAACTGTTATTGAAAATTTTGCCAGAACAATGCGCCTTGCCGACACTATGGTTGCAAACAAGGTTACTGCCGAAGAGGCAGCCAGGGTTGAAACTGTGGTTGAGGATGACACGATTGTTCTCAGCGACAGTTCCCGGCTCACCAAAGAAAGAGCAGATGCCGTAATGGGCATTGCCAAGGCCGACACAGGGGATATCCAGATTTCTTCCAAAACTGCAAAGCAGAGGGTTTCCGATGTTTTGAATGGGCTGAAAAAGGCAAAGGTTAGTCAGCAGGCGGAAGAAAAGACTGTTGCCGTTGACCTTAGTGAGCCGTTGGTTCCGCAGAAAAAGCATTCTATGGAGGTTGACGAAAACCGCCGCAGATTCCTTGAAGTGGTTGAGGTTAAAGAGGAAGATGAAGCCGACGAGCACACAAGAGTTGTGGAGCGCCCCGGCTTTGTGATGAAGAAAAATGAGGTCAGTGACAAAACCACCGACCTTGACATTATGCCCACCCTCATTGAGGCGGAGGATTTTATTAATAACATTGAAGAAGATGAGCCCGAAGAGGACATTGTGCAGGATTTGTGGGCAGAGGATCAGATTAAGCTTGTGGGCTTTGACTCTGAAGAGTCCGAGCCCGAAACCGTGAATGAGCTTGAGGCCGAACAAAACCTTAAGGTTAAGCGCAGAGAAAAAATTGACAAGTTCAAGCTGATGGGTATTGCCGAGGCTGAGGAAGAATCCCGTGCAACCAACGGCAAGCTGGAAAAGCTTTTCGGTGAAGGCTCAAATGATGACAAAACCGACACCGCAACGGTTAAAAACAACCCCGTTGGCGTGGAATATGTCTGCGCTAAGGATGCGAACAGAATCCGCGCCACCCTCCACAAGGCAAAAAGGCTGTCTGCAATGCGTCTTTGTGCCTATGCGCTCATAAGCGCTGCAATGCTTGTGGCAAACATTGTTTCTGCCGCAACGGTGGGCTTTGACGCTACTGTGTCTCACGCAATAAATCTTGTGCTTCTCATTGCTTGCATAGTTATGGGCATGAACACAATCAACAGCGGAGTGATAGCTCTTCTCAAAAAGCAGCCGAATCTCAAAACCTCGGTTATGCTTGTTTCGGCTTTTGCTTTTATTCAGTGCGTGGTTTCTTTTGCGCTTGAAGAGTTTTTTGCGGCTGAAAGCTTTGTGATTTCAGCCTGCGCCGCTTTTGCTTTTGCGGCAGATGAATTCGGTGATTATCTCCGTAATGCAAGAACCTACGATGCTTTTAATTTCTGCACCGGCAGAGAAAAAGAAAATCTCCATTCCGTTCAGCGTGTGGAAAACAGAAATGATGAATTTGAAGTGGGCAGGGTTCTTCTTATGAACAAGCCCGATGTAAGATATTCCTGCAAAACCAATTTCCCCTCAAAGCTTATCGGCAAATGTCAGAGCGAGGTATCTTCCGACAAGCTGACCTCATTGCTTTTGCCTATGACATTTGCGGCGGCAGCGCTTTGCGCAATTATAGCAGGTGTTTTTTCAAAGAGTATTTCAAGTGCAGTTACATCCTTTGCGGCGGCGGTTTGTGTATGCGTGCCCGCTTTCGGCACAGCGGCAATTCAGCTTCCTCTCAGATGGGTAAACAAGCGCCTCAACAAGGCAGGCGGAATGATTTCGGGCCAGAAGGCTGTTGAGGATTACAGCAGAGCAAACGCTATTGTGGTTGACAGCGCAGAGCTTTTTGACCAGCAGGCCTGCCGACTGCACGGCATCAGGGATTTTAAAAAGGTGCGAATTGATGACCTGACACTTTATGCCGCGGCAATGATGGTGAAATCAGGCGGACCGCTTACGGCCGTGTTTGACCAGGTTGTAAGCAAACGCGATTTGCTGCCCACCGTGCAATCCTTCAATTATGAGGAGCGAATGGGAGTTTCGGGCTGGATTAACGGCCAGAAGGTTATTATGGGCAACCGTAATATGATGAAGCTTCACAATATGGCATTACCCGACATTTCGGAGGAAGAGAAGTATACTTACGACGGCAGAAAGGTGATTTACCTTGCTATCGCAAACCAGCTTGCGGCGATGATGGTTGTGAGCTATGCGCCCAACAAAAAGCTGGCACCCTTTATCAGAAGACTCGGCACAGACGGTGTTACGGTGCTTTTGAGAAACTATGATTCAAACATCACCACCGATATGATTAACGAGGTTTTCGGTGTGAGATTCAACAACATCCGCCTCATCAGCAACACCTCGGGCAGGATTTATAAAAAATACAGAAATCGTGTGCGTGAAACCTCCAAGTCAGGCATTCTTCACGACGGAAAGGCATTTTCCCTTTTCAGAAGCTTTACAATGTCCTACACTCTTTGCGGAACCTTCAAGGTTGAAAATCTTATTCAGCTTATCAATGTTATTGTTGGCTTTGCCGTGATTGCGGTGTTCTCAATTTTTGATGTTGTTTCAATAACGGGTGCGTGGCCGTTGCTCCTTGTTCAGGGAATAATGACAGTGGCTGCCTTCCTTGTGGCAAGAATAAGAGGAATCTTTTAAAACAATAAATACGGCTCGGAAGCTTTCTTCCGAGCCGTATTTTTATATGGATTTTGTTCTTTTTTTGTAGATTGCAAAGAATGCGACAAGCTCAATCAAAAACGTTGCCGACCAGGAAACGGTGTATGAAAAATACAGGCAGGACGGAGTGTGATATTCGGGAATCTGAAAGACGGTAAGAACCCATCCGATTCTGAAAACGCACACGCCGAGAATAGTGATAACCATCGGCAGAAGCGATACGCCCATTCCTCTGATTGCACCTGTAGTGGTGTCCATCAGTCCGCACAGGAAATAGGGCAGGCATATCATAGCGAACCTTGTCATTCCGTAAGCAATTGCTTCGGGAGAATCGGTAATGTAAACCGAAAGAAGCTTTTCGCCAAGGAGATAAACTGTTCCTCCCGAAACGATGCCTGCAACAGCAACACAGCCAAGGCAGATGAAAAGAATTTTTTTAACACGCTTGTAGTTCATTGCGCCAACGTTCTGACCCGTGAAATTCAGCGCGCTCTGATGGAAGGCATTCATAATAACCCACACAAAGCCCTCAACATTTGCGGCTGCCGCGTTACCCGACATAAACACATCGCCGAAAGAATTGATTGACGACTGAATTATTACATTTGAAATGGAAAAGAGTGACCCTTGAACTCCGGCAGGGATGCCGATTGCCAACATCCTTTTGAGCTGACGGGAATAAAAATGCATCTTTTTAAAGCTGAATCTGCAGGCATCTTTGCGCTTCATAAGAGCTATGACAACGAGTACTGCTGAAATGCCCTGAGAAATTGCTGTTGCAAGAGCAACGCCGGCAACATTCATATGGAATCTTGTGACGAAAAAAACATTGAGAATAACATTGATAACGCCTGCGCAGGAGAGATAAAGAAGAGGACCTTTTGTGTCCCCTGCGGCGCGGAGAATGGATGCACCGAAGTTATATACCATATTAAATGTCATTCCGCAAAAATAAATTTTCATATACACCGCTGAAAGCTCAAGCACATTTTCGGGAGTGCCCATCCAACCGAGAAAGGTTCCGGACAAAGAAACCCCGATAACCGTCAGCACAACTCCGCTGATTATTGCGGCAGGAATAGCTGTGTGAATTGTGCGGTGGGTGGCTTCGTCATCCTTTGCGCCGATAGCCTGAGCTACGCTTACACCGCAACCGACGGAAAGACCGATAAAAAGGTTGACGATGAGATTTGTCAGAGAGCCTGTTGCACCAACTGCCGCAACGGAAATACTTCCGCAGAATCGGCCGACAATGACCAGATCGGCGGCGTTGAAAAGAAGCTGCAAAACGCTTGTGAGAATAATTGGCACGGTGTGACGGATTATTCCCGAAAAAAGAGGACCGTTGCACATATCGATATTTTTCTTTGCCATTTTACACACTCCTTTCGTTCACGGATATTATATACCTTTCTGAGAAAAATGCAACAAAAAACCGACCTCAATACAGGTCGGTTTAAAATTTATTCTCCGAAGCAGTATTTCACAAAATCATCAAGGGTGCTTTGGGCATCATATCTGATTTTTTTAAAATGCTCCGCCATATTTTTTCTTTCGTAGCCGTCGGCAAGGGGAAGGATTTTCTGCGCCCATTGCCGTGCATCACCCAAAGGCAAAAAGTCAACCAGGTCGGTTATGCGGCATTCAGAGGTGATTTTGTCTGAAACAATGCAACGCAAAGACAACGCCTGCGCCTCAATAACGGCATTTGGCATACCCTCATAAAAAGAGGGAAAAACAAGAACATCTGCCGCGCTGAGAAGGGCAGGGATATCTTTTCTTGCGCCGAGGAAAAGCACCTTTTCGGCAAGTTCTTTTTTCTGCACCTTGGTGCGGATTTTTTCTTCCAACTCGCCAACACCCACGAGAACAAGCTTTGAGTTCGGGTGAGCTTTTGTTACCTGCTCAAAAACGTCAACGAGAAAATCGTGGTTTTTAACTCCCACAAATCTGCCCACATGAATGAGGGTGAATTCATCGCCGAGGCCAAGCACCTTTCTTGATTCGGCTCTCAGTTTATCAGAATATGAAAAAACATCAGTATCAATTCCGTTGTTGAGAATGTGTGCCTCGCCTTTTTCAACGCAGCCCTTGCCGAAGCAGAATTCTGCCGCAAGCACCGAGGGCGCAAGCCTCACGTCGGGAACAATTTTGGTAAGGGGGCCGATTACGGTGCCGAGCAGCTTCTCGACTCTTCCGCCGTCATCACCTGCACTGCTGGAGCGGTGAATCAGGCGCTTTGCTCCGCCTGCCTTAGCGGCAAGAAGGTCAAGGGCAACTCCTGCTTTGGCAGAGGAGCTGAAGACGGCCTCATAGCCGTTGTCTTTGACAATTTTTTTCAAAGAAGAAAGGCAGGTAACCGGGTCTTTGGTTTTAGGCGGAATTCTGAAAATCCGTCCGCCGAGAGCTTCGATTTCGTCGTCATAAGCGCATCTTTCCTGCACATTGACGCAAAAATCAAGCTGATATTTTTCTCTGTCAAGGCGGCGGTATTGCTTCATCAGAAACGTCTCCGCACCGCCCATGTTCATGCTGCTCATACAGCAGAGCATCCGTTTAACACTCATTTTAATTCCTCTTTATTTCAGCCGGTCAATAATCACCTTAACGCCTTTTTGCGGGCTGAATTCGCCTGCATGGTTAAGACAGTTAACTCTCATATTGTTGAGAATGTCAGGGTTTTGTGCAACCTCAAGAAGGATGTCCTTGAGCTTTTCTCTTTCATTAACGCTGTAAATGATACCGTCGCTGCCGTGGGTGATAACTTCTTCATTGTATTTCCAATCGGTTGCGATGACGGGAACACCTGCGCAGAAAGCATCGACAACGGTGCCTGCGAAACCTTCACCTTCATACCAGGTGGGGAAAAGCATTGCAAAGCAGGTGTGAAGTTCCTTTGAACTGGCGGCAGTGCCCTGAATATAGCCCTTATAATTAATGAAAGGCTCAAAGTCTTTTTTCAGTTCTTCAAAGCGCTCAATGTATTCATTGTCGGGGAGTCCGTAGATGTCAAGGTTATACACTGTTCTGCCCAAAGTACTGTTGACATATCTTACTGCCTCAATGGCGTCTTCAATGCCTTTTGAATAGCAGATTCTTGAAAACGTGCACACTCTGTAGGGCTCTCCGGCAGGAAAATAAAGCTCCTCGGATGAAATGGCATTAGTCTCGCGAAATTTGGGCTTGAAATAAACATTGTCAAAGCCCATTTTTTCAAGGTTTGTTTTCATTGATTTCAGCTCAACATAAATGCAGTCAAGCTTCTTCACCGGCTTTATCAGAGAGGGATTTTTCTTCAGATGGTCGACAAGCCAGCCTCCGACAACAACGTAGTGAAGCTTTCTTTTATAGATGATGTTAAAAGCTTCAAATAAGGCAGGAATAATTTTGAGAGCATTTTCACCCGGAAGCATGATGATGTTTTCACATTCACTGATAAGCTTGCGGCATTTAAGGGCAAAGGCCACGGGGTTTTTGCTCCAGCCTCTTGTGTCAAGGGCGGCAACCTTCTCTTCGCCCAGCGCTTTAACAAGAGCCGCGTGAATTGAACGTGTTTTATCCTTCTGCCCGCTGTTGAATTGTTCGCCGAAGGCGAAATGTCCGCAGACGCCGACTTTATACATAAACTCATCCCTTTGAATAAAAATCTGTTTTTTTGATTATACAACATCACTGTTTTTGAAGTCAACCGTAAAACTCAGAAATAAATTCAAAAAACTATTGACAAAACGGTTCTGATAGTATATAATTCTCTCACAACAAAGCGGAACAGGTGTGTTCCCACCCAAACGGTGTCGTCCGTCAGGGTCAATAATCCGGCTCCTTTGGGGGCATTGTGCTTATTGATTTTTATGCGGACGGTGAACTACTGTCCGCATTTATTTTTATTTTGGAGGTGCTTGAATATCAGTACTAAAGAACTGCAGATTAACGAGGAAATCCGTGACAAAGAAGTCAGAGTAATTTCTAACGACGGCGAGCAGCTTGGCGTTATGAGTGCAAGCGAAGCATTGAAGCTTGCTGAGCAGAGCAACTTTGACCTTGTTAAGATTGCGCCCCAGGCAAAACCGCCTGTGTGCAAGATTATGGATTACGGTAAGTACCGTTTTGACCAGGCAAAGCGCGAAAAGGAAAACAAGAAAAACCAGAAGGTTGTTGAGATTAAAGAAGTACGCTTGTCTCTCAACATTGACACTCACGACTTTGACACAAAAGTTAACCACGCTATCAAGTTTTTGAAAGCCGGTAACAAGGTTAAGGTGTCCATCCGTTTCAGAGGTCGCGAAATGGCTCACCCCGAACACGGACTTGTACCTATGCAGAATTTTGCCGAAGCTTGTGCAGAATACGGAACAGTTGAAAAGCCCGCAAAGCTTGAAGGCCGTTCTATGCTGATGTTCCTTGCGGCAAAAGCAGCCAAATAAACAATGAATTTTAATAAGGAGGAAAACCATTATGCCTAAAATCAAAACTCACTCAGGCGCAAAGAAACGCTTTAAGATGTCAAAGAACGGAAAACCCATCCGTGCTCATGCAAACAAATCTCACATCCTCAACAAAAAGTCAACAAAGCGCAAGAGAGGTCTTCGTCAGACAACTGTTGCTGATAAGACAAACGTAAATCAGATCAAACGTCTTATTCCTTACAAATAATATCGAATTAAAATAACGGAGGTAACGTAACATGGCACGTATTAAGGGTGCGACAATGACTCGCAAGAGAAGAAATAAAGTGCTCAAAATGGCAAAGGGCTACTATGGCTCAAAGAGCAAGCTTTTCAGAACAGCAAAACAGGCAGTTATGAAATCAGGCCAGTATGCTTACATCGGCCGTAAGCAGAAGAAGCGCGATTTCCGCCGCCTTTGGATCACAAGAATTTCTGCAGCAGCAAAGATGAACGGTATGAACTATTCATCATTCATCAACGGCCTTAACAAAGCCGGCATCACTCTCAACAGAAAGATGCTTGCTGAAATCGCTGTTTCAGACGCAGCTGCTTTCACAGCTCTCACAGAGAAGGCTAAAGAAGCTCTTAAATAATAATCTGTAATCACGCCCTTTTTTGCTGAAGGGCGTGACTTTTTCATTAAATCGGCATTTTATTTCAGGCTTAGAGGTGAAGTGAAATTGGAAAATATCACATCAAAAAACAACGAAAAAATAAAGCTTGCTGTTTCTCTTCGTGACAGCGCTTCTCAACGCCGCAGGAACGGAAGGTTCTTTGTTGAAGGTGCCCGTCTTTGCGGTGATGCGGCAATAAGCGGTGGGGATATTCTGCAGTTTTTTTTCACCGAAAAGGCAAAAGAAAAGTTTGCTGATTTTTACAATACTGTTATAAGTGTAGCCAAAGAGAGCTATTGCATCAGTGAAGAAGTGAGCAAAAAGCTTTCCGATACGCAGGGTCCTCAGGGAATGTTCTGCATCTGCGGGGTCAAAAACAGCTCTGCTGACGGGAATAAAATCCATCCTTGCGGCAAATATATTTTTTTGGAAAACGTTCAGGACCCGTCCAACCTCGGCGCCGTTGCAAGAACGGCTGAGGCAATGGGTATTGACGGTTTGATTGTCAGCGGAGGCTGTGACATTTACAACCCAAAGGCACTCAGAGCGTGTATGGGTGCATTTTTCAGGCTGAATATTATTGAATGTGACGATGTTATCGGCTTTATCCGTTCAGCTCAAAAAGATGGCGTTAAAGTGTACGCTTCAACTCCTCAGAGCTCGGCGCAAAAAATAACCGAGGCAGATTTATCGGGCGGAGTTATTCTTATTGTGGGCAACGAAGGCAACGGAGTTACCCCCGAAACAATGGATGCCGCCGACGGTAAAATTACAATTCCGATGCTCGGCAGGGCAGAGTCCCTCAATGCCTCCACCGCGGCGGCAATTCTGATTTGGGAGATGGTGCGCCGTGGCTCTTGAGCATTGGATATGGTATCAGCTGGCGCTGGGTGCAGGCTGCCGCAAAACAAGTGAAATGATTGCCTACTTCGGCTCTGCTAAGGAGCTTTTTGAAAGCGGCGAGTACGAATGGCGCATTTCGGGAATTTTTACTCCGGCACAAATAGAAAAACTCAAAAAATCATCCTTGGATAAAGCTTATGAGGTTATGGAAAATTGCTTTAAATACAATTGCAATGCCGTAACTCCCGACGAAAAACTTTATCCCAGAATGTTAAAACCTCTTGACGATTTGCCTGCGGTGATTTATTATCAAGGAGAGTTGAAATTTTTAATTCATAAAATAGCTGTTGCTGTTGTGGGCACAAGAGAGGCTGACGAAACAAGCCTTGCCATTGCCAAAAGCCTGTCGGCGTCCATAACCCGCTCCGGGGGAATCATTGTCTCGGGCGGTGCGCTTGGTGTGGACAGTGCGGCGCATCTGGGCGCTCTTGAGGCAGGGGGTAAGACCCTTGCGGTGCTGGGGTGCGGTTTTGGTACGGATTATCTTAAGTCAAACTCTGAGCTTCGCGAAAGAATTGCTTCAAACGGAGCGTTGGTCAGTGAATATCCGCCTCTTACCCCTGCGAGCTCATATAATTTTCCCGTGAGGAACAGGCTGATTTCAGGCTTTTGCCACGGAACGGTTGTGATTGAAGCGGGTGTTAAAAGCGGCTCTCTGATTACGGCAAATCTTGCCCTCGAACAGGGTCGTGATGTTTATGCCGTGCCGGGCAATGTGCTAAGCAGCAAGTTTCTGGGCGTTCACAAGCTGATAAACGACGGTGCAAAGCCGGTGTTTTCTGCTTTTGATGTGCTTTATCCTTATGCGGTGAAATACCCGAAGGCAATAGATATAAATAAAATTGAAAATGAACTGCAAATGACGGATTCGGTGGAATATATAAACACCAAAAGCCGTATGGAAAAGAAAGAGGAAAGCTTTAACAAAGAAACCTTTTCTCAGGTCAAGGACCTCAGCGGCATATCTGAGGATGCAAAAACCGTCTATTCGGTTTTCGGTGATGAGCCGATACATATTGATGATATTGCAAGAAAAACGGCAATGGATTTCACAAGAATCTTTTCTGCCGTGACCGAGCTTGAGCTGTGGGAGCTTGTTGAGCCCCGACCGGGAAAGCTCTATCTTAAAAAATGATAGGAAGATGTTCTATGTCAAAACTGATTATTGTTGAGTCGCCTACCAAGGTTAAAACAATCAAAAAATATCTGGGCAAGGAGTACGATGTTACCGCGTCTATGGGTCACATCCGTGATTTGCCCGCCGCCCGTCTGAGCGTAGATATAAAAAATGACTTTGCTCCCAAGTATGCAATTATCAAGGGCAAGGAAAAGCTTGTTAAAGAGCTTAAAGAAAAGGTTAAAAACAGCGACGAAGTTCTTCTTGCAACCGACCCTGACCGCGAGGGAGAAGCCATTTCGTGGCATCTTGCGGCGCTTCTTGACCTTGATGTTAACGCAAGCAACCGCGTTACATTCAATGAAATCACAAAGTCGGGTATCGAAAGCGGTATGAAAGCTCCCCGAAGCATTGACCTTGATTTAGTTAATGCTCAGCAGGCAAGAAGAATTCTTGACCGTTTGGTTGGTTATAAGCTCAGTCCCTTCATTTCGCAAAAAATCCGACGCGGTCTTTCTGCAGGCCGTGTTCAGAGCGTTGCGGTAAGGCTGATTGTTGACCGTGAAAATGAAATCCGTGCATTTGTGCCCGAGGAATATTGGTCACTTGATGCCAAATTCACAGCCCCTTGCCGCAAGATTTTTTCTGCCGCATTTGCGGGTGACGAAACAGGCAAGGTTAAAATCACAAACAAAGAGCAGGCAGACGCCTATGTTGCCCGCCTTGACGGCGCAAAATACAATGTGACCTCACTTAAGAAGGGCACAAGAAAAAAGAACCCCGCCCCTCCCTTTATTACCTCTACCCTCCAGCAGGAGGCTTCGAGAAAGCTCGGCTTCCAGTCACAGCGCACAATGCGTACCGCTCAGGAGCTGTATGAAGGTATTGACGTTGCGGGCATCGGCACAACAGGTCTTATTACCTATATGAGAACTGACTCTCTTCGAATTTCCGAAGAAGCAAGAGCCGCCGCAAATGAATACATCGTATCTGCTTACGGTGAAAAATATCTTCCCGAGAAGCCCAGATATTTCAAATCAAGAAGCAATGCACAGGATGGCCACGAAGCTATCAGACCGGCTATTCCCTCACTTACTCCCGAAAGAGTAAAGGGCAGCCTCACTGCTGACCAGTATAAGCTTTACAGCCTTATCTGGAAGCGCTTTATTGCTTCATTGATGGCTTCCTGTGTTCAGAACACGGTTAAAGCCGAAATTACAGGTGCAACCGATGAAGATATGGCAAAGGGCAAGTTCTGCCTTTTCACAGCTGCAGGCTACAGCGTGAAGTTTGACGGCTTCACAACCCTTTATGAAGAGGGCACCGATGATGAGGATGAGGAAGGCAACAAAAAGCTTCCCGAGCTCAACCAGGGCGACAATGTTAAGCTCAAGGAGCTTTTCGGTAATCAGCATTTCACTCAGCCCCCCGCAAGATTTACCGAAGCTTCACTCATCAAAGCTATGGAAGAAAACGGCATCGGCAGACCGAGCACCTATGCCACCATTATCACAACAATCACAAAGCGTGAATATATCAAGCGTCAGGCAAAGCTTCTTGTTCCCACCGAATTGGGTGAGGCAACAACAGGTCTTCTCAAGGAGCGTTTCCCCAAAATTGTTAATGCAAAATTCACCGCATCAATGGAAACTCAGCTTGACGAGGTTGGTGAGGGCAAGGAAGATTATATTCAGATGCTCCACACCTTCTATGATGAATTTGACAAAACTCTCCAGAAGGCAAAGGACGATATGAAGGACGTCAAAATCCGCCTTGAAGAGGATGTTACCGACATCCCCTGTGAAAAGTGCGGTCGTCTTATGGTTATCAAAACAGGTCGCTTCGGCCGTTTCCTTGCCTGCCCCGGTTATCCCGAGTGCAAAAACGCAAAGCCCCTTGTTACCAAAACCAATGCCAAGTGCCCCAAGTGCGGCGCAGAGGTTATTGAAAAGAAGAGCAAAAAGGGTTACACCTTCTTCGGCTGTGACAGCTGGCCCACCTGCGACTTTATGACATGGGATAAACCCACCGACGATAATTGCCCCAACTGCGGAAAATCACTTTTCAAGCGCAAGGGCGGATTGCTCGTTTGCCTTGACGAAAACTGCGGATTTGAGAAAAAGGCAGAGCGTAAATCTAAAAAGAAAGAAGATTAACCATGAGTGATGTACTTGTTGTGGGCGGAGGTCTCGCAGGCGTTGAAGCCGCGTGGGCTCTTGCCAACAGAGGCTTTAAGGTTACCCTTGCAGAAATGAAGCCTCACAAAAAATCCCCTGCTCACAAAAGTGAAAATCTTGCCGAGCTTGTGTGCTCAAACTCTCTTAAGGCGGAGCGCCTCGGCTCTGCGGCAGGACTCCTCAAGGCAGAAATGGAGCTGCTCGGCTCCCTTTGTGTGGAATGTGCCAAAAAGACAAAGGTTCCCGCAGGCGGAGCTCTTGCAGTTGACCGTGATGAATTTTCACGCCTTATAACAGAAAAAATCCTCTCTCACCCCAACATCAC
This sequence comes from Acutalibacteraceae bacterium, assembly GCA_045121005.1. Taxonomy (GTDB): domain Bacteria; phylum Bacillota; class Clostridia; order Oscillospirales; family Acutalibacteraceae; genus CAG-488. Next base: position 19,173 of record JBGVFJ010000005.1, read on the forward strand.
CGTTGAGTCGAGAGAGGTCACAAAAGTGCCTGACGGCAACGTGATTATTGCCGCAGGTCCTCTTGCAAGTGATGAGCTTGCCGAGGATATAAAAAATCTATGCGGCGGAAACCTGAGCTTTTTTGATGCCGCCGCACCTATCGTTACCGCAGAAAGCATTGATATGGAAAGTGCCTTCACCCAGTCGCGCTATGACCGTGGCGGTGAGGATGACTATATCAACTGCCCTATGAATAAAGAAGAGTACGAAGCTTTTCACGAGGCTCTCGTCAGCGCAGAAGGTGCCGAGCTTCACTCCTTTGACAAAAAGAAAGGTGTGTACGAAGGATGTATGCCCATTGAAATTATGGCATCCCGCGGTGCCGACACAATGCGTTTCGGACCTCTTAAGCCGGTAGGCCTCCGTGACCCCCGCACAGGCCACAGACCCTGGGCGGTGCTTCAGCTTCGCAAAGAAAATGCCGACGGCTCAATGTATAACCTTGTGGGCTTTCAGACAAACCTTAAATTCGGTGAGCAGAAAAGAGTTTTTTCTATGATTCCTGCGCTCAGAAATGCCGAATTTGTCCGCTACGGGGTTATGCACCGCAATACATTCATCGACTCACCCAGACTCCTCAACAGTGATTTTTCCTTCAGAGGCCGTGAAAATCTGTTTTTTGCCGGTCAGATGACAGGTGTTGAGGGCTATATGGAATCTGCCGCCGCAGGAATTATGGCAGGGCTCAATATGGCTCTCAGATTAAAGGGCAAAGAAACGGTAACCTTCCCCGATTTTTCAATGATTGGTGCGCTGAGCCGATATATCAGCGACCCGATGGTCAAGGATTTTCAGCCGATGGGTGCCAATTTTGGTGTGCTGCCGCCTCTTCCCGAAAAAATCAGAGACAAAAAATTGCGTTATGAAACGCTTTCTCAAAGAAGTATGGACTATATGAGAAAGGAGTGTGCAAAATATAATGAAGTTTGAAGAATTGCAAAATAAAATCGGCTACACCTTCAAAAATGAAGATTTGCTTGAAACAGCACTGACCCATTCTTCCTATGCCAACGAAAACGGCGGTTCAAGGGTAGAAAGCAACGAACGACTTGAATTTTTGGGTGACTCTGTTTTGGGAATTATCACAGCCGAAAAATTTTACATGAACTACAAAACCTTGCCCGAGGGTGACTTGACAAAGCTCCGCGCCGCAACCGTTTGCGAAAAGAGTCTGAGTGAATTTGCTCGTGAAATTGATTTGGGTAAATATCTTCTTCTCGGCAGAGGTGAAATCTGCACCGAGGGCTTCAAAAGACCGTCTATTCTGGCAGATGCCTTTGAGGCATTGATTGCCGCCATTTACCTTGACGGAGGAATGGATGCGGCAAAGGGATTTGTTTTGAAATACATAGATGAAGCGGTCAGGAAGCACAGAGGCTTCAAAGACCACAAAACAGTTTTGCAGGAGGTTATTCAGCGTAACCCCGGTGAAATTATTGAGTATGTTCTCGTTGGTGAAACCGGTCCCGACCACGACAAGCGATTTGAGGTTGAGGTGCACCTCAACTCCAATGTGATCGGCAGAGGAATCGGCACAAGCAAAAAGAAGGCCGAACAGCTTGCCGCCAAAGAGGCTCTGGAGCTGATGGGACTTTGAGGCATATAACCGTAGGGCTGTTTGTGCCCCACAAGGGCTGCCCCCATCAATGCAGCTTCTGTAATCAGAAAAGTATATCCGGGCAGATAAAAGAGCTGACTGCTGAGGATGTTCATTCAGCTGTCAGCAAGGCTATGGAAAATCCGAACCTTAAAAATGCCGAAATTGCTTTTTTCGGCGGAAGCTTTACCGCGATAGAAAGGGGATATATGCTCTCTCTTTTGCAGGCGGCGGCAGGATATATTGACGGCGAAAAATTCAAGGGAATAAGAATTTCTACCCGCCCCGATTGCATTGACGATGAAATCTGTGCTCTTTTGAAGGCGCACAAGGTTACCGCCGTTGAATTGGGTGCGCAGAGTATGGATGACGAGGTGCTTCGGTTAAACCAAAGAGGTCACACCGCCCTCGATGTTGAAAATGCCGTTAAAATGCTTAAGGCCTACGGCTTTGAAACGGGGCTTCAGATGATGACAGGGCTTTACGGCTCCGACGGTGATGAAAGCCTTGAAACGGCGCAGAAAATTATTGCTCTTTCACCCGATACGGTGAGAATTTACCCAACAGTTGTTCTGGAAAACACCCACCTTGCCGAGCTTTTTGAAAAAGGGGAGTACGCTCCCCAAGGTGTTGAGGAAGCGGTTGACATCTGCTCACAGCTTCTTATGATGTTTCATAAGGCTCAGCTTAAGGTAATCCGCGTGGGTCTTCATTCGGGAGGCAATGTGGAGGAAGGCTTCGTAGCTGGGGCGTATCACCCCGCCTTTAAGGAGCTTTGTGAAAGCAGAATTTATTATAATTTGATACTTGATGAATTGAAAAATAAGAATGTAACCCATTGCACCGTTTTTGTGCCGTGCGGAGCTTTGTCACAGGCTCTGGGGCAGAAAAAACAAAACTTGATTTTGCTTGGTGAAAAAGGTTATAATCTTGTCATAAAAGAAAACAGGGATTTGAAAAAATATCAGATTCTTATAAAGGAATAAAGCTATGATACTTAAAGCACTTGAGATGCAGGGGTTCAAATCGTTCCCCGACAAAACCGTTTTTAATTTTAATAACGGAATAACTGCTGTTGTTGGCCCCAACGGCTCGGGCAAAAGTAACATTGCCGATGCTGTGCGCTGGGTTCTCGGCGAGCAGTCAACCAAAAATCTCCGCGGTTCAAAAATGGAAGATGTTATCTTCGGCGGAACAAAAATCCGTAAGCCTCTCGGCTTTGCGGAGGTTACCTTGCGACTTGACAACAAGGACCGTTCTCTCAACTGCGATAGCGATGAGGTTGCCGTTACAAGAAGATACTACCGTTCAGGCGAAAGTGAATACCGCCTCAATGCCGAAGCTGTCCGTCTTCGTGATATTCACGAGTTGTTTATGGACACAGGTCTCGGCCGTGACGGTTATTCAATGGTCAGCCAGGGCAGAGTTGCCGACCTTATTTCTTCCAAATCAGGTCAGCGCCGTGATATGCTTGAAGAGGCTGCGGGCATTTCTCATTACCGTTACCGCAGAAGCGATGCAAACCGCAGACTTCAGCAGGCGGAAGAAAATATGGTTCGTCTTCGCGACATTCTTTCAGAGCTTGAAAGCCGTGTAGGTCCCCTTAAAATTCAGAGTGAAAAGGCTCAGAAGTTTTTGGTGCTTGCCAAAGAGAAGAAAAATCTTGAAATCGGCTTGTGGCTTCACACAATTGAGTCCTCCAAAAAGAAGCTCAAGGAGCAGGAGGACAAGCTTTCTATTGCCAAGGCTCAGTATGATGATGTTGAAAATCAGCTTGAGGCAATCCGCGATGAAATGGATTCTGCCGTTGCCGCAGGTCAGGACATTAACGTAAGAATTGAAGAAATCCGCAAAAACCGTCAGCTCTGGGAGGAACAGGCTGCTCAGAAGGAGTCGGTTATTGCTGTTGAAAAAAATACAATTGAGCATAATCTCAACACCGTTGAGCGCCTTAAAAAGGATGTAAGCGAAGCCACCGACACAGAGCAGTCGCTTGAAAATCAGCTTCGTGAAGGCACTGAGATTATCGAAAAAATCCTTGCAGACATTTCTGCAAAAAAAGCGGAGCTTGACTCTGCCAATGCAAAAATCAATTCAGTTAAGCTTGAAAATTCTGAATTTGCCGAAAAGCAGGCAGAAATTTCACAAAAAATTGCCGACCTCACCAATGCCATTGCCGAAAAGAGAATTGACGAAACCACAGCCGTTTCATCTATTGAAGAAATTTCGGCACGAATTTCCAACATCGAAGGCGTGCTCACTTCAAGAGCGGATTATGTTAACCAGCTCACCTCAAATGCCGAAAAATGCGGAGCAGAGCTTGAAGAAATCAAAGCAAGAGCCTCTGAAATTGCAAACGCAGTTGCAGGCTATAATATGAGAGTTCAGTCAAGGAGCGAAAAGGTGCAGAGCCTTAAAGCGGAAATTGACGCAAAAACTCTTGAAATTCATCAGAAAACAGGCCGTATTCATATTCTTGAAGATATGGAAAAGAATATGGAAGGATATTCCGGCAGCGTTAAGGCTGTTATCCGTGAGGGTAAGGGCGGAACATTGCGAGGAATTCACGGCACACTTTCTCAGCTTATCAGCGTTAAGGGTGAATATGCCGTTGCGGTTGAAACTGCTCTGGGTAATGCCGTTCAGAACATCGTAACAGACGATGAAAATGATGCAAAGCGCGCCATCAATTTCCTCAAGGAGTCAAAGGGCGGCCGCGCCACATTCCTGCCTCTGACCTCGGTTAAGGCAAAGGAATTTACCGAAAAGGGTCTTGATGATTGCTACGGCTTTGTGGATATGGCAGATAAGCTTCTTGATTACGATTCAAAATACAGCGAGATTATCAAATCTCTCCTTGGCAGAACTGCCGTTGCAGAGGATTTGGACAGCGCCGTTTCTATGGCAAAAAGATATTCCTACCGCTTCAAGATTGTTACCCTTGACGGTCAGGTGATCAATGCAGGCGGTTCAATCACCGGCGGTTCAAGAGGCCAGAATGCAGGCATTCTCAACCGCGGTAATGAAATTGACAAGCTTAATTCAGCCGTTAAAAAGGCTCAGGAAGATATTGATACCGTTAAAGCCGAATATAAACGCCTGAGTGAGGAGCTTTCTCAGGCTCAGGCAGAGCTTGATGCTTCTCAGGCAGACCTCACAAGAGCTCAGGAAGACATTATCCGAAAGGAAAGTGAATATGAGCTTGTTCAGGGCAAGCTTGACACAGCCAATGCAGCCCTTGAGGAGCTTCGCAGAGAAAAGCACCGTTCATCTCAGCGCATAGCCGAGCTTGAAGAAATGAAAGCCGTTGCCCTCAAAGAGATTGAGAGTCTTGGCGGTGAAATGAAAGCTTTGCGTGACGATATGGACAGCGCCTCTCACTCCCGTGAAGAGCTTGAAGCCCTTAAGGAGGAGCTTGCACAGAAAGAGGCACAGATTAACCTTGACATCCTTGCCCTTGAAAAGGATGCACAGGCACGCCGTGAGGCTATGGAAATTCTCCGCAGCCGTATGGCAGGCCACGAGGGCAGAGTTGAAGACCTTAACAGTGAAATTAACTCAATTCTTGACATCAACAAAGAAATTAAAAATAAAATTGTTGAGCTTTCCGCTATTGCCGATACACTTCACCGTCAGAGCAAGGAAGCGAGCGAGCAGATTGACGCTCTCAATCAGCAGCATTCCGACTGCGACGCAAGGGATGCCAAGCTTCGCATTGAAGAGCGTATGAAAACCGCCGAAAGAGAAAAAATCAGCGGTGAGCTTGCCCGCCTTGAAGAGCGTAAGCTCACAATGGAAAAACAGCTTGACGATGCCGTTAACAAGCTCTTTGACGAATATCAGCTCACAAAGCGTGAAGCAGAGGAGCTTAATATTGTTATTGAAGACCACGCTCAGGCAAACCGCCAGCTTCAGGAAATCAAGGGCAAAATCAGAGCCTTGGGCAACGTAAACGTGGGCGCTATTGAAGAATACGAAGAGGTTTCTCAGCGTTTTGAGTTTATGTCCGCTCAGCTTGAAGATATTGAAAAATCCCGTGCCGAGCTTGATAAGCTCATCAAAGAGCTCACCGACAAAATGTCGGAACAGTTCAGAGAGCAGTTTGTCAAAATCAACTCATTCTTCGGCGAAACCTTTGTTGAACTTTTTGGTGGCGGCAAGGCGGAGCTTGTGCTTGAAAACGAGCTTGACGTGCTTGAATGTAACATCGAAATCAAGGTTCAGCCCCCCGGCAAAAATGTTCAGAACATTGACCTGCTTTCGGGCGGTGAAAAGGGACTTTCTGCAATTGCGCTTCTTTTTGCAATTCTCAAGGTTTCACCTGCTCCGTTCTGTATCTTTGATGAGGTTGAGGCAGCCCTTGACGACGTTAACGTAACACGCTATGCAAAGTATGTTCGCAGAATGACAAGAAACACACAGTTCATTCTCATCACTCACCGTCGCGGCACAATGGAAGAAGCAGATGTTCTCTACGGCGTTACAATGCAGGAAGAGGGTATATCCAAGCTTCTTGAACTCAAAACAGCCGAAATGGCAAAAAAACTCGGTATTGCATAAGGTTATAAGAACGGTGTTTGTGATGAACATCGTTCTTTTTATTTGTCGATTTTGAAAAAACATTGAAATTGGCAGAGGAATGCTATATAATACAGCCAAAGCCGAAAAATAATTTTATTGGAGAAAGCTATGAATAAAGTATATAAAACATCCACATTTATGCAGAAATGCACGAAAAAATTCCCTCTTGAGGCAGATGTAAAATCTCTTGCCTGCGACGGCAAGGTTGTTTACGCTGCAGGTAATGACGGTCTTTTTAAGCTTTGCGACGGCGAATGGTTTGCTTGCGGAGAAAAAATGCCCTTCACCTGTGTTTATTCTTTTGGTAAAACTGTTTATGCAGTCAGCGGCAACTCCGTTTACTCCGTGAATGAAAACAACATCAGATTGGTGCAGACTTTTGATGAAGAAATTACTGCAATGGGTGGAGACGCGAATCTTTTTGTGCTCACTCCAACCAAGCTTTATAAGCAGGAAAACGACGGTTTTGTTTTTGAGCAGGAAACAGAGTTCAGCTGTTTCTGTGTTGACGAAAAAAGGGGAAGAGTGTGCATTGCAAACCAACGCTCCGTTCAGCGCCTTGAGGGCAAAAGAAAAACATGGAGATGCATTTTCCCCGAGCATTCCACAATGCCCGAAATCAAAATCAACGCCATTGCATTCGATAACATAGGCTATCTCTGGGTTGGTGCCGATGAAGGCCTGTTTATCTATGACTACAAAAGCGGATGGTATTCACACAAGCAGATTCCCGCTCTCCCGGAAGAAAAAGTGTATGCAATCACTTTCACCGCAGAGGGTAATGCTTTTGTGGGAACAGAAGCCGGCGCAGTGCTCATTTCTATGGGCGGCGCAAAATATCTTCCTGCAATGAGATATGCTCTTGATACCGATGTTACTGCCGTTTGTGAAAAAGACGGTGAGCTTTACACAGGCACCAAAAACGGTGTTGTTAAAATCTTCTTCAAGGAAATGACTCTTGAAGAAAAAGCAAAATATATTTTTGAACAGACCGAAAAATATTTCCCCCGCAAAGATGGTTTTGTGACTTCAATCACAGGCATTGTTGACGGTGACATTGCAAAGAGTGCACCGTCAAGAATCACAGACAACGACGGCTTGTGGACTCAGACATATCTTTCTTCCCTTTGTATGTGCTATGCCGTAACAAAGGATGAAAAGGTCCGCGCTGCTGCCCGTCGCTGCAAAGAGGCAATGCTTGTGCTCACCCGTGCTCCCGAAATCAAGGGCTTCACTGCAAGAGCAGTGCGCTACCCTGACGAAAAGGATTGGGGCAAGGGTCTTGATACTCAGGATATCGGCCAGGAGTGGCACCGCTCATCTGACGGCACTTATGAATGGCTTGGTGAAACCTCATCAGATGAGATGACAGGCCACTATATGGGCTTTTCACTTTATTATGATTTGCTTGCCGATGAAGACGAAAAGGCAGAAATCAGAGAAGCTGTGTGCAACATCACCGACCATATACTTGATAATGACGGCTATCTTATGGACTGGGATTCAAAGCCCACCACCTGGGCCTGCTGGAATGAACATGCCCTTAACAACGACAGCATGTGGATGTGGGAAAAGGGTGTAAACTCTCTTGAAATGCTTGCTTTCCTCAAAATTTCTTACCACATGTCAGGCGATGAAAAATATCAGAAAAAATATATGGAATTGATTGAAGACCACCACTTCCTTATCAATGCCGCTTATCACAAGTGTGATGACGGTCATATGTGCCACATTGATGATAACCTTGCAATGTGCAACACCCTTGCTTATCTCCGCCTTGAAGAGGACCCTGCAATCAGAAATTATATTCTTATGGGTCTCAAGCATCATTTTGATTATGAGCGCATCGAGGGTAATCCCTATTTCAACTTTGTTTACGGTGCATTCACCTCACAGCCCTGCGATGTTGATGCAAGCGTAAAGGTGCTCGAGGATTATCCTCTTGAATTCCTCCAGCCCACAATAATCAACAGCAAGCGTAAAAATCTTGAATATGATGATGAGCCCGTTCGTTGGGGCGGTCAGCCGCGCCTTGCAAAGCCCTTTGCCTGGGACGAAAGACCTTTCTCAAATCTTGGTCTTCACGCTTTCAGAATCGACGGCCAGCAGGCTGATTCAATGGCTCCCTGCGGCTCCAGCTTCCTCTTCCCCTATTGGATCGGAAGATATTTCGGCGTGATTGAATAATTCTTGTGCAAAATCAGCGAAAACAAAATATTTTTTAAAAACTTTTGCACAAGGTTTTGCACAAGATTTGCCTGTTTTGAGCATATCTTCGGGGTTTAAAACACAATGGATTGTGGATTGCTTTTTGTTGACAACTATTTGACAACATTTGAACATTCCCCTGTGCAAAACTATCTTAAAAAGAGTCAAAATTCCTCTTGACAACGGGATATTTATACTGTATAATAACTGCCTGTAAAGAAAAAAACTTTACAGGCAGTTTGAAATTATGTGAAGCGGTAACCGCCCTTTCAGCGGAGCCGTTTTGTTATGTAGGAGGTGTGTTGTTCTTGGCAAAAAATCTTGACATTATTATTCTCATAGATTTTTACGGTGATATGCTCACCGACAAGCAACACGCGTTTCTGAATTATTATTATAACGATGACTTGTCTCTTTCTGAGATTGCCGCCAATGAAGGCATCACCCGTCAGGGTGTGCGCGATGCCATTAAAAGAGCTGAATCCCAGCTTCACGAAATGGAACAGCGCCTCGGTCTTGTTAGCCGTTTTGAAAGCATGAAGAGCGGCCTTGAAGAGATAATGACCTATGCCGACGAAATCGGCGAATATAACAGAACACATACTCTTTCCCGTGAGGTCAATGACTGCACCGCCAAAATCAAAGCGGTTGCTCAGACTCTCATTATGGAAGGTTGACAGGTGGTGAAATTCTATGGCATTTGAAGGTCTTTCCGACAGACTTGAAGCCGCATTCCAACGAATGAAATCAAAAGGCTCTTTGACAGAAGCAGATGTTAAAGAGGTTATGCGTGAGGTCCGTATGGCTTTGCTTGAAGCCGACGTTAACTATAAGGTTGCCAAGGATTTCACAAAATCAGTTACCGAGCGTGCCGTGGGTGAAAAGGTTATGGAAAGCCTCACTCCCGCACAGATGGTTATAAAAATCGTTAACGAAGAGTTAACGGCTCTTATGGGCGGAACAAAATCAAGGCTTGCAGTTGCAAATCATCCTCCGACGGTTGTTATGATGTGCGGCTTGCAGGGTTCAGGTAAAACAACCCACACAGCCAAAATTGCGTTAAGCCTCAAAAATCAAGGTCACCGACCCTTGCTCGTAGCCTGTGACATTTACCGTCCCGCGGCTATCAAACAGCTTCAGGTTGTTGGTGAGCAGGCAGGCGTTCCTGTTTTTGAAATGGGTCAGATTAACCCTGTTGAAATTGCCAACGCAGCAATCAAGCTTGCCAAAGACCAGGGCTATGACTATGTTTTCCTTGACACAGCCGGCCGACTCCATATTGACGAAGTTCTTATGGATGAGCTCAAAAATGTTAAGGCAAGCGTTCATCCTCACGAAATTCTTTTCGTTGTTGACGCAATGACAGGTCAGGACGCTGTTAACGTTGCCAAAACCTTTGACGATGCTTTGGGCATTGACGGTGTTGTGCTCACAAAGCTCGACGGTGACACCCGAGGCGGTGCGGCGCTTTCAATCCGCGCGGTAACGGGCAAGCCCATCAAATTCATCGGTCTTGGTGAAAAGCTCGGAGATCTAGATGTTTTCCACCCCGATCGAATGGCATCAAGAATTCTCGGTATGGGCGATGTGCTCTCCCTTATTGAAAAGGCTGAGATGGCGCTGGACCACAAAAAAGCCGAGGAACTTGAACAAAAGCTCAAGCAAAACAAGTTTGACCTTAACGACCTTATGGATCAGCTTGAACAGATTAAGCGAATGGGCTCAATCAAAGATATGCTTTCAATGATTCCGGGCGTAGGCAAGCAGATTAAGGACGTTGACATTGACGAAAGTCAGTTTGATAAAATCAAAGCGATTATTCAGTCAATGACCCCTGAGGAGCGAGAAAAGCCTGAGCTTATCAACCCCTCGCGCAAGCGCCGAATTGCGGCAGGTTGCGGCAGAGATGTTGAGGCAGTCAACAAGCTTCTTGCTCAGCACAAAAATATGCAGAAAATGTTCAAACAGATGAACTCCGCCGGCAAAAAACGCCGCAGGAGAGGCAGGTTTGATATGAGCCAGTTAAAAGGCTTCAACGTTTAATTCAACACCTTTGAGTGATGGATATAATTAAATTTTTATAAATTTTGGAGGAAACAAAAATGGCAGTAAAAATCAGATTGCGTCGTATGGGCGCTAAAAAGGCACCTTTCTATCGTGTAGTAGTTGCGGATTCAAGATATCCCCGTGACGGCAGATTCATCGAAGAAATCGGCACTTATGACCCCATGAAGAGCGAAGACAACATCAAAATCAACGAAGAAGCAGCTCAGAAATGGCTTGCTAACGGCGCTCAGCCCACAGATACAGTTAAAGACCTCTTCAAGAAGAGCGGTATCGTTAAATAATCTGACTGAGGTATAGTGATGAAAGATTTATTGCTTCAAATCGCTTGCGGACTTGTAAGCAATCCCGATGCAGTAAGTGTTGATGTTGACGAGCCCGACGAAGAGGGCACAGTTGTGTATCATCTTCACGTTGCTCAGGAGGATATGGGCAGAGTTATCGGCAAGCAGGGCAGAATTGCAAAAGCAATCAGAATTGTTATGCGTTCAGCCGCCAGCAGAAACGATACAAAAATTTCTGTTGAAATTGAGTAAGATGATGAGGGAGCCGAGTGCTCCCTTGTTTTTTTAGGTGATAATTATGATTAAAGAATATCTGGATATCGGTCAGATTGTGGGCACCCACGGTGTGAGAGGTGAAATGAGAGTTAACCCCCGTTGTGACGGACCCGAATTTGTTAAGCAGTTCAAAACTCTTTATTTTGACAAAAAAGGCGAAAAGCCCGTTAAGGTTGTTTCAAGCCGTGTTCACGGCAACCTTGCCCTCGTGAAGCTTGAGGGCGTTGACACCGTTGAAGGAGCAACTGCTCTGCGTAACCGCGTGCTTTATATGAAGCGCAGCGATGCAAAAATTCCTGCAGGCTCTTATTTTATTGCCGAGCTTGTGGATTGCAGAGTTATTGATGCCGACGATGAGGAAAAATGCTACGGTATTCTTTCCGATGTCAGCGAAACAGGTGCCAACGACGTGTGGCACATCAAGGCAGAGGATGGCAAGGAATATCTCATTCCTGCAATTCCCCCTGTTGTGATTGATGTCAATGTTGAAACCGGAATAATAAAAATCAGACCGTTGAAAGGAATTTTTGACGATGAGGATTGATATACTCACGCTTTTCCCCGAGATGTGTGAAACCGTGTTGGGTGAAAGCATAATCGGCAGAGCAAGAGAAAAGGGACTGGTTGAAATTAACTGCACCAATATCCGCGATTTTTCCAAGGATAAGCATAACCGTGTGGACGATGCGCCCTACGGGGGCGGAATGGGTATGGTGATGCAGACTCAGCCTATTTATGACTGTTATCAGAGCCTTTGTGAAAAAACAGGTAAAAAACCGAAGCTGATTTATATGTCACCCCAGGGTAATGTGCTCACCCAGGCAAAGGTCAGGGAGCTTGCTGAGGAAGAGAATATTGCCATTCTCTGCGGCCATTATGAGGGCATTGACGAAAGAGTAATTGAAGAAATTGTGGATGAAGAAATTTCAATCGGTGATTATGTGCTCACAGGCGGAGAACTGCCTGCCCTTATTCTTGCCGACAGCATTTCGCGAATGCTTCCCGGTGTGCTTGCAAACGAAGAGGCTTTCAGCGAAGAAAGTCATTTTTCTTCTTTGCTTGAATACCCTCAATACACCCGCCCGCCTGAATGGATGGGCAAAAAGGTGCCCGACGTGCTTCTTTCGGGGCATCACGGCAACATTGAAAAGTGGCGCCGTCAGCAGTCGTTAAAACGCACAAAAGAAAGGCGTCCCGATATGCTTCTGAACGCTGAGCTTGACAAAAAAGACAAGAAGTTTATCGAATCCTTAGAAGAAGACGCATAAAAATGGTAAATATGCAATAAATATTGGAATTTGTGTTGTAATTTTGCACAAATCAGCGGTTTAAAAAAATGTCACATTTGGAGTCACCGCCGAATTATTTAAATCTAATTATCTTTGCATTGACGAGAACAAGTTTTGTGATATAATATGTACTAAGGATTTAAGTTGAAACTTATATTTGATTGGAGATAAAGTTATGTTTGTTAAAGATGTAGTGATTCAGAATCAGGTTGGTCTTCACGCCCGCCCTGCAACTTTTTTCATTCAGAAAGCTAATGAGTTCAAATCATCAATCTGGGTAGAAAAGGAAGAAAGAAGAGTTAACGCCAAGAGTCTTCTCGGTGTTCTTTCTCTCGGTATTATGGGCGGCACACAGATTCGCATCATCGCTGGCGGAGCTGATGAAGAGCAGGCTGTTGAAGAGCTTGTTAAGCTTGTAAGCTCAGGTTTTGCTGAATAATCAAACATTACGGCACAGGGTCTCCTGTGCCGAATTTTTTTAGGAGGTGATTGTTCTGACTTTGCAGGAATTGAGAAAAAAATCAATGGCGCTGCCAAAGAATCCCGGCGTTTATCTTATGAAAAACAGCAAAAATGAAATAATATATGTGGGCAAGGCAAAGGCTCTCAAAAACAGAGTGAGTACTTATTTCGGCTCCCAGAACAATCATTCCGTAAAGGTTCGCAAAATGGTTGAGAATGTTCACGATTTTGACTATATTCTCACCGACAGCGAGTTTGAAGCCCTTGTGCTTGAATGCAGTCTTATTAAACAGCATTCACCGAAATATAACATTCTTCTCAAAGATGACAAGGGTTATAGCTACATCAAGGTCACAAAAGGGGAGTGGCCAAAAATTTCGGCAGTTTTGCAAAAAGAGGATGACGATGCCCGGTATATCGGTCCTTACACAGGCTCCTTCAGTGTGCGCAATTCTGTTGACGAAGCGCTGAAAATTTTTCAGCTTCCCCGATGCAGCAAAGCTTTTCCCAAAGAAATCGGAAAAAGCCGGCCTTGCCTCAACTACTTTATCAAGCAGTGTATGGCTCCCTGTAACGGCAAGGTGACAAAAGAAGAATACAATCAGGCCGTGAATGAGGCGCTGCGCTTTTTGCAGGGTGACAGCGCCGATGTGCTGGCTGATCTGAAAAATAAAATGAATGCGGCTGCGGAAAATCTTGATTTTGAGCTTGCCGCAAGACTTCGTGACAAAATCCGTTCAATTGAAAAAACATCGGAAAAGCAAAAGGTTGTAAGTGAAGACAACCGCCCCCGCGATGTTTTTGCAATTTCACAAACAAACGAAAAAGCCTGCCTTTGCATTCTTCGGTTTGATTCGGGCAGACTTCGTGAAAGCAAATATTTTATTCTTCCCTTTGCAGACAATCTTCCTTCTGCCCGCCGTGAAATGGTGGCGCAGTTTTATTCGGGCGGTGCAAAGGTTCCGTCGCAGATTTTACTTGACGGTGAAATTGAAGATAAAGAGCTTCTTGAACAGTGGCTCACAACTCTTTCGGGCAAAAAGGCGGAGCTGTTTATTCCGCAAAAAGGTAAATTTGCTCAGACTGTGCAGATGTGCAAAAACAATGCAGCCGAAAAGCTGGCTCAGTCCGTGGGCAGAATCGGCGGAGTAACGGCTGCCCTTGATGAGCTTTCACAGCTTCTGGGCTTAAGCAAGCCGCCTGAATTTATTGAATCCTACGATATTTCTCACACCGCGGGCAGTGACAATGTGGCAGGTATGGTGGTTTTTAAAAACGGTTTGCCGCACAAAAAATCCTACCGCCGGTTCAGCATCAAAGGCTTTTCGGGGCAGGATGACTACGGCTCAATGGCAGAGGTTATTTCAAGACGACTTAATGAATTTCAGCTCAATGAGGAGTCGGGTGAAGGGTTCGGCAGACTGCCGGATTTGATTCTTCTCGACGGCGGCAAGGGTCAGGTGAATGCCGTGAAGCCCATTATTGAGGCGTTCGGCTATGATATCCCCGTTTTCGGTATGGTTAAGGACTCTGCCCACCGCACAAGGGCAATTGCTACCGACGGCGGTGAAATTGCCATCAACTCAAAGCGTCAGGCATTCACGCTTGTTTCCAACATTCAGGAGGAGGTCCACCGTTATTCTGTGGCTTACCACCGTTTGAAGCACAAAAAATCTTCTCTCGGCTCAACCCTTACTGAAATTGACGGTGTTGGTGAAAAAAAGGCAAAAGCGCTGATGAAAACCTTCAAAACGGTTACTGCCGTTAAAAATGCAAGTGTAGAAGAGCTTTGCAAGGCAGAGGGAATCAACAAGGTTATAGCTGAGAAGATTTATAACCATTTTCATAAAAACTTGACAATTTAACAATAAAATGCGATAATATTCAGACGAGATAAATTTTGGAGGCAGAAATGAGAGTTATAACAGGTACAGCACGCGGCAGAAATCTCTTGACCTTACCCGGTGAAGACGTGCGCCCCACAACTGACAGAGTTAAAGAAGCCATGTTCAGCATCATTCAGTTTGAGGTTGAAGGCAGTCAGGTGCTTGACCTTTTTGCAGGCTGCGGTCAGCTTGGCATTGAAGCTCTCAGCCGAGGCGCCGCTTATGCGACCTTCGTTGATAGCGCCAAGGAATCAATCGACTGCATCAAAACAAACCTCCAGAAAACCAACCTCAAATCAAATTCCTGCGTTGTGCAGACCGATGCATTTTCTTTTTTGAGAACCGCTTCGGGCAGCTTCGATGTTGCGCTTCTTGACCCGCCTTATTCAAAGGGCCTTTTGCAAAAGGCACTTCCTCTGGTTGCCGAAAGAATGAATCCCAACGGAGTAATCATCTGCGAGCATCCTTACGGTGAAGAAATGCCTCAGAGTGCAGGGGAGTTTGAAAAATTCCGCGAGTATAAATACGGTAAGCTTAGCTTGACCGTTTACAGAAAAACTGAGGGTGACGAAGAATGAGAATTGCTATTTGTCCCGGCAGCTTTGACCCCATAACCAACGGCCATCTTGCGGCAATTAAAAGAGCCGCCAAGCTTTTTGACAAGGTTATCGTTACCGTTATGGTTAACTTCCGCAAGCCTGTGGGCTTGTTCACTGCCCCCGAAAGGGTTGAACTGATTAAGCGTTGCACCAAGGATATTCCCAACGTTGAGGTGGAATATCACAGCGGTCTGCTTGCAGATTATGCCCGTCAGAAGGGCGCGGTTGCCATAGTCAAAGGTCTCAGAGCTGTTTCAGACTTTGAAGATGAATTTCAGCAGGCTTTGACCAACAAACAGTTGAACCCCGATGTTGAAACTGTTTTTATCACCGCTGATGCTGAGCATATGTATCTTTCATCAAGCGTAGTTAAGCAAATTTGCGAATTCAGTGCGGACATTGATATGACAAAGTTCGTTCCGGCTGAAATCGCTGAAGATATTGTCAGAAGAATTAAAGGAGAGTAAAAATATGAACGTTCAGGGCAAACTTGATTTAATTGAAGAGGTTCTTGACAACGGCACAAGCATTCCGTTTTCTTCCAAAATTGCAGTAGACGTTGAAGCAATCCGTACTTACGTTGGTGACATCCGTCTTGACCTTCCTGTTGAAATTGAAAAAGCACAGGATATTGTTGAGCACTATAACAGCATTCTTAAAAAAGCTTCAACTGAAGCTTCTGTTGCAACATCAACAGCTCAGAAGCAGGCAGATGAAATTGTAGGCGCCGCCAAAGAACACGCAAAAGGCGTTCTCGACAATGCAGAAGCAAACGCTTCTTCCAAAATTGCCGCCGCAACAGAGCAGGCTCGCAGAATGGTTGAGTCAAGCGAAATCGCAAGACTTGCTCAGGAGTATTCCGACAAGGTGCGCTCACAGGCAACTGATGAAGCTGCAGAAATCGTTAAAAACGCAAAAGAGCAGGCTGCCGCAATTGTTCAGGACGCAACCAACAAGGCAGAAGCAATCAAGAGAAGCGTTGACGAATGGAGCGAAAATATGCGCGTTGCAACCAACCGCTATGTAAGCGACATTATGAAAAACAGCGACGATGTTCTTTCAGCCAACATTGCTGAAATCCGCAAGGCAAGACAGAGCCTTCAGGCAAGCATCGATAAGAGATAATTACAGCTTCTCAATAAGTGAAGACAAACAGTGTTTACAGTCCGTGCAGATTACACATCTGTGCGGGCTTTTTTTGCGCAAAAAAAGAGCGTAGCCGAAGCTACGCTCAAATATGTTCAATTATTTTTTAACACAGGGTGTGTCAAAAAGCTTGCCGTTAAGTTTGTTGTTAAGCTTGTCGAGAGGTTTGCCGAAAGCCTTGAAAACAAGCAGATAAACACAAATGCCTACGATTGTGGCGATGATTGCGCTGATGATAACATCTGAGGGGAAATGAACATGGAGATAAATTCTTGAGAAGCCGATAAGCACTGCAAGAATTACGGGAGCGATACCCCACTTTTTGTTAACGCAGAACATTGCAACAGCTGCACCGATTGAAGATGCTGTGTGGCCTGAGGGGAAAGAATAAGAATAATGGCCGCCTTCGAATGTTTCGATTTTGGGCTGGAGTGATGTGTCAAAGGGGAAGATATAGTCGAAACCAACTTTTGCCCAATGCTCAACCATTGCGGGGTCGTAGGGGCGGATACGCTCAAACAAGGGCTTGAGAACAAGGTTGTTCATGCCGGAAACAATGCCGAGACCAAGGAGGCAGGCAATGCCCAATTTTCTTGTTTTCTTGAAGATGCAAAGAAGCACGCCCAAAACAATCCAGAAGATGCCGTCGTCACCAAGGTGAGTGATGAAAATCATAATCTGGTCCATTACGTCGCCCCAAAGCTTTTCAACTGCTGTGTAAATAGAAGCGTCAATGCTAAGGAGCCATTCAGATGTAAAAAAGTCCATAACTTTTCTCCTTTTTAAATATGTTGAGAATATGTTATCACAAACACAAAAATAATGCAATAAAAAATGAAGAACAAAATGCTATATTTGTAGTTTAAAATAAATCTGCCTCCGGGAACCTTTGATGTTTTTTATTTTGTGAAAATATAACATAAAAAACTGCAAAAAAAACCTCAATATGATACGATTTTTCGTTGACAGATTGTCGGTTTTTGTAATATAATTTATGGGTAAAAAAGGTTGATTTTAACTCAGCCTTGTCATACAAGGGCTTTTGTTGGTTACAATAAATGCACACTTGTTAATTTTTATGGTTGCCAGTCAACCGCCGAAAGGACTTGGATATAATGGATAAGAAAGAACGCAGAGTCGGTACAGTATCAAGAGGTATTCGTTGCCCCATTATCCGTCAGGGTGATGACCTTGCACAGATAGTTGCAGACAGCGTGCTTGAAGCAGCCGAAGCAGAGGGCTTTGAGCTTCGTGACAGAGATGTTATCTCAATCACAGAGTCAATCGTTGCAAGAGCTCAGGGTAACTATGCATCTGTCGACAATATTGCAGCTGACGTAAAGGCAAAAACAGGCGGTGAAACCGTTGGTGTTATTTTCCCCATTCTTTCTCGTAACCGTTTTGCAATCTGCCTTAAGGGTATTGCAAAGGGCGTTAAAAAAGTTGTTCTTATGCTCAGCTATCCTTCAGACGAGGTTGGTAATGAGCTTGTTAGCCTTGATAAAATTGACGAGACAGGCGTTAACCCCTACAGCGATGTTCTCTCTCTTGAAAAATACCGTGAGCTTTTCGGCAAAAACCTCCACGAGTTCACAGGTGTTGACTATGTTGAATATTACGGTGATGTTGTTCGCTCCTGCGGTGCAGATGTTGAGTTTGTTTTTGCAAACCAGGCTAAAACAATCCTTGATTACACTGACTGCGTAATCAACTGTGACATTCACACCCGCGCCCGCACAAAGAGAATCCTCAAAGCTGCAGGTGCAAAGGTTGTTCTCGGCCTTGATGAGATTATGAATGCTCCTGTTGATGGCAGCGGCTGCAACGAAGCTTACGGTCTTCTTGGTTCAAACAAATCCACAGAAGATATGGTTAAGCTCTTCCCCAGAGATTGTCAGCCTCTCGTTCTTGAAATTCAGGATAAAATCCTCAAAGCCACAGGCAAGCATGTTGAAGTTATGGTTTATGGCGACGGCGCATTCAAAGACCCCAAGGGCAAAATCTGGGAACTTGCAGACCCCGTTGTTTCTCCCGCATTCACAGATGGCCTCGTAGGCACACCCAACGAGCTTAAGCTCAAATATCTTGCAGATAACGACTTCAAAGACCTTTCAGGTGAAGAGCTCAAAAAGGCAATCTCAGAGTCAATCAAGTCAAAGCAGGATAACCTTGTGGGCAATATGGCTTCTCAGGGCACAACACCCCGCCAGCTTACCGACCTTATCGGTTCACTCTGTGACCTTACAAGCGGCTCAGGTGATAAGGGTACTCCCGTTGTTCTTGTTCAGGGCTATTTTGATAACTACACTAACTAATTGATTTTATATATTGACCCCAAAGGAGGAATTGAAATGGATTCAAACAAAAGACCTGATTCAATGGCAAGAATCAATACCGTTGAATTAGCAAATGCATTTATCGAAGAACAGGTTGCCGCTGTGCGCGCACAGGTTGGTGACAAAAAGGTTTTGCTTGCTCTTTCCGGCGGTGTAGATTCAAGCGTTGTTGCAGCGCTTCTTATTAAAGCTATCGGCAAGCAGTTGGTTTGCGTTCACGTTAACCACGGCCTTATGAGAAAAGGCGAAAGTGAGCAGGTTATCGAGGTTTTCGGCAAAGCTCTTGATGCAAACCTTGTTTATGTTGACGCTACTGACCGCTTCCTTGACCTTCTTGCAGGCGTAAGCGACCCCGAATCAAAGCGTAAGATTATCGGCGCTGAGTTTATCAAAGTTTTTGATGAAGAATCAGCAAAGCTTGAAGGCATTTCATTCCTTGCCCAGGGCACAATTTACCCCGACATTCTTGAAAGCATCAAAGCTGCAGAAGGCAAAAAGGCTGTTAAATCTCACCACAATGTTGGCGGTCTTCCCGACGAAATGGAAATGGAGCTTGTTGAGCCTATTAAGCTTCTCTTTAAGGATGAAGTAAGAGTTGTTGGTGAAGCTCTCGGTCTTCCCCACGGTATGGTTTACCGTCAGCCGTTCCCCGGCCCTGGTTTGGGCGTTCGTTGCCTTGGCGCAATCACTCGTGACAGACTTCACGCTCTTCGTGAAGCAGATGCAATTCTCCGTGAGGAGTTTGACAACTGCGGCCTTGCAGAAAAGGTATGGCAGTATTTCGTGGCAATCCCCGATGTTAAGAGCGTTGGCGTAAAGGATGACAGCCGCTATGAAGGTTGGCCCGCAATAATCCGCGCTGTTAACACAACAGACGCTATGACAGCAACGATTGAGGAAATTCCTTATCCCGTGCTTCATAAAATCACAGCAAGAATCGTTTCAGAGGTTGACGGCATCAACCGTGTCCTCTACGACCTCACTCCCAAGCCCACCGGCACTATAGAGTGGGAATAAGAAACGAAAAGCTCGCAAAGCCTTATATATCAAGGGTTTTGAGACTTTCAGAAAGCCTCGTGATACAAAAATGATACTGTATACGGCTTTCCTACATTAATTTCATACAAGAGAAAACCTCTCTCGTTTGAACACTTAGTTCATTCGAGAGAGGTATTTTTTATGCCCATTTTTCGGCAGCGTGATACTGTGAATTT
Source organism: Acutalibacteraceae bacterium (assembly GCA_045121005.1). Classification (GTDB taxonomy): domain Bacteria; phylum Bacillota; class Clostridia; order Oscillospirales; family Acutalibacteraceae; genus CAG-488. The sequence goes on from JBGVFJ010000005.1 coordinate 39,155, forward strand.
TGTTGTGCAGATTTTACAAACTTATGCATTTTGAAAAGTTTTTTCGGCAAACTACCTTATTTTTACCCTTTCCCAGTCATTACAAGTAGAGGGTTGTTTTTTCGGCAGGTTTAACAAACTTTCGATTTTTGAAAAGTTTTTTTCAAAAAACAGCTGACTTTTACCGCTTCCCGTTCCTTACAAGTAGAGGGGTATTTTTCGTCAGTTTCTACAAATTTGTAAATTTTTGAAACTTTTTTCAATTTTAGGGGTAAGAAAACGCTATTCTCTGTCCCAACTAGTGAGGGGTGTTTTTACACAAAGAGTAATACACCTATTTGTGCAAAGCTACAAAGTTTTAGATTTTGAAAAATTTTTCTTCAATTTCTTTTCGTTTTGGCCTTTCTAAACCCTTACCCCTTGAGAGGGTAAAAACAGCCAAAACCAAGGTGTTGGTTTTGTGCAAAGCTACAAAGTTTCAATTTTTTGAAAATTTTTTTCAAAATTCCATTATTTTTGCCCTTTCTAAACCCTTACCCCTTGAGGGGATAAAAAATAAAACCTGTTTAAGTATTCAATGTCGGAAATCCGACTTGTAATAAATACTAACCGAAAGGAGGAAAACCAAATGGCAGTTTTAATGACAGCAAAGGAAATCAGCGAAGAGCTCGGTATTTCCAAAACACTTGCTTATCAGATTATGGAAAAGCTTAATAAAGAGCTTGAAGCAAAAGGCTTCTTCGTAATCAAAGGCAAAGTCAGCCGCCGTTATCTCTCTGAGCAGATTTACGGCATGCCCGAAAAAGAATAATTAAAGAAAGGAGATTGCGAATGGCAGTCTACAAGGACAAAAAACGCGGCACGTGGTATGTTTCGGTTTACTACACCGATTGGAAGGGTGAAAATGCCCGCAAATTAAAACGAGGCTTCAAAACCCGTAAGGATGCAGTTGCCTGGGAGAACACGTTTCTGAACAAAAACACAGGTGACTTGAATATGACCTTTGAGGAGTTTTACGACATCTACAAAAGTGACCTTGAAGAAAGACTTAAGGAAAACACGTGGGTTATGAAAACTAGTGTAATCGAGCTTAAGATTCTTCCTTACTTCAAGAAAAAGAAGATGTGTGAAATCAAACCTCCAGATGTACTAGCCTGGCAGAGAGAAATGAGGGCATACCGGGATAAGGACGGTCAGCCTTATGCTTCGGGGTACCTGAAAACAATTCACAACCAGCTCAGTGCAATCTTCAACCACGCTGTAAGGTTTTACGAGCTTCCTTCAAACCCAGCAGCAAAGGTCGGTAATATGGGCAGAGAAAACACAAAGGAAATGCTCTTCTGGACAAAGGAAGAATACACAAAGTTCTCCGATGCGATGATGGACAAGCCTTTATCCTACTACGCATTCGAAATGCTTTATTGGTGCGGTATCCGTCTCGGTGAGTTACTTGCTCTGACCTACGGTGATTTTGATTTCGTAAAACAGACAGTACGAATCAACAAATCTTATCAGTGCATCAAGGGTAAGGATGTTGTTACCACTCCGAAAACAAAAAAGAGCAATCGCACAATCGTGATGCCTGACTTCTTGTGTGATGAAATGCAAAGGTACTTCAAAGGTCTTTATAAGCCGAAGAAGAATGACAGAGTGTTTCTCATAACCAAGGCTTATCTTCACAGTGAAATGCGAAGAGGCTGCAAAGAAACGGGGGTAAAGAAAATCCGTATTCACGATTTGAGACACTCACATGTTTCACTTCTTATCGATATGGGATTTACACCGCTTGCTATTGCGGACAGAGTCGGTCACGAGAGCATCGACATCACTTACAGATATGCTCACCTCTTCCCGTCAAAGCAGACGGAAATTGCAGAAAAACTTAATATGGAGCGTGCTTAAAATGTCAGCAAAAAATTTAGATCGGCATAACCGTTTCCGCAGTATAACGGTTGGCTTCAGAGTCTCACCCGAAGAAAACGAACAGATAAACAAAGTCGTTGCAATATCGGGACTGAGCAAACAAGAATACTGCTACCGCCGATGTATGAAGCAGGACATTGTTGTTCACGGTGGTAACCCAAGAGTGTTCAAAGCACTTCGCAATAATCTTGCCGAGGTGCTCGAAGAACTTAAAAATAAAAAAGAAGTGACCGATGAGATGCTTGAAATAATCAGGCTAATCACCGAAACACTTCAGGAACTGAAAGGAGATTTTAATGAATGATGTAAAAAAAGAAAAGACCGTCCCACTCTCATCTGTTGGCGCAGATGACGGACAGTCAAATCAAAACACTAACAGTAGTATAACCGAAGACGAAGAAAATTGCAAGTATGATTTCAAAGAAATGATGAAATTGCAAAAAGAACTTCGCAAAACCTTAGACCCGTCTTATATGAAAACGGTAACAATGAGTGAGCTTTATGACACAGCTTACCTCAACAAACCTGCAATCATTGACGGACTCCTTTACCCCGGCACCTACCTTTTCGTAGGTGCCCCCAAGGTGGGAAAAAGTTTCTTAATGGCACAGCTTGCTTATCACGTAAGCACCGGAAAAGAGCTTTGGGAGAACGAAGTCAGACAAGGTAAGGTTTTGTATCTTGCTCTTGAAGATGATTATTCAAGATTGCAGAAAAGACTTTACCGAATGTTCGGAACTGACGGAACAGATAATTTATATTTTTCTGTTTCGGCCAGGAACTTAAACGGCGGACTTTTTGAACAGCTTGAAAAGTTTATAAGTGAAAACCCTGATACCCGACTTATCATAATTGATACCCTGCAAAAAGTCAGAGAGTCAGCAACAGAAAAGTATTCCTATGCAAGCGACTATGAAGTCATTGCACAGCTGAAAAACTTTTCTGACAGATACGGAATCTGTCTGTTACTTGTTCATCATACGCGTAAACAAAGTTCTGATGATAAGTTTGATATGATTTCAGGCACCAACGGTTTGCTCGGTGCAGCAGACGGAGCATTCCTTTTACAGAAAGAAAAACGAACTTCGAAAACTGCAACACTTGAAATTTCAGGCAGAGACCAACAGGACCAAAAACTCTTTCTTACAAGAAATGAAGACAGTCTTATATGGGAGCTTGAAAAAGTTGAAACAGAGCTTTGGAGAGAAAAGCCTGACCCGTTACTTGAAGCAATTGCAGAAAAAGTTACAGCTGAAAATCCCGTTTGGGACGGAACTGTTTCCGAACTCAGGGATTTGCTGATGTTAGACATTACGCCGAATGCGTTAGGCATGAAGCTTAATGTAACCGCCGGGCGACTGCTTAATGAGTACAATATTCTCTATGAAAGCAGACGCACACACGCATGCAGAAGAATCAGATTCGGGCTGCAGGCGTGACAACCGCGTCAACTGTGTCAACTTAAAATGCACTGCCAAAAAGGTTGTCACAGTCGTCACGGTTGACGCGGGGAGCTGTGTATCGGGAATATGTGGATACACAGCTCTGACCCCGTAGGGCGCAACAGCAGCTTTTGATATACAAGGTATGTCATAAGTGCTTTTGCGTTACTCTTGACAAGAGTAACAGAACTTTTCATAAGGTTTGATTGATTATAAAAAAGAAGGACAGTGATTATATAAGACGGACAATAAGTATATGTGTAGGAAAAGGTTCGGTGAATCATAACAGCCGTGAGTTCAATGCGAAGAACACAGACCCCGAAAGAACTCATCTTAACACCGAATACTGCAATGAAAAAATCAAAGATGTGTACCACGAATTGTTCGATGATGCACTCGAAAGATACAACCAAAAACAAAAACGTGCCGACAGAAAAATCGAAAACTACTACGAGAAAATCCGTTCAGGTAAACAGGAAAAGACCTTTCACGAAATCATAATCCAGGTCGGTAACTGTGAAAATATGAATTCAAAAACTCCCGACGGTGAACTTGCTGAGAGAATCCTTGATGAGTATTATCAGGATTTTCAGAAGCGTAATCCGTACTTGAAAGTTTTCTCTGCTCACCTTCATATGGACGAAGCAACACCTCATCTGCATATCGACTTCGTACCATTCACAACAAAAAGTAAACGAGGACTTGATACAAGAGTTTCATTAAAACAGGCTTTAGCCAATCAAGGTTTTGTCGGAAATTCAAAACATGAAACCGAATGGAGTCTGTGGGTTGAGTCCGAAAAGGAAGCACTTGCAAAAGTTATGGAACGGTACGGTGTTGAATGGGAGCAGAAAGGCACTCACGAAAAGCATTTATCGGTATATGATTACGAAAAGAAAATGCGTTCACAGGAAGTAGAAAAGCTCACAGAGGAATCTGAAAAACTGAATCTTAAGGTTGAAGAACTGACCGAAAAGGCAGAAGCGTTGATGCAGTTTGAAAGTAATATGAGTGAAATTGCGGAGGATTTTTATGAGTATGATGAGTTCAAATTACCTGAACCTCCGCCTCTGATGACGGCAAAAGTTTATAAATCAAAGTTTGTTGAACCTCTTTTCAGAAAGCTTCTTGACCTTGCAAAAACTGCGGTAAGAAAGTGTTTTGAGCTTCAGACTCAGCTTAACAGTATAAAGTTATGGGGTAAGGCTGATAAGGTCAATGCAGGACAAATATTGGCTGAAAATCGCACCTTAACTGAACAGAATGAGAAGCTCAACAGAGAAGTTCAGAACTATAAACTGCTTCGCAAAATCTTCGGTGATGAACAGATTGATGCACTTGTAGTCAAAGCAAAAGAAACCGAAAGAGCAAATCGTCAGGCACGTTACAGAAAACCAAATCCACGAAAAGAAAGGTAGGTCGGTATGAAAAGCTTCATTGAAGAATTTTATTACGGCAACATAGAGCCGCAGGAACTCAGCTCCGAGCTCGGCTCTTCCCTTAAAAAGAAACTGAACTCACTCGTTAAAAACGAAGATGAGTTCAGAGAAAAACTATCCGAAGAAGAAAAGAAACTGCTTCAGCAATACACAAATTTATACAACGAATTTCTGAGCATGAGCATTGCCGACAGTTTTATTTCCGGTTTTCGGCTCGGTGCAAAATTCACACACGATGTATTTGTAAAATAAGAAAGGAAGATAAATTTATGGAATTAACTTACAGAAAAGTGGGAGATTATAAAATCCCGTATCTTGATTTACTCGAAGAAGCAAAAGTGCCCCTCGGCAGATGGGGTACTGCACATAAGGATTACCTTATGTACCACAGACCCGTTATCTTTACAACAATGCTTGCAGATGGAACACTTTGGAAGCATCTGCAGGAAGTTGATGAACAGGCAGAAAAGATGTTTAATCAGCTTGTAAAAGAAATCTGTGAAGATGAAAACATCAATGAAGAACTGAAAGAAAATGACCAGATATGCTGGGTGCGTTCAATGAATAATGTCTATAACCGTGCAACAGAACTTGTGAATCACGAATTGATTTACACTTAAAAGAGGTGCAGCTATGGAAGATGCAACGCCTGAAATGATTTTCGCAGCACTTAAACTTATAGAACAGCTTTATCACGACGGACACATTTCGCAAAAGATGTTCAGGGATATTCTTTTCGAGCATAGTGATGTTGTAGATATAACTCAGTTCAATCTGCAAAGACCGAATAAGTAACACAAAGCGGCAGGGAGATTAACTTCTCTCTGTCGCTGTTTATAATTTTATTCTAATTTTTTGATTATTTAATTATAATTCCGCAACCGAACAGATCATTAATTGCTTTTTGTACATTTTTATCATCTATATTATAGAACTTAAGTTGCATTGCGTAAACGATTCTTTCGGTGTATATGAGATCAAGTAAAGATTTTTCAATGAACTCAATATCCAAATCTCCGTGAGCATAATGATTACGCTGGTCAGCAAGTCTTTTTCCCATCTCAGAATAAATTAGCTCAGTATTATTAAGTGAATACAAGTGTTTCCCAAAAGGTCCAATAATAGCATCAAAATCTTTGCCTATTTGAATAAGCTTTTTCTCGAGTGGATCCGATTTGTTGATCATATATCGGAGAAATTTATATTTCTTTTTTAATGCACCAGTGCTTTCATCTATTAATTTTTGAATAGCATTAGTTGCAGTAGTCTCAATTTCAATATCATCCTGTGACTTAGGAATCCCATTTGGATATTTTCTTCCAAATTCCCACTCAAAAGCCGCAGTAATCATTACAAACCTTGCCTCATTTATACTATTTCCTGCAGTATAAGTTTCAGGAATATGCCTTGTATAAAGAAGTCGAGCAGAGATATCATTTAGAATATCACCTTCTTTGCCAGATAAGTACAATAAATTAATAAATCTGCCTTTTTGTAAGGCTTTGTGTTCGTCTTTACCATTTTCATTCAATATATTAAGTGTTGCAAAAGCTCTTGATTTACCTTCTTCGGTAGGTGTATAAAGTTCTACTATTGGAATATACACATTTTTTCGATAACACATAAATTGCAAAAATTCTTTTGCAACAAACCATAATTTTGTGATAAAAGTATAGTCTTCGGTAGGCTCGAATTTGAATGACATTGTTGAGTGTAATGTTAATGGCGGATCACCAACTTTAGTGCTAAATGTTCTCGAAATGCCAAAAGTAACAGCAACATCTTTTTCTTCAACTATAAAAATTTTTTGTTCAGTTGTTGTGGTATCGTAATCTTCAGTAGAAACAGACAAAACACCATTTTTATGGAACTCTTCGTCAACTATAGTACAGTTAAAGCCTTGAGTGACAGGATAAATGCAGTCTAATTCTGCACATGTAAATGACATTTTTGATATTTGATGTTTTTCTGATTTGCAGTGTATATATGCAAAGATATCGACAAACAGTACCGAATTGTAGCTTCCGATATTAGCACCTTGCTTAGTTAAAAAAATTATCGTTCTTCCTGTTTCGTTGCATTTGCCAATTAAATAAGGTTCGTTCATTTGAGGCCATCCCATTGTGTAAATGCCTGGCTGTATCTCTTTCATAATTATGTTATTGCGTACTGCTTTTTTTTGTCGGCGGGAGGTATTAAACGTAACTCTTCGCCGTCAAAAACAAAATCAAAACATATTTCTTGATAGTCAAGCTTACCTGTATATAAATTAAGTTCTGTTGACGTAAAAATCCCACCCTTTATATGCAAATCATAAAAATTCTGCTTTGTTTATTCTAAATTTTATCATATTAAAATATAGATTGCAACAAAGTGAATGGGGACTTTAATTAAATGTTTATTTTATTTTAGCTTTATCATTAATAATTTTAGTTTTAACTTGATTTTTTATTGCAATATTAGTTTTCGATTGTTATAATAGTAAATGGATTATTATATTTAAGAGGTGTACTTATGGCTGTTAGTTATAAAAAACTCTGGAAACTCTTGATTGACCACGATATGAAGAAAAAAGACCTTGCAAAGGTCGCTGATATCAGCAATTACACAATCACAAAAATGAGCAAGGGTGAAAACGTCACCGTCGAAACCCTCGGCAAAATCTGTGCTGCATTAAACTGCGGTGTGGATGATATTATGGAGTTTGTTCCGGAAGGAAAATAATAGGTCTTATTATGAATAGAAATCAAATTGATATAAAAGAAAACTATATATACAAGCTCGATAATGAACTATTGGAGATATTGTTAAAAGATCGATCCTCAAAGAAAAACATTATTTGGGCTACTGATAACTATGCACATAAAGGGTTTGGCTATCAATTCTCAGATGAGATAACTATTATGGCGATTACTGGTCATAAAGGCGGAGTAGTAAAGCCAAGAACCGAAAAGTCTAAAAAAGAACAGGCTGATCGCATCCGCGATAAAGCGGAAGTATTCACGCCTTCTTGGATATGCAACAAACAGAATAATCTCGTGGACAACGCATGGTTCGGAACAGACTTTGTGTTCAATGAGGAAACAGAAAAGACTTGGGTAGCAACCACCGAGCCGATCGTGTTTCCCACCGCAACAGGAAAAATGTGGCAAGATTATATTAACGATGTTCGCTTGGAAATCACCTGTGGTGAAGCACCGTACCTTGTCAGCCGTTACGACACCGTGAGCGGATATATGATAGAGCTTTCGCAACGCATTGGCTTGCTCGACAGAAAACTTCGTGTTGTGAGTGAGAATATACAAACAGAAAAAGAATGGTTGAAATGGGCAATTAAATCCTTTCAGAATATTTACGGTTACGATTGGCAGGGCGACAATGTGCTTTTGGCACGTGAAAACCTACTTTTTACTTTCATTGATTACTACAAAGCAAAGTTTGACAAAGAACCTGATATCGATACTCTCAAGAAAATTGCTGAAATTCTCTCGTGGAATATATGGCAGATGGACGGTTTGAAATTCGTAATTCCCGAAAGTTGTAAAGAGGTTGAAGAAGGTCAGCTTACGCTGTTTGATATGAATACTGAAAAGCAGCCTTGCCCCGGATGTGCCAAGAACAACCCCTACGCTCACACCGGTATTTACTGTATCATAAAGGATTGGAAGGCCAACAAGAAGGTCACATTCGTGTCCTTGCTGAAAAAAGATTGATTGGAGCATTATAATGAAAGATTTAAGCATACTTGACAGCTTAATAACAGGGCGCGTGGAACCGCATATATATGCTTTTACTACAAATACGATTCCGAACTATCTGAAAGTCGGAGATACCTATCGTCCAGTATCTAAGCGTCTTAACGAGTGGCAGGAGCATTTTCCTAATCTCGAAAAGAAATTTGAAGGAAGCGCAAAAATCACCGACGATGTGTATTTCCGTGACTTTGCCGTTCATTCTTTTTTGGAGACAGAAAAGAACAGAGTACGCCTTGAACAGGCGGATCTGCCTGGCGGTGTATACTATTCCAGAGAGTTTTTTAGAGATGCAACTGCAGGCGATGTAGAGGAAGCTATTGCAGATATTAACGTGGATTATCATGCTAAGGCTGGCAGATATCATTATTATGATGCTAAAACGCAACTACCGACTACTGAGAAGTATGTCTCTACGGGCATGTGGGATCCTCGCCCCAATCAAGCAAGAACTATAGAAGCATTCAAAACCGCCGTTAATAATGGTAGAACACATTTGCTTATGTATGCCGTTATGCGTTTTGGTAAATCCTTCACATCTATGTGCTGTGCTAAGGAAATGGGCGCAAAGCTCGTTGTCGTTGTATCTGCAAAAGCCGACGTGCGCGACGAGTGGCGTAAGACAGTAGAGAGTGCCGAGAACTTCAGAAACGATTATGAATTTTTCTCTTCTGCTGACCTGGAAAACAATTATAGCATTATAACAGACACCCTTGACCATCCTACCGATCCGAAGAAGGTCGTGGTGTTCTTAACCTTGCAGGATCTGCAGGGTGAGAATATCAAGGACAAGCATGCTCAAATTTTCGGTCGCAAGATAGATCTCCTTCTCGTTGACGAAACACACTTCGGTGCAAGAGCCGAGAAGTACGGTGCTGTTCTTCGCGCGAGCCAGGGCGAAAAGCTCTCTAAGGAAGAAAAGTATGCCGTTGAGGATATCCTGGAAAGCACCAAGGAATTTGACGTCAATGTAACCGTCCACCTTTCCGGTACACCTTACCGTATTTTAATGAGCGATGAATTTGATAGAGAGCAGGATTTGATTGCTTTTTATCAGTTTACCGATATCGTTCGAGAGCAAGAAGAATGGGATAGAGATAACTTTGCTAAAAGCGAACATGAGCAAAAAGAAGAATGGGAGAACCCTTATTTCGGTTTCCCCCAGATGATAAGATTTGCATTCAATCCGAATGAATCCGCACGCAGGCGCATGGCAGCTCTGCGTGAAAGCGGTATGTCGGATGCATTCTCCGCGCTCTTTAAACCAAAATCCGTTGGCAGAGCCGACGACGGAAGCCACAAGCTGTTTGTTCACGAGCAGGAAATCCTTGAACTGCTCGAAGTTATTGACGGCAGCAAGGAAGATGAAGAACTGCTTGGCTTCCTTGATTACGAAAAGATAAAAGACGGTAATATGTGCCGCCATATCGTTATTGTTCTGCCTTACTGCGCTTCTTGCGATGCTCTTGAAGCATTGATCAAGAATAATGCCGGTGTGTTCAAGAATTTAAGCGAATATGAGATTATCAACATTTCCGGTGTTGATAATCCAAACCGTTATAAGAAGCCAAGTGATATAAAGAGGGCAATCAGCAAATGTGAAGCGGAAGGAAAGAAAACCATTACGCTTACAGTCAACCGTATGCTGACAGGCAGCACTGTCCCTGAATGGGATACTATGCTGTTCCTCAAGGATACAACATCGCCCCAGGATTATGATCAGGCAATTTTCCGCCTTCAAAACCAGTACATAAAAGAGTATGTAGGCGATGACGGCAAAATTATCCGATTCAATATGAAGCCGCAGACACTTCTTGTTGATTTTGATCCCGATCGCGTATTCATTATGCAGGGACAAAAGGCACAGGTCTATAATGTGAATACCGATGAAACCGGAAACGGAAAACTTCATGAGCGTATCGAAGAAGAATTGCGTATCTCTCCTATCATCGTAATGAATAAGGACAGAATTACGCAGATCGAAGCAACAGACATCATGAAGGCTGTCAGTGAGTATTCCAAGACGCGAGGTGTTGCAGAAGAGACTATTGAGATTCCTGTTGATATGTCGTTGCTGGATATCGATGCGATTCGTGTAGCGATTGAACGAGAAAATGAACTTGGCTCAAAAGCAGGCCTTACGATCAAAGGAGCCGCCGGAGATGGCGATAATATGAATACGCCCGAAGATGACGAGCCGACCGATCCCACCGGAGCAACCAGCACAGCCACAGGAACGGATACTCCGACCGACACACCTGCCGAGACAACACAGAAAGAAGAAAAAGGCAAGGATGCGGTTAAGCAATTCCGGTCGTACTATGCAAGAATTCTGTTCTTTGCATTCCTTACGAAGAACAGGATCATTTCGTTGAGAGATATTGTTGCGTGTATAGATGAGCCGAACAACGCACGCATTGCGAGAAACCTGAGTATCAGCAAAACGGTACTTGAGGGAATACTCACCCACGCTGACAGGTTTGTTATCAACAACTTGGATAATAAGATTCTAAATTTGAATCAACTTTCCCATGATGATAGCGTTGATCCCGTCACGCGCGCATCCGTATCCGTTCAGAAATTCGGAAAACTCGGAGAATCTGAGGTTATCACACCGAAGCATATCTGCAAGGGTATGGTTGATATGATTGACGATGCCGATTTGAAAGCCGTGATGGATAACGGAAATAAGGTGCTTGATATCGCAGGCAAGGCTGGCGAATTCGCACTCGCCGTGTTCGAAAAGTATATTGCTATGGGATATAACAAAGATGCTTTGAAGGATGCGATTTATACCATTCCCACATCAGGCATCACCTATGAGTTTACCCGTATGATATACGAGATTTTGGGGTTGAACGTAGATAATATCGCTTCCAAGTTCACTTCTTATAGCCTTTTGAAGGTTAAGGACGAGGACGGAGATGTCGATTATGCCAAGATAGCGGCATTGTTAAGACAGAACAAACCGTTTAACAGCATTACAATGACCGATGAAATTACAGAAGGAGATGAGATAGTGAATTTTAATATTGCAGTAGGTAATCCCCCCTATCAGGAAGAAGGATTCAACAACGGTAGAAAATTACCGATTTACGATTCTTTTATGGATATATCTCATACAATCTCGCAACAGGCTGTTTTGATAACTCCAGCTCGTTTCTTGTTTGAAGCAGGTCAGACCGCTAAAGATTGGAACAGAAAAATGCTTAACGACGAGTATTTCAGAGTTATGATGTATGAACCCGATGCATCAACAATTTTCTCAAATGCGGAAATCAAAGGTGGAGTTGCCATATCCATGCGTGATTCCAAAAAGAAATGCGGTAAGATTGGTGTATTTACTGCATATACGGAATTGAATAGCATCTTGAAAAAAGTAAGTACTGATGAAGAAGGAAAAGTGAAGTTGGATTCCATTATTTCCTCGCAAGGCATTTATAGATTCTCGGACAAACTGTTTACAGAACACCCCGAGGTTGAAACACTTTCGGGCAACGGAACTGGTGCTAAAATTATATCCAAGATTGTCGAGTTGCTTCCGACCGTATTTATGGATGCACCCGAAACAGGCACGCCGTGCGTAAAATTCCTTGCAAAAACCAAAGCTGGTCGTCAGTTCAAATATATTCGCAGAGAATATTTACAGGACAACCCCTACCTCGATACTTTCAATGTTATGATTCCCGAGTCTAATGGAAGCGGAGCGTTTGAAACATTAGTTGCGCCCCTTATTGCGGCACCCGGAGAAGGTTCGGCTGATACATTCATTAGCATGGGTATGTTCGCAACGGAAGCTGAAGCAGAATGCTTGAGAAAGTATATCAAAACGAAGTTTGCACGCGCTTTATTGGGTGTAAAGAAAGTAACACAGCATAATCCCAAGGCAACGTGGGAGTATGTTCCTATGCAAGATTTTTCTGCAGCTTCCGATATCAATTGGAGTAAGACGATAAGCGAGATTGATGCTCAACTGTATGCTAAGTATAACTTAACCGAAGAAGAAATTGCATTTATTGAGTCAAAGGTTAAAGAGATGGAGTAAAAATGACAGATTATTTAAAGACTTACGAAAAATTCAAGGATGTCAAAGAGGTTAAGGATTACATCGACGATGTAATCCTCCTCCGATACTATTACGCTACACAGCAGTTTACCAAAATGCAAGAACATATTCAAAAGCTGATGAATAAGTATTTTGCAGAAACGCTTGTGTGGAATGCTGTGAATACCTCTCAACCGACCACGATTGAGCAATCTTATGTTAACGCTGAACACTTTTTGCAGGTGCAAGGCGCAATTATAATATCAAAATCAGTAAAGAATTACGCTCAACGCATGGCGGAAGATGAAAAGGCATTTGTTGAAACGCTGATTAAGCTGATGGAGTGAGGTCTATTGGTTTAAACGCATATGAAAGTGAGAGTTCAGTATGAACGAAAAACTAAGCAGTATTTTCTCATACCTTGATATCAACGATAAAACAGGATTGGCATCTGAAAGCAACATAGATAATCTAACAGCATTTCAAAAGTTGTTTTACGAACAAGCAAAGAGTAAAATTGGTATAGATGCCGTATATTTTTTGAGAGATGAAGAAGGAATAGCAAAAATCCCGTTAATTTATTTTTCAATGCTTCAAGATGACGATTCTGCTAAGGCAGCGCAATTGCACAGCTTATCTTGGAATATGGGTGAAGCGCCGTTGCTCTTTATCGTTACGCCGACAGAGTTGAAAATATATAACAATTACCAAACACCTAAAAAGAAGGATGGTAGTTTGGATCCGGAAGCAGGATTAATAGATACTGTTAGCTTGCTATCAAACCTTGAGGTTCAAAGGCAGAAACTTGCTCCTTACAACCGAATGTTGTTAGAAAGCGGAGAGTATTGGCGACGCGCTGAGGGACGTTTTAATGTTAACACGAGAATTGATACAACGTTGATGAATAATTTGCGTGTTATGAGAAGAAGACTAATCACCCGGATTAAATCAAGAGCTAATGCTGCTCAGATTTCAACTGAGAATATAGTTTCAATTGTCCATGGTTTGTTAAGTCGCTCTATTTTGATTAAGTATTTGGAGGAAAGAAAAGATTCTAACGGGGAGTCTGTTTTTCCTAAAGACTTTTATGAGCAATTTTCTTTTGAAAATACAGTATGCAAACAGTATACAGATGTGCTTGGGAACAAAGAAGCGACATATAGTTTGTTTGGCATTTTGGAAAGCAAGTTTAACGGAGATATGTTGCCCCTTATTGACAACGAGCATGAAGTGATTACCGACGGGGATTTAGAAGAACTAAAGTCATTTTTGCTCGGCGATTCTGATTTGGAAAGTCAGCAAATGACGCTATGGCCTCTATATGATTTTAATATTATTCCCATAAAAATCATAAGTAGCATATATGAGCTTTTCTTTCACCTCTCCGATGTTGGGGACGATGATAAAGGTACGTATTACACCCCATTACATTTAGTTGACACTTTGTTGGATGAAGTGTATCCTTGGGAAGGCGACTATGAGCCAATATCAATAATTGACCCATCTTGCGGTTCGGGTATATTTTTGGTTGAGGCATATTGCAGAATTGTTTGCCGTT
>JBGVFJ010000006.1:0-40027 GCA_045121005.1 Acutalibacteraceae bacterium
AAGGCTTCGGCTGTTTTGCCTTCTGTGGAGTCCACGGTGAGAATAACCACATCAAATTGGTACTCATCGCGGATTTGATTGATTGCGCTTTGAAGCTCCGCTTCTTCCTGAGTTGTCAGAAGGTCAGCTTCATCCACAACATTTATGCTTTGAGCGCTGACCGTGAAGCTCAGCACACATATACACATCAGCAAGGAGAGAATTAAAGAAGTTATTTTTTTCATAATTCAACCTCCCCCGTTATAAGTAGAAAAACATTGCAAGCAATGCAAACACAGCCGCACTAATACCTGCGCCCAAGCCCACAAGCCATTTTATAAACTTAGACTTATCCATGGGCAGGTCGCCTACAAACTTGCCAGTTTGACCGTTCATAGCAAAGGTGAATTTCTGATTTTCCCAGGTGGTGTTAAGAATCCACACAGGATAAAGAGCATACTTTGCCTTGCCGTTTTGAAGATTCAGCCTTGAATGCTCCGCGGTGACGGTGTTGAAGCCCGTAACCGTGGAAGCAAATGAATCTTCGGTGCTTTTTCTTATGCGTGTGTTGGCAAATTCTACGCTTTCTTCGGCAGTAACATCATATTTATCGGCAAAAAAGCCCGAAAGGTATGCTGTCTGAAAATCAACGGCTTCGCTGAAATCAAATGGTTCGATTGACTGCATAAGCTCATCTGCCATTTTGCTTGAGCCGTCAACAGGAACACGGTTGAAGCTGATGTTACCGGCACGGTAAACAGAATAATACCTCGTTTCGTGGTAGTTGTACTTTGAATCGCTCCACACTCTTGTTTTGGTTGCCTTGTAGCGGATATCGGCATCCACATCGGCATCAAACAGCCAGAACGGAACGTATATACCTTTGATTTCATCAATGTGGTTCTGGTCCTTGAAAACATCAGGCAAAAGACGTTTGCCTTCAAGATGCTTCAAAAGACCTTCCTTCGCCGCCTTTTTATCAAGCTTAAAGGGAATGACAAAATCAGGTTTAAGTGCGCCCGAAAGCTTACCCGTCATAATAACGGGGTTTCCGCAATACGGGCAGGCTGTGGCGGCTGTGGTGTCATCACCCACAATTTCACCGCCGCAGGAATTGCACACATAAACCGAGATATTATCTGCCTCACCCTCCTGCCATTGGGAGCCGGGCTGAGTTTCCCATTCAAGCTGTTCAGCTTCTTCGGGAGCGTTGAGAACATCGTCATATTCCCTGAGAGCCTCAACATCAAAGGTTGTGTCACAATAAGGACATTTCATCTCCTGCAAGGAAGTGTCAAACTCAATCTGACCTCCGCAGCAGGGACACTTATAGCCAAGCAAATTGCTCATAAAATCACCCGAAATTATTTAATGTCATTCTCGTTGAAGGGGTCACCGCATTCGGGGCAGAACTTGGGAGGATTGTGAGGATCCTCAGGCTGCCATCCGCACTTGTCGCACTGATAAAGCGGTGCACCTGCCGGCTTCGGTGAGCCACAATTCTGGCAGAATTTGCCTTTGTTTACTGCACCGCAGGAGCAGGTCCAGCCTTCTGCTTCTGCAGGCTTGGGTGAGCCGCATTCGGGACAGAATTTGCCGTTTGCTGTTGCTCCGCAAGCGCATTTCCAACCGCCCTGTGCAGGAGTGGTGGGTGCGGGTTGCGCGGGTACTGTCTGCTGCTGAGCCATCTGCTGCTGCATACCTGCCTGATACATCTGCTGTGCGTTGAAGCCGCCGTTAGCACCCATCGCCATATTCATTCCCATAAAGCCCATCATTGCGCCGTTGGGGTTGTTGGCTGCGGCTTCCATTGCCGTTGCCTGTGCATCGGTCATTCTGCCTGCCATCATAAACGGATTTGAGCCCATTGTTGCAGCATCTTCCATCTGATTAATCTTCTGCATATCTTCGGGAGTAAGAGTAATCGGATTAAGAGCGATAGACTCAACGGAGATACCTCTGCGCTGTGTCCACTCAATAGCAAGTGCCTTGTTAAGTGCATCCTTAAGCTCTGTTGTATGTGCGGGGATCTGTGCGGGACGAAGCTCAAGCTCTGTGAGCATTGCGAATGCAGGCTGAAGAGCTGAAATGAACTCCGTCTTGAGCTGATTGTCAATTTCCTCTCTTCTGTATTCGTCGCCTACGTTACCTGCGATTTTTGTGTAGAAAAGAAGAGGGTCAACGATTTTATAAGAATAGATACCGTTACATCTTACCTGAACGGAACGGAAAAGATTGAGTCTTTTGTTTGCAACCTCAAACATAAACGGATTGGGCGTGCCGAACTTATTGTCCATTATTTCCTTTGTATTGAAATAATAAACTCTCTGATCCTTGCCTGTATCTCCGCCGTATGTAAATCTCTTACCAACCGCTTTAAATGTTTCCTTGATTGTGTCACCGAGCTTACCTGAGAAGATGCTCGGCTCGGTTGATGTGTCATAGGTGAATTCACCCGGCTCAGCGCAGAATTCAACAACCTTGCCCTGCTCGACGATAATCATACACTGACCGTCGGCAACGGCAATGCCGGAGCCGTTGGAAATAATATTGTCATTACCTTTTGTATTTGATGAACGACCGCTGATGCGTTTTTGTCCTTTTACCATCAAAACATCGTTTTCAAGTGAATCGCAGTAGAAAAATTCCTTCCACTGGTCTGCCATTACGCCGCCCAATGCTCCGATTCCTGCTTTAATAAGTCCCATATATAAAACTCCTTTCAGTTTTAATTAAATAAATTTTATCATACGAAAATCAGTTTATCAATAATATTCATTAAAAATTAACAAAATGAGCCATACCCATGCCGTGACATAGATATGACTCAAAAATTAAAACTCTGTTATTTCGATTTTTTCAATAACAACGTCTTCAAAGGGTTTGTCGAGCATATCAACTCTTGTTGTTGCGATTGCATTAACAACATCCATTCCCTCATAAACCTGACCGAAAACGCTGTGCTTGAAGTCAAGCCAGGGAGTGCCGCCAACAGCTTCATAATCAGCAACTGTCTGCTCGGGGAAACCGCCCTGCTCGCCTATCTGCTTCATCTGAGAAAGAAGTCTTGAATCAACACTTGAAGCCTGAACGATGAAGAACTGGCTGCCGTTGGTGTTGGGGCCTGCATTCGCCATTGAAAGAGCACCGTTGAGGTTGTGGAGATTGAGGTCAAATTCATCCTCAAATGAGCTGCCCCAGATGCTTTCACCGCCGCGGCCCGTGCCTGTGGGGTCACCGCCCTGAATCATAAAGTCATTGATAACGCGGTGGAAGATGATGCCCTCATAATAGCCGTTTTTGGCGTGAGTTGTGAAATTTTCAACGGTTTTGGGAGCCTCGTTGGGGAAAAGCTTGATTTTGATTACACCTCTGTTGGTTGTCATAATTGCAACCATATCGCCCTTTGAGGGCATTGAAAGCTGTGAAGCCATAATAGTTACCTCCGAATGTTTTAAAATTAACATCGAAATTATACCACTATAACAAGACAATATCAAGAGTAAAATACAATTAGTAATTCGTAATTCGTAATTCGGAATTATTTTTGCGGTTATTGGGCCAAGACATAAAACAACTTCCGAGATTTTAAAGCTTCTGACGAACAATGTATGCAATTGTCATTACAGCAATACAAGCTAATTCAATTAAAAGAAACTGCTTATAATTTAATTTCAAATTGAATTTTTTTATTATTTTCTCAACTACAATCGGACCTTCAAAATACTCCACAAAACCTATAATACCAAAAAGCACCACACCAATGAAAGAGGCTATGTTTATCAAAAACAGAAAACCCTTAACAAATTCCATTATTTTGATGTACCCCTTTCTATATCCTTGCATTCTCAGTATACTGAGATTGCAAGGTGGTTCTTCGGTCAAGCAGAGAACATTTTCTCGTCTTTACAGATTTATAAAAAAGCAGAACATAAACAGCACTAATAACTGCATCCCAGACAAAAACATCAAAAGAATACCAATTCTTTGTTATTGCAGAATAAACAACAAACGCTAAGGTTATCATTGCATCTGCTGTAATCAAGAAACTAAAAAGTCGATACTGATTTTTTATTGCTTTAAAAATCGATATTAACGCTAAAACCAAAAACAATAAACACCAAGCTGCAGCAACCATACTTAATGTTGCACTATAATCGTCACTGGTAAAAACGCCAAACGAAATCCTAAAGAGCTTGCCCCTAATGTCAAAAAATATCCGGCAATCCTATGATTATAAAACATCAACAGATAACCCAATATAGACGATATCCAAAATAACCAAGCAAGGATTTTTTTCATTTTTTCGTTCATATAAATTACCCTCAAAATCCAAAAGTAATTAAATTGTTGAAACTCTTTATGAAAGATATGGAACGGCTCAGTGCTTTTTGTTCTTTAAGTCATTTTCTGATGTTAAAATCAAACCACTAAACACAAATTTATATTAGCAAAAAACAAAACTATTGTCAATGACTTTCAAATAGCTGATTTACTGTACTTGCTGGATTCAGTTTTTTCGGGAGGGCTCAGAGACCCTCTCTTACGAACTTGCTTGTCTGAAATGGCGTTTGTAGGCACTCCTTTTGTCAGCCACTAACCGTAACAAAAAGCAGGGTGCCGAAGCACCCTGCGCTTGTTATTTTTCTGCTACGATTGTGAGGGTATTGTCGATATCCTCCCAACCGTCTGCTGTTTTAATGCTGAAGGTTACCGTATTTTCACCAACATTATACATCTTTGCTTTGACATTGAAGACCGTAGATTCTTCGCCCACTTCGGGGTTATTAAAGGTTGCGGTTACTCTGCCGTTAACAACAGTCCGTACCTTCACAACATCAAGGCCTGTTTCAACTCTGATTGAACAGAATTCATAAAGCTTATGGGATTCGCATTCATCGTGAGAGATTGAATATATATCCTTACGGTCTCTTGAAAGCTTAAAATCAAATGTAAGGCTGGATTCAAGCGGTTCCCATTCAGTGCCGTATTTTGCGTGAATGTAATATGTACCTTCCTGTATGGTTGAGTGAACAGTCCATACTTCGTAAGCAATTTCACGAGACAAATCACCCACAACATTGCCGTCAGCATCATAGCTAACAATATCAGCTATAGCTCTTGTATAAGTTGCGGTAAAAAATGTGTTTTCTTTTACAACAAACTGAATTTTATCAGCTCTGCCGTCAACCTTGAATGTGAAGTCTGTGCCGGCATACGCTGTTTTGGGATATTCAAAAGAAAGCACCTTGGCTGTTTTTGCCTTGTAATCAAATGTATCTGATTGCTTAACCGTTCCGTTTGCAAACGTAGCTAAACAATAATACATACCGTCCTCAGTTGCTGTAAGCTCGGCAGCTGACTGACCTTCTATCAAAGAAATATCAGATTCAGATTTATAAACTCTGATATTTACAGGCTCATCGGCTATCGCATAAACTACGTAATAGCCTGATTCAGGTACTGTAATTGCAGATTTACCGTCTGCATCAGGCGTAGCACCAAACGAAACACTATTATCAAACCAATCATTGACACCTACTTCATAAGCAGAACCGTCAACCTCAAAAATGAGTTTATCGTATGCATCAAGTGTCACAAAGAAATAACAATAATCATAGTATTCCGGGCAACCGCTCCAGCCGGTTTCAGGGTCATAAGCGCCGTGTATACCTGACTCGGTGCTGTCATAAGTGTAAGGGTCAGCATTTTCATTGGTAAACTCAACAGGTTCCATGTCTGACTCGCTGATTTTATACCATTCGTAGAATGCACCCTCGCTGTTGCTCAGCTCAACATAAGGCTCATCGGTTGTTGGCTGATGAGTAATGCAGTCAATCATTTCAAGAGTTGCAGAGAATGTAGCATCATCATCATAACCGCTGAAAAAGAAGTAATAGGTTTCACCTGCAACTGCCTCAAAGGTACCGTCAAAGAGAAAGCTTCCATCAGTATCATCAAGGTATGCTACCTGATTTTGTTCTGAATCAAAAACTGTTACCAAAGAATCTTCAGAATTGCTCAACGCCGCAGAATATAAGCGATATTCACCGGAAACGGAGGGAGCAAACCTATAGTAAACTCCATTATTAGATTCTTCGAGGTAATATGTAATTGTGTCTCCCACCTTCATTTCAGGGTACGGAGCCTCACAACCGCACAATTCACAAATACCGTCAAAATCCTTGTGGATATGATGACAGCTTTCACCACAATTCTTGCAGACACCGTCAACCATATCGTGACCTGTGGCAGGAACAACTACACCTGAAACAAATTCAGCACATTCTTCACAGAAATAACCGCTTTCATTGCCGTCTTTCAAGCAAGAGGGCTCAATGCCTTCTGTTTTAAAATCATCCTCAGAGAGATAATGAACAGTTGCAGTTGTGAGAAGTTCATTATCGACTGAACTAATGTCTGTTGCTTCGAACTGTTCCTGAGTGCCGAGATAATGAACGTGAGTCAGCTTAGTGTTATAAAAGGCATAATTACTTACCGACTTAACATTTGGGCCAAAGACTATATTTTCAAGCTTGACGTGCATAAAGCAACCTATATCGATTAAGGTTACAGATTCAGGAATCACGATTCTCCTGAGTGAATCACAGGAAAAAAAGCAGTTTGAAGGGAGTACAGTTAATCCGTTTCCTAAAGAAACATACTCAAAGCATGCGTCATAAAAAACGCTGTCATTTAAAGTTTCAACTGTGTCTGGAACTATAAGATTTTTAATATTCATGTTAGACTTAAACGCCCCGCCAGCTATTTCTTTAACAGAAGCAGGCACCGTAAAGGTATCGCCCGCTTTTGCAGAGGGATAGCAGATGAGCTCAGTTTTGTCAGAATTATAGAGAATTCCCGATTCCGAACTAAAATACTCATTATCAGGAGAAACAGTTATTGACTCAAGACCCTCACAATAAAAAACATCATCATCTCCGATTGTTTCAACAGTTGAAGGAATTGAGATTGTTACAATGCTGTCAATCCAAGCAAAAGCAGTATCAACAATGTCGGTTACGCCCTCTTCAATAACAACGGAGTAAATTTCACCACTGTAACCGCTCCATGGCAAGTTATACCAGTATTTATCTTTACCCATAGATCCTGTGCCACTGATAGTGAGAACGCCGTCAGAATCAAGAGACCAGTTTACTGTATCGGTAAGCTGACCTGAATGAACAACTTCCGCCGCAAAAGCTAACGGCATTGATGACAAAAGCATCACAATTGTCAGAACAACAGCCAATAATCTTTTTTTCATTATAATACCTCCTTTAAAACATCTGCAGATTTCACAGATATTTCTCAATAAAATTTTATCAAACACAAACCGACAAAGTCAATAGATTTATCAATTTTTTTGTAAATTTTCAATGCTGATTTTTAGATAATTTAACAAACAGCAAAAGGCAGGACATACCCTGCATAGGATATATCCTGCCTATTTTTTCAGATAGTTTTTCACTATCTCCCTTTCGTCGTATGGTTGCTTATTATTGCCGACAATCTGATAGGTTTCGTGCCCCTTTCCGCAGAGGATGATTGTATCGTTCTCCCCTGCATTTTTCAAAGCAAATTCAATAGCATAAGTTCTGTCGGGTATTACGGCACAGGGTGTGTTTGTATCCTTTATACCGGGAAGGATATCCTCAATGATTTCATTGGGGTTTTCCGTGCGTGGGTTGTCGGTGGTGATAATCACATAATCTGCATTTTCTGCCGCCGCCTTTGCCATAAGAGGGCGTTTTGATTTATCTCTGTCACCGCCGCAACCAAACAGCGCCACTACCCTGCCGTCGGTTATATTCCTGACTGTGGTTAGAATATTTTTGATTGCATCGGGGGTGTGGGCATAGTCAACAATCACTGTGTAAGGAGTGTCGGTGGGAAGCACCTCTGCCCTGCCCGGTACGGTTTTCATTTCTTTAAGGGCTTCGGCACAGTCAGGGAGTGAAATGCCCAGAGAATTGCAACAGGCTATTGCACCGAGGGAATTGTAAACGGTAAATTCACCCGGAATAGGCACAGCTATATTGACATTGCCGATTACATATTCACACCCTGTTTTTTTCAAGGCGGTATCGTGAGCAAAGAAGTCGGCATTGTCGCTTTTTTGAGAGAAGAACAGGGCTTTACCTTTGACAAAGCCGAAAATATGCTGGGCGTTTTTGTCGTCGGCATTTACAACAGACACCTTGCTGTGGGCAAAAAGCTCACCCTTTGCGGCGCAGTAATTTTCCATTGTTTTGTGATAATCAAGATGGTCGGTGGTAAGATTGGTAAAAACTGCGCAGTCAAACTCAATTCCATGGCAACGCTGTTGGGCAAGGGCCTGGGATGACACTTCCATAACACAGTATTCACACCCCTGTGACTGCATTGAATAAAACATTCTGTGAAGCTCATAAGGCTCAGGTGTTGTCAGCTCCGCATCGGAGATTTTCTTATTGCCGCTTGAATATGCAACAGTGCCGATAAGACCAACCTTCTTGCCTGTATGTTCGAGAATACGTTTAATCATATAAGTGGTTGAGGTTTTGCCGTTTGTGCCGGTTACGCCGATGATTTTAAGCTTTTTGTGGGCGTTGTGATAAAATTCGGCACACATATGAGCCAGCGCCTTTTTTGTGTCTTCAACAATAACCTGTTCCGGGATTCCCATATCACTTTGCACCACAACCGCAACGGCACCGCGGCGGCAGACATCCTGCGCGAGAATATGTGAATCAAAATTTTCACCTTTTATGCACACAAAAACACAGCCGTCGGTAACCTTGCGTGAGTCGGAAACAATTGAGGTCACGTTAACATTCTTTTTGATTTCTGAGCAAGGAACATTTTTTAAAAGATGAGATAAAAGCACACCGTCACCCCTTAAAGAATGATACAGATGAGACCGCTGCAGCCTTCGTTGATTACTTTTTCAAGGGTTTCCTGCAGCTTCATTCTTGCATTGGCGGGCATACGATAAAGCTTGTTGTGAAGCCCCTCATTCACAAGCTCGTGAAGGCTTTTGCCGAAGATGTTTGATTCCCATATTTTTGAGGGATTTTCTTCAAACTCTTTGAGCAGATACATCACAAGCTCTTCGGACTGCGACTCCGAGCCCACAATAGGCGCAACCTCGGTGTTGATATTAGCTTTCATCATATGAATTGAGGGTGCGGATGCCTTAAGGCGCACACCGTAACGGCCGCCCTGACGCATGATTTCGGGCTCTTCAAGGCTAAGCTCGTCAATGGTGGGCATCACAATTCCGTAGCCCGTTGCCTCAACCTCGTCAATTGCATCCTTAAGGCGGAGATACTGTTTTTTCATCTGCGCCATTTCGCCGATTGACTCCATAAGCTGCTGCTCGTTTTCGATTTCAAGACCCGTTTTTTCAGAAAGAATTTTGTAAAATACACTGTTGCAAATCTGCGCATCCGCAACGGCACTGCCCCCTGCAAGGTCAATTTCGCACACCTTTGCGCCTGTGATGTTTTCGCAATCGGTCATTCGGGATGCAAAATCGGTCACATCTCTCACCTTTTTGAGAGAGGATGAAAGGTCTTTGATTTTGTCACAGACGCTTTTTCTCAGCCAATGGTCGGGGTTGAGACTCATCACCCAAGGCGGCAGATTAACCTGCACCTGCTTCAACGGAAATTCAAAGAGAATTTCTGAAATAACCTCTCTGATACCGTCCTGATTAAGCTCCATACAGTTGACCGCTTTAACAATCACGCCGTATTTCTGCGAAAGGGATGAAGCAAGGCTCAGCGTTTCGGGTGAATTGGGGTTGACACAGTTGAGAAGCACGAGAAACGGCTTTTCGATTTCTTTAAGCTCGGCAATAACCCTTGCCTCGGCTTCTTCATACTCCGCTCTGGGAATATCGGTAATCGAGCCGTCGGTGGTGATAACAAGTCCGATTGTGGAATGCTCGCCAATGACCTTCTGTGTGCCGATTTCTGCCGCCATATTAAAGGGAATTTCACGGTCAAACCAAGGAGTTTTGACCATTCTCGGTTGGTCGCCCTCAATAAAGCCGAGAGAGCTTGGCACTATGTAGCCCACGCAGTCAATCATCCTCACGCGGAAGCAGGCATTGTCGGGGAGATTGATTTCCACCGCCTCTTCGGGAATAAACTTGGGCTCGGTGGTCATAATCGTGCGCCCCGAAGCCGACTGGGGAAGTTCGTCAGTTGCCCTGTCCTTTTTTGAAGCGTCGGTTATGTTGGGGATAACAAGAGTATCCATAAACTGCTTGATAAAGGTAGATTTACCTGTTCTCACGGGGCCGACAACTCCGATGTAGATGTCCCCTCCCGTGCGGGTTGCAATATCATTATAAATGCTCGCGGATGCCATAAACATTCCTCCATATTCACTCATACTTTGTATAATGGTATGCGAATGTGGACTTGTTTATGACAACGAAAAGCCACCGATTTCTCGGTGGCTGAATTTTATTTATATGGTACAGGAATATGCGCAAGGATGAATTCGATGAATTTTTTTATCATTTCGATAATGAACTCAAAAATGCTGAATTCTTCTGCTTCGGGGGTTTCGATGACTTCATCTTCAACGGTTTCGTCCTCGGGGGTCTGGTCGATGAGGTCGAGGTATTCGATGAAGGCTTCGTCGGTTGCAAGCTCTTCGTTGCTCTTTGACTGGTCAACATTCGAAAGAAGCAAGCCCGCCTGTTCGAGGAGTGCAACATCGAATGAGTCAATCACTCCGTCGTGGTTGCAGTCGGCGGCGGTGTAAAATGCGGGGCTGACATCGTCTTTGGAAAGAAGTCCGTTAGCAAAGCAGGAAATGATGATTGAATCCGTGCCGTCGTACCAGCCGTCACCGTTGACATCACCGAAGATAACTGCGATGAATTCGGTGATAACCGTGTCACCATCGGTGAGTTCAATGACCGTGCCTGTGCCGATAACCGCACTGTCGCAGACAAATGAATAACCGTCAGTTTCAACCGAAACGTAATCATCAATTGATGTTGCGCCTGCATCAAAGCCTGAGATTGTGTTGGAGTCAAAGTCGATGTTTGCAACAGAATTGTCTGAAATCAGGAATGCGGGAACAACCTTTGTATCTTCCACAAGTCCGCAATATGAGCAGGAATAATTCTTCACTCCGTCGGCAGATGATGTGGGCTTGGTTGTCATTACCCAGCGCATATCGTGGTCAACAGGGTCGGTGATTTCGCTGACATAGGCGTATTTACATACTGTACAAATGCAAACTGTAAATCCTCCATTTTGACAAGTGGGATTATGAACAACAGTTTTATAAGTATGACCTGCATTGAGATTAACATAACCACAGATATTACATTCAGAATCGCAAGAATTACTGTAAACATGCTCGTGATCACCCTCGGTAATCAACTCAAATTTATAACCTTTTTCTTTTGCATAAGTTTCAGCAGTTGATCCTGAATAGCCACAGATAATTGTATTGTTGCTTATACAATCGGTTTCAAAATAGCAATTGGGGTTATATATTCTCAGCTTTTCAAGCTTATTGCAGTTTGAAAAAGAATAACCGCCAACAGACAAAACGCTGATTGGCAAATAAACACTTACAAGACTTGAACAACGATAAAATGCATAATTACCGATAACAGTGACACTGTCAGGAATTGTTATATTTGTGAGACTGGTGCAATTTTCAAACGCAGATGAGCTTATAATTGTTACGCTATTTGAAATCGTTATATTTGCAAGCTTTTTACAATTTACAAAAACAGAAGCGCTAATGGTGGTTACACCTTTTGGAATTACAAAATCTGTAAGACTTATACAATTGTAGAATGCTTCTGATTCAATACTGGTAACACTATCAGGGATTGTGACATTAGCAAGACTTGAGCAACCGTAAAAGGCATCATTTCCGATGCTTGTTACGCCGTCAGGAATCACTATATCGGTAAGACCGGTGCATTCATAGAACATCGATTTATTGATGGTGTCAATATTATCGGAGAGTGTTATATTCTTAAGACCTGAGCAATTTTTGAATACAGCCTCATCCATAAACGTAACACTGTCAGGGATTGTAATATTAGCAAGAGATATACAATCACGGAAAGCGGAAGAATTGATGTTTTTCACCGTATTACCGATTACCATATCTTCAATACCAGAGCAAAAACGAAATGCGGCGATACCGATAGTTGTCACGCTGTCAGGAATTATCATCTCCTTGAGGCTTGTGCATTCATAAAAAGCATAGTGACCAATGGTTTTTACACTATCGGGTATTGTGACACTCGCAAGGGATGCACAACCATAGAATGCACATTTGCCGATAGTAGTTGCTTTATTATTTATTGTCACACCCGCAAGACTTGAACAACCATAGAACGAATAATCACCAACATTTGTGATTCCATCATAACTTGTGAAGCTTGCCAAATTAGAGCAGTTGTAGAAGGCATAGTCGCCAACGCTTATTTCAGCTTTAGGGATTGACAAACTACTAAGTTTTGAACAATTGTAGAATGCGTAATCACCAATGCTTATTAATTCTTCAGTTTTTATAACGCTTGTAAGATTCCAGCAATTATAGAACGCATAGTCACCGATAGTTGCAATGCTATTAGCACACACCACATCTTCAATACCTTCAAAATTACAAAATGCATTTGCGCCGATACTTTTACATCCCTCACTGATTATAACGTGTTTGACATACGGTTCATAAGAAGCCCAAGGTGCATTTCCAATTTCAAAAGATCCCATTTCACCTAAACAGTTGACTGTCATCGTGCATGTTTCTTTGTCTATTTTAAAGCTGAGATTGGAGTTAACTGTAACCGTTATAATATTTTCTTCGCCTGCATCATAGAGGTAATAATATGGGATATTGTTATCAAGTGCATACGTTTCTGCACACGAATCTTTTTCTAATTCTAATATCAATTTGTTACAATCAGAGAAAACCGAAACACCTATATTTGTTACACTGCCGGGTATAGTTATACTTTCAACAAGCTCACAACCACGGAATGCACAATCACCAATGGTTGTTACATTATTTCCCATTTTAACCTCTTCAAGTAAAGTACAACTATCGAACGCATACATTCCGATATTAGTAACACTGTCAGGGATTGCTATACTCGTAAGACTATGACAACCATAGAATGCATATTCTCCGATACTTGTAACACTTTCGGATATTGTTACTCCGGTAAGGTGGTAAAGAGTGGCGAATGCATTTTTTCCGATTTTTGTCACGCCATTACCGATTATTACCTTTCGAATTGCCGAATGATAATCATCCCAAGGAGTTTCATATGAATAGTTATAATTGGTCATTACACCTGTACCGCCACCTGTACCGCTAATAGTAAGAGTGGTTCCACTGTATGACCAACCAACACCATTACCACAAGTGCCACCAGTAGCGGCAGCGCTTGCTTTGGTGGTGAAGTCAAGCCAGTCGAGGTTGAGGTCGAGACCGACAAAGCCGCTCAGAGGTGCGACGGTGAGGAGCATAACCGCAACGAGGATTGTTGAAATAATT
This sequence comes from Acutalibacteraceae bacterium, assembly GCA_045121005.1. Classification (GTDB taxonomy): domain Bacteria; phylum Bacillota; class Clostridia; order Oscillospirales; family Acutalibacteraceae; genus CAG-488. Next base: position 13,513 of record JBGVFJ010000006.1, read on the forward strand.
TTATTGAAACGAGTTTTCATTTTATCACTCCTAACAGGAAAATTATAGTTCCTGAAAAGATAAAAGTCAAGGATAATTAAGGCTTCTCCTTAATTACGGGTCGATGTGGGCATCGTCCCCTACAAAAAAGCGGTGAGCTTTTTCCTCGGCTCCCTCTGACGAGGGAGGTAAATAAAAATACATAAAGTCAAAAACAAAGAAGTGCGCGCACGAAGACCCGCCCTTACTTTTTTTCAGGCTTCTCCTTGAGGAGAAGCTGTCACGAAGTGACTGATGAGGTGTAAATCAGAAACAACAAAACACCTCATCCACCGCTTACGCGGTCCCCCTTCTCCTCGAGGAGAAGGCTATTTTGCGGTGCATCGGTAACCGCCGCACCATACATTTCGGAACGACACACGGATCGTTGTCTACAAACTACATTTCAATTGCACGGCGATTGGGTCGATGTGGGCATCGACCCCTACAAGTTGGCAGTGATTTTGGGTCGTCGAGGTCGTTGCCTACAAACATACTTTGCACGATGGAGCCGATAAAAAAAGGTGTGCCGAAGCACACCTTTAATGAAAATTCATACTATTTATTAATACATTCCGCCGGCCTGGCCTGCCATTGCTGCGGCTGCAGCTGCGTCAGCCTGGGGGTCGGGCTTATCTGTTACAAGGCTCTCGGTTGTGAGCACCATTGCTGCAACTGATGAAGCGTTCTGAAGAGCTGAACGGGTTACCTTTGTGGGGTCGAGGATGCCGGCCTCAAACATATCAACATATCCTTCGTTGCCAAAGTCGTAGCCGTAGCCGGGTTTATCGGCTTCAACGATGTTGTTGACAATAACTGAACCCTCAAGGCCTGCGTTAGCGGCAATCTGACGAACGGGCTCTTCAAGAGCTTTGAGAACAATTTTAACGCCTGTTCTGAAGTCTGCATCGTCAGTATCAAGAAGAGCTTTAACAGCGGGAATAGCATTGATGAGAGCTACACCGCCGCCTGCAACAACGCCCTCTTCAACTGCTGCCTTTGTGGCTGCAAGAGCGTCTTCAATGCGGAGCTTTTTCTCTTTCATTTCTGTTTCTGTTGCGGCACCTACGCGGATAACTGCAACACCGCCTGCGAGCTTAGCAAGTCTTTCCTGAAGCTTTTCACGGTCAAAATCAGAAGTGGTTGTTTCAATAAGTGAGCGAATCTGAGCAACGCGTGCTTTGATTGCTTCTTTATCGCCTGCACCGTCAACGATGATGGTGTTTTCTTTTGAAATCTTAATCTGACGGGCACGGCCGAGCTGAGGAATCTGAGTGTCTTTAAGCTCAAGACCGAGGTCTGATGTGATAACCTCACCGCCTGTGAGAATTGCGATATCCTGGAGCATTTCCTTGCGTCTGTCACCAAAGCCGGGGGCTTTAACGCATACGCAGGTGAATGTGCCGCGGAGCTTATTAACGAGGATTGTTGAAAGAGCTTCACCCTCAACATCTTCAGCAACGATAACAAGCTTTTTGCCTGCCTGAAGAATCTGCTCAAGAAGAGGAAGAATTTCCTGAATGTTGGAAATCTTCTTATCTGTGATGAGAACATAAGCGTCGTCAATAACGGCTTCCATCTTATCGGTATCAGTTACCATATAAGGTGAAATGTAGCCGCGGTCAAACTGCATACCTTCAACGATGTCGCTGTCGGTAACGGCTGTTTTGCTTTCTTCAACTGTGATAACGCCGTCGGCTGTAACCTTTTCCATAGCTTCGGCAATGATGTCACCGATAGCCTTGTCGGCTGAAGAAATTGTTGCAACTCTTGCGATGTCCATTGAGCTTGTAACAGGCTTTGAGTTAGCCTTAACTGTTTCAACTGCTGTTGCAACAGCTGCAGCAATACCTCTTTTAACCTCCATGGGGTTTGCGCCTGCGGCAACGTTTTTCATACCCTCACGAACGAGAGCCTGAGCAAGAAGGGTTGCTGTGGTTGTGCCGTCACCTGCAACGTCGTTGGTTTTGGTTGCAACTTCTTTAACGAGCTGAGCACCCATATTTTCAAAGGGGTCGTCAAGCTCAACGTCTTTTGCGATTGTAACACCGTCATTTGTAATGAGTGGTGCGCCGTATTTCTTGTCAAGAACTACGTTTCTGCCCTTGGGACCAAGGGTGATTTTAACTGTGTTGGCAAGCTTATCGATACCTGCCTGAAGAGCCTTTCTGGCTTCTTCACCGTAAATAATCTGTTTAGCCATAATTTTCTCCTTATTCTACTACTGCAAGAATGTCGTTCTGACGAACGATGATGTACTCCTGATTGTCAAGCTTAACTTCTGTGCCTGAATATTTGCTTGTGATGACTTTGTCGCCAACCTTAACAAACATTTCAACTTCTTTGCCGTCTACCATACCGCCGGGGCCTACTGCAAGAACCTCTGCAATCTGGGGCTTTTCCTGAGCAGAAGCGGCAAGAATGATTCCGCTTGAGGTTGTTTCTTCAACTTCCGTGAGCTTAACAACAACTCTGTCAGCAAGGGGTCTGAGTGTCATATATATTTTCCTCCTTAGAAAGATTTTCGTTATTTTAGCACTCCTTGGTCGTGAGTGCTAAATCTATTGTAGCCACTTTTTGGAAAAAGTCAAGAGCTATTATAAAAATTAACAGATTTATAACATTTTATTCAGTTATTTACCTTTTTAGGAAAATGTGATAAAATAATAGAAAGTGAGGTGTTTCAATGGATATCGGAATTTCATCATCCTGCTTTTACCCCGGCAACACGGAGGAAGCTTTTGAAGCCGTTTGCCGTATGGGGGCAAAATCGGCAGAAATATTTTTTAACTGCACCGAAGAAATGCAGATGCCGATTATCGGCGAGATTAACAGCATCAGAAACCATTACGGTGTACCTGTGAGAACAATTCACCCTTACACTTCTTTTGCAGAGCCGTTTATGCTTTTTGGCGGGTATGAAAGAAGAACAAACGAGGGCGTTGAATTTTACAAACGTTATTTTGAAACTGCCGCTTATCTCGAAAGCGAATGTGTTGTTATACACGGAGGTAAACCCATTCATCAGAAGGATGAGCTTGACTATTTTGAAACCTTTGCCCGTCTTTGTGAAGAGGGCAAAAAATTCGGCGTACTCCCCGCTCACGAAAATGTGTTTGCAAGAGCAGGCAGTGACACAGGATTTTTGAAAAGGCTGAAGCGTTATCTGGGTGACGATTTCAGACTTGTGCTTGACATCAAGCAGTCAAGAAGAAGCGGTGTTGATGAGTTTGAACTGATCAGGCTTTTCGGCAAGGATATTGTTCAGCTTCATATAAGTGATTATGATTCAAGCCGTGATTGTATTCCTCCCGGCGAGGGAAAATATGATTTTAAAAAGCTGTTTGATGCCCTCAGAAACGCAGGATATGACCAAAGCACACTAATTGAGCTGTACTCCTGGAGCTATGAAACACCTGAACAGATTGTAAAATCGTTGAAGTATTTAGAAAAAATTGGGTAAAATTGTTGAAATTATATATGCTTTTATGGTATGATAAAGTGTATATATTTATACAGATAAGGATGTGTTTTTATGAAATGTCCGTTTTGCGGAATCGAAGAAAGCAAGGTTATCGACTCACGCCCCACCGACGAGGGCGAAAGAATCCGCCGACGCAGAGAGTGCACAAGCTGCGGAAAAAGATTCACCACTTATGAAATAATCGAAAATGTTCCGGTTATCGTGGTCAAAAAAGATAAGTCCCGCGAAACCTTTGACCGTAACAAGCTCTACAACGGTATTCTCAGAGCTTGCGAAAAGAGACCCGTTTCTATTGACACCATCGACAAAATGGTTGACGACATTGAAGCCGCATTGCAGAATTCTCTTGACCGTGAGGTTACCTCTGTTCACATCGGTGAAATGGTTATGGATAAGCTCAAGGGCGTTGACGAGGTTGCTTATGTTCGCTTTGCTTCAGTTTACCGTCAGTTTAAGGATATTAACACATTTATGGATGAGCTCGCAAAGCTTCTCAGCGAGAAATAAGGAGATTGATTATGGTTAAAATCACACTTGCTATTCTTGCAGGCGTTGTCGGTTTAGCCCTGATTATTTACACAATTGCTTGTTTTTACTGCCTTAAGCTTGCTGTTGGCAAAAAGACCAAGCACAAGCCTCCCGAAAACGAATGGCAGGAATACAAGGCCGAACAGAGAATAAAGAACACCGAATACCTTATGTCCAAAAACCCTGAGGACTTAACACTTAAAAGCTGTAAGGGTCAGACAATGAAGGCCTGGTTTGTGCCTGCAGAGGGTTCAAAGAGATTTGTTATCTGTGTGCACGGATACGGAAGCACCGGCCCGAATGAGTTCAGCCACATGTTCCGTTTTTATAACGAGGATTTGGGATATAACTACCTTATTCCCGACCTTACTGCCCACGGCAGAAGCAAGGGTTATTTTATCGGCTTCGGCTCATTTGACTCAAAGAACATTATGCTCTGGGTCAACTACCTTATTGAACGCTTCGGTGAGGATATTGAGATTATTCTTCACGGCATTTCAATGGGCGCGGCAACCGTTATGAACGTTAATGAAATGAATCCGCCCGACCAGGTTAAGCTTGTGATTGAAGACTGCGGTTTCACCTGCGCTTATGACCAGGTTTATGACACTGCAAAACACACATTAGGCTTTGACTGCAAGCACCTTCTTGCTTCAACAAACACCCTTTGCAAAATCTTTGCAGGCTACCGCCTTGAGGAATCAAATCCCTTGGGCAATATGGTAAACGCCAAAAATCCCGTTTTGTTCATTCACGGCGAAGAGGATAAATTTGTTCCCTTTGATTTTGGCAAACAGCTTTATGAAGCCTGCCCCACTGAAAAGGATTTTTACTGGGTGCCTGATGCAAAGCACGCAGACAGCTATTACAAAGCAAAAGAGCAGTATGAAGAGAAGGTTAAGGCATTTATAGCTGAGCACCTTGACAAGAAAACTGCTGATATAAATTGATTTACATAGGGTGTGACGATGACACACCCTGTTTTTCGGAGGAATATATGACACAGTACAAAGATTTATCAAAAGAAGAACTTTCACAAATCAAAGCAGAGCTTGTTAAAGCTTATGACGGCTACAAGGCTCAGGGTCTGAGCCTCGATATGTCAAGAGGTAAGCCCGGCAAGGACCAGCTTGATTTGTCAAACGAAATGAACGATGTGCTCGTTTCTGACAGCGATTACAAGTGCGCAAACGGAATGGATGTACGCAACTATGGTATTCTTGACGGCATTCCCGAAGCCAAGGCTCTTTTTGCCGAGCTTCTTGAGGTTGAGAGCAAAAACGTAATCGTTTGCGGTTCATCAAGCCTCAACATTATGTATGACTACATTGCGCAGTGTATGATTTTCGGTGCAGGTGACAAGCCCTGGGCAGGTCAGGAAATCACATTCCTCTGCCCCGCTCCCGGATATGACAGACACTTTGGCATTCTTGAGCATTTCGGCATTAAAATGGTAACTGTTCCCATGCTTGAAGACGGCCCCGATATGGATAAAATTGACGAGCTTATCAAGGACGAAAGCGTTAAGGGAATTTTCTGCGTGCCCAAATACACAAACCCCGAAGGAATCACATTCTCTGATGAGGTTGTCCGCCGTTTTGCAGCTATGAAGCCTGCTGCAAAGGATTTCAGAGTTATCTGGGATAACGCTTATATTATTCACGACATCAACGACACTCCCGACAGCCTTCTTAACATCTTTGAAGCAGCAAAAGAATACGGCAGTGAGGATATGTTTATTGAGGTTACTTCAACTTCAAAAATTTCCTTCCCCGGCGCAGGTATTTCTGCTCTTGCCGCTTCAGATAATAACATTGCAGACATTAAGAAGCGTATGACAATTCAGATTATCGGTCACGATAAAATCAACCAACTTCGCCACGCAAGATATTTCAAAAATGTTGACGGTATCCGCGAGCATATGAAAAAGCACGCTGAGATTGTTCGCCCCAAGTTTGAAGCTGTGCTCAAGGCTTTCAGCAGTGAGCTTGGTGGACTCGGCATCGCAAACTGGAAGGACCCCAACGGCGGTTATTTCATCAGCCTTTATGTTTTGCCCGGCACCGCCAAGGAAGTTGGCAGACTCTGCAAGGAAACAGGCGTTGTGCTCACCCCCGTTGGTGCAACATATCCCTACGGCATTGACCCCGACAACAGCAACATCCGCATTGCCCCCACATTCCCCAACGTTGAAGAACTCAACAAGGCTGTTGAAATTCTTTGCGTTTGCATTAAGCTTGCGGCTGTAAATTATCTTCTCGGCGAATAAATTTTTAGGAGAATTAACTTGTCACTTTACGAAGTAAGACAATTTAATAATTTCCCTGAGCTGATAAATTCAAGTGTAGATTGCTTTGGTGACAGCGTTGCCTTTTCTCAGAAAAAAGGCGATGCTGTCCTTGACTTCACCTACAATGAATTTAGGTCGGCTGTGATGAGCCTTGGCTCTGCCCTTAGTAAAATGGGTTTTGCACAGAGCAGAATTGCCGTGTGCGCCGAAAACAGCGTCGAATGGTGCATTGCTTATATGGCCGGAGCTGTTTACTGCGAAACAGTTGTTCCCATTGACAAGGAGCTGACAGGTGAAAACATTGCCTCCACCATTGAAAAAGCAGGGGCTCGTTTGCTTGTAACGGACAAAAAAACCTTTGCAAAGCTCCCCGAAAATATGAACATCACAATTATCGGCATTGATTTTGAAGGCGAAAGCATAAAGCCTTTGAACAGTTTTCTTGAAAGAAACGTCATTTTACCTATGCCGATTAAAGAGTCAGGCACTCCGTCGGTTATGCTTTTCACTTCGGGCACAACAGGAGCGTCAAAGGCGGTTTTGCTCAGTCAGGAAAATATCTGCTTTGATATTTCCGCGGTAATGAAAATTGTTAAAATAAACCGCGGTGAAAAGGTGCTTTCACTTCTCCCCTTGCATCACACTTATGAATGTTCAATCTCTTTCCTTTGCTGTTTTTATGCAGGTGTCACCGTCTGTTTCGGCGGAGGAATAAAGGATATATATAAGGATTTCAAGCTCTTTGCCCCTCACGCGCTTGTGCTTGTGCCCTTGATTTTAAAGAAATTCGCTTCAAAATTCAAAAAGCTTCCTCCTCTCCCCGACAGACTTCTGAAAAAGAGAGTTCTCGACTTTTTCGGCGGTAATCTTCGCCTTGTGGTGTGCGGTGCCGCTCCCATAGAAAGCGATGTACTCAAGGAAGTATCAAGATTTATTCCCACAATTATTCACGGTTACGGACTTACGGAATGCTCACCAATTGCACTTTGTAACCCCGACTTTGATTTTTCTCTTGATTCTGTGGGCAAGCCGTTGCCCGGCACCGAGGCAAAAATCATCAACCCCGATGAAGACGGCACGGGTGAAATCTGTGTCCAGGGCGGTATGATTATGGCAGGCTATTTTGACGGTGAAAAGGTCAACGATGTCCGCGATGATGACGGCTGGTTTCATACAGGTGACCTTGGCTACTGTGATGAAAAAGGCAATTATCATATCACAGGCAGACTCAAAAATCTCATTGTTACCCCCAACGGCAAAAACATTTATCCCGAGGAGCTGGAGCTTCAGCTTGGTGAATTTAAAGAAATTACCGAATGTATGATTTATGAGGGTGTTGACTCCCGAGGCTCTGCGGCTGTGTGGGCAAAGATTGTGACTACGGCTGACAGCGATAAGGTGCAGAAAATCATCAAAAAAGTAAATGCCGCTAACGCCTCGTACAAGGCAATCAAGGGTTTTGAAATCTGCGATGAATTGGAGAAAAACACTTCATACAAAATCATCCGTAATAAATAATATAACCTCCTCATACCTTAAAATGAGGAGGTTGTTTTATGCCAAAAAATAAAAAGAAAAAGCGCAGTGACAAAACAAGCGCAGATAAATTGATTATAAAATCCGTACTTATCGGCTCGGCTGCGGGAATTGTGTGCTTTTTTGCCCTGACTTCAATTCTCACGCTTCTTGCATATACTCAGGATCTGGAAGAAAGCTACTACACCGCGCTGATATTTTTCGCAAGCGGCAGCAGCGCATTCGCAGGCGGCTTCACGGTAGTTTTGCCGCTTAAGCGTAACGGCCTTGTTCTGGGGCTTCTCAGCGTGCTGCCCACGTTCTTTTTTATTGCAGGAGTAGCAGGAATTGTGAGCAGAACAGGGATTGGTGTTCTTGGTTGGATTGCACTTGGAATAATGCTCACTATGGGTGCTTTGGGAGGAATTATTGCCGCAAACAAAAGAAAAAGGGTAAAAATCAAATAGGTGTTGATTAAGGCCGACAAAAGTGTTAAAATGATATAAGTAGTTTAAAACGAGGTTAAAAAATGAAAAAGACAGAACTTATTAAAAAAGCCAATTCAATCGTTCCGTCAAAGCAGCAGCTCGCATTTGCCGACATGGAGTTTATCGGGCTGATTCACTACGGAATGAATACATACACAAATAGTGAGGAAGGCACAGGCAGAGAGCCTGAAAAGTATTTTAATCCCCCGGAACTTGATGTTAAACAGTGGGTAACCACCCTTAAAACAGCAGGGATGAAAGGCCTTATTCTCACAGTTAAGCACGCTGACGGATTTTGTGTGTGGCCGTCACAGTACACCGAGCACACCGTTAAAAACAGCCCCTGGCTCGACGGTGAGGGCGACCTTGTGAAGATGGTGAGCGATGAATGCCGCAAGCAAGGACTCAAATTCGGCATTTATATCAACCCTCAGGATAAGCACGAAAAGACCTTCGGCACAGATGAATACAACACTTTTTTCAAAAACATTCTCACAGAGCTTTTAACAAACTACGGTGAGATTTTCTGTGTCTGGTTCCCCCGCGACACAACAACCGACTTCCATTATAACTGGGCTTCATATTACGAAACCATAAGAGAGCTTCAGCCCGAGGCAGTTATCTGCTCCTGCGGACCTGACTTCCGCTGGGTGGGCAACAAGGGTAACGTTGCAAGAAGTCAGGAATGGAGCGTTGTTCCTTATGATTTATTAAACAACGCACCGTTACAGAAATTGGTTGAGCCTGACCTCGGCAGCCTCAAAAAGCTCAAAAAGGCAAAGGAACTCGTTTGGCTTCCCCCTGTTACAATGACATCTATCAGACCCCGTTGGTTTTATCATCAGGAGGATGCAACAGATTTGAAGATGCTTTCAAATATCCTCGATATTTATTTCCGCTCGGTCGGCAACAACGGCACAATGATATTGAGCATTCCCCCGTCACACCTCGGAGTGATTGACAAAAAGGATGTTGAATCTTTGAGAACTCTTGGCGCTCAGCTTAACATTGAATTTAAAACAAATCACGCTGAAGACGGCAAATTTTCAGCTTCAAGTGAGCGCGATGAGCTTCACAGCGCAAATATGGTCAAGAATGACAACGGCTACTGGCACAGCGGTGAAGTAAGCAAAAAGGCCACAATCGAAGTGGATATGGGCGAAGTTAAATTCATCAACAAAATTGTTCTTGGTGAAAACACCGCAACAGGTCAGCAGATTGAGAAATTTAATCTTTACTATTTCTTTGACAAGAAATGGAAAAAGATTTATTCGGGCAACACAATCGGCAGAAAGAAAATCTGCAACCTGCCCGAAATGAACGCGAGAAGAATTAAGCTCGAAATCGTGAAAACAAGAGAGTTTGCAACAATCAAAACATTTGAAGTGTATTAAAAAACAAGCAGGATTGAACTCAATCCTGCTTGTTGGTTTTTATTCAGCACTGTAATTACGGGTCAGATTCATCAAAATATTCCGGAGCAATATAAATTCGTTTGTCATAATAAATATCTTCACCGTTATATTTACCTATCGGTTTTTCAGATAAAGGAGAGAGACCTTCATTTGCATCTATATACTCGGGAGAATACGAATTTTTAGTCCGTCGCAACCTGAAAGAAAGGCAATCATTACGATATTCTATATCTGTAATAAATCCGTAATACGTTTCAAATTCGTCATTAACTATCGAACTGTAGCCATATACAGAGGTCTCGTGATAAATCCCGAATTTGCGGTCTAAGGCAGTTTTCGAGCTTTCGTAATACCCGTCTCCGCCGGGGTAATACCAGTTACTTAACTCAACATCATTGTTAACACAATAGTTTAAAAGGAATGCATCGTTTTCAAAATCAATAAATTCGTCTTTTTTGCAGTCATACACTTTTATACAGTCTTCAACAACGGCATATTCTTCGCCTGCATAAAAGCGGTTATAAAGAACATTCGGGACTTCACCTGAAACATCTTTAAGCTTGTAGGCTACCATATATCGCATTGCAATCACTTGATTTTCTTTATCAAAAGCAAATTTAAATACCCAGCCCTGAATCAGATTATGTTTTTGAGAATCATCAATTTTTTGATACAAAATGCTGTTTGTGTTAGAGTTTCGGTACATATAGTAATCACCAAACAGTTTCATATCATTTTGAGGAACATGATTTTCGGCTATCAATACAGCAACCGAGCCGATAACCAAAACAAGTACAACAGAAATTACGGAGATGATAATTTTCGCTATTTTGTTCATATGTATCCTCCTTTTTGTCAAGGCTTCTCCTTGAGGAGAAGCTGTCACGAAGTGACTGATGAGGTGAAATAAAAAAAATCATTATCAACACCTCATCCGCCTCGTTCCTCGGCACCTTCTCCTCAAGGAGAAGGCTTTAAATGCTCAGTTTTTCCACTGTACTTCAACATCCGCAAAATCCTGCATATAAAGTGTGTGTGCTTGGGGCATAACATCTTCAAACCAAAGGTCTTTCACAAGCTTTTCGGCATCTTCTCTGTCAGTTATCGTGCCGTGTGAAGCCTCATTGATTTCTTCGGGATGAATTTTAAGCTCGATTATGAAATCCGTTGCTTTTCTGCCGACGGTAATCATTTCAGATTTACAATATATTCCGCTGTTGTCAACATCGCCGCGGCTTGCGGTATGTAACGTATATTCCTTCACTTCGGAATCGTCAAGCCAGTTTCGCACATTACCGCTGATTGTGAAATAGTAATAACCGTCATCAATACAATCAACAGCCGCAATTGTTTTAACATCGTAAAGCACGGAGTGATTTCTGCCCCAATACCAACGGTAGGCAAGATTCGGCACAAGTAAGGCAAACAATAACAACACAACTATGAAAATCTTTGCTGATTTTTTCATTATGTATCCTCCTTACGGAAAGTATCACTAATAAAGAAACGGAGCATAAAGCAACTTATTTGTTTCTTTGCTGAAAAGCATTCCTGCAAAGCTGTAATAATACGGATTGTCTTTCGCGACAGTAATTTTTTTGAGATTTCCGCCAAAGCCATTGAAACTATAAGCAACAATATCTTTAACACCAGAAGGAATGACTATTTCTTTCACTTCAGGCGGAAGTGTTTCATTGTCACAACCGAAAGCATTTGCAAATCCAAGGCTTTCTCCATTTTCATCAAAAATACGCCAACTGCCAAGTTTAACCACCTTTTTGCCGTCAATAGTTTCAGGTATCACAAGCACTTCTTCATATTCACCGAAATAACGGTCAATGCACACTCCATCTTCATAATCACTGATTCGGTAGTTGCCGTCATATTCTTCCGAAAGGTATGAATTATCGTTATATTCACGAAATGCGGCTACATCATTGTCCCATTCTCTTTGTTCAATATATCCGAAATAAGGGACATCTTCAACAAAAATTGCATTTCCATTTTCGTCTATTGTATCAGGAGACTCCATTTCAACAATACAGATATAATCCACAGCATAATAAGCCACCAGAGCAACAACAGCAATCACCAAAACAGAAACGATTATTTTAACTGATTTTTTCATTATGTATCCTCCTTTTTTCGGCTCCCTTGTGTAAAGGGTGCGGGTGTCCGGTGGACACCTCTGCGAAGCAGAAGCACCGACCGAGGCGGCAGCCGAGACGCTGTCACGAAGTGACTGAGGGATTGTTTTTCTCAGTTCTTCCGCAAACGGACGCCCAATGGGCGCCCTTACGGGTTTTGACGTATCCACCCACCGCTTCGCTGTCCCCCTCCTTTAGGCAAGGAGGGCAATGGTTACAGTCGGATTTCAGTTATTTTTGCTCCTCGTCAGATTTTCCGTTTACAAGTTATAGTAGTAAAAATAAACTGCATTTTTGTCAGGAGCAAAGTATAAATCAAACGGTTCTGAATATCCCTGAGTCATTTTCTGAAAATACTCATCAGAAACGAAATACTCGTTGTTTGCAAGAAATTTTTTCATTGTGTCTGATACATTTACATCATAGTAATACGGGTTACCCTTACTTTCTCTCCACTGAAAATTTTCAAGCAGATAATCGCAATACTCCTCGCTGACAATCAGCTTGCCGGACATACTTGATTCCAACACAAAGCCCACCGTACCGGATTCAACGCACCATTCACAATCAGCCGAAACAATAGGCACTTTCTCAAAATATGGCATCAGGTATTTCACTTCTTCAACATCAGTCACCTTTTGCGGAACATTCACATAATAAACGGCACCGATAATCGGAATAAACACAAAAACCGTAAACACACAAGCAAGACCTAAAATAATTTGCTTTGACTTTTTCATTGAAAACTCTCCTTTACAATATCCGTCATTTAATTATTAGATAAGAATTTTCAATAAACGTTACAAATTTTTATTACCAATCCTCTGCTATTCACTTCTATTGGCAAGGAGGGCAACGTTTACAGTCGGCTTTCAGTTATTTTTGCTCCTCGTAAGAATACATTTTGCTGATGATGTAAACAGGTCGGTTTTTGACCTGGACATAGACCTTTGCAAGGTATTCACCGAGAATACCCACGCAAAGAAGCTGAAGACCGCCGAACATAAGAATGAGGGCAACTATACTGTCATAACCCGCAACATCGGCACCAAAAGCAAAGTGCTTGATTATGATAATCAATGTGTAAATGATTGAAGCAAAAAATGCAAGTGTGCCAAGTCCTGTGGCAAATTTGAGTGGTGCGGTTGTGAATGAAATGATACCCTCAAAGGCATATTTGAAAAGCTTCCAAACGTTCCAGTTGGATACTCCGCTTTCACGCTCCTGCACTTCATAGGGAATGAACTTTGTGTTGAAGCCCACCCAGGAAAAAATACCCTTTGAAAAGCGGTGGTATTCGGTCATATTAAGAATTGCCTCAACCATTGAACGGCGGAAGGTTCTGAAATCACTTGCGCCCGAAACAAAGTCAACCTCGGTTACTTTGTTAATCAGCTTATAAAAAGCGTTTTTGAGAGTTACCATTGCTTTGGATTCTTTTCTTTCTTCCTGATAAGCGGCAACGCAGTCGTATTCCTCATTTTCGTCAAGAATTTTCACCATCTGCAAAGCCACCTCGGGGCGCTGCTGCAAATCGGCATCAATCACGCAGACATAGTCACCCTTGGCGTTGGAAAGACCTGCATACATAGCCGCCTCTTTGCCGAAATTACGGGAGAAAGAAAGCACCTTGATGTTGGACTCTTTCTTTTCGTCATAGAGCTTTTTAAGGGCTCTGAGGGTGTTGTCCTTACTGCCGTCATTTACAAAAACAAACTCATAATCAAAGCTTTCGTTTTTAAAAGCCCTGACGGTTTCATGATAAAATTTTTCAACATTGTCCTGCTCATTGTAGCAGGGAATTACGAGAGATAATCTCATTGGTATCGCCTCCAATACAGATATATTCTACATCAAACACAAACAATATGCAAGGCTTATTTATCGTTGGTAGCGTCACCGTTGCCGCTGATTGGAATTGCTTCACCGAGGTAGGTGGGCTCGGGCTTGATGATGCAATAGAAAAAGTCCTTGACCCTTGCTAAAAACTCCCTTGTGTTGTTGTAAAGGTCCTTGCCGTAATTTCTCAAATCGGAATGCACACCGTATGCCTCAAGACCCAACGCTTCAGCGCATTTTATGGCGCGGGGCAAGTGATAGCCTTGAGTGACAATTACGATTTTTTCAGCCTTGAACACTTCTTTTGCGCGGTACATACTTTCATAAGTTGAAAAGCCGGCGTGGTCCATAAAGATGTTTTCGCTTTCAACACCCTCGTCAATGGCAAAGTTTTTCATCACGTTCACTTCGTCATAATCTTTTCTGCCGTGGTCGCCCGTCATAAGGATTTTTGGCGCAATCCCCTGCTTGTATAAATCCACGGCGACGAGAAGCCTGTCGGCAAGCATATGGCTGGGGGTGGTTTCACTCCACACCATACAACCGAGAACAAGAATGCAATCGGCATTTTCAATTTGCTTTGCCTGCTCCATGGTGAGAATGTTATCTTTTGTTGAAATAAGCATCCAGGCATTTACGCCCACAGCAAAAGCACCAACGAAAACACATATTGAAAGCAAAACTGCAATAATCTTTTTGATTTTCATAAAATAATCCCCTTGTGATGTTTTTTCCATTTTACAACAGAAAAAGACAGTCAACAAGGGGCTTTATCATTTCTTTATAATTATTTCATTTTTTCGCCATATTTAATCTGATTGATGATAAATCCGACTAAAAATGCGATTGCGATGAGGGGCAACAAGGGAATTGCAACAAGCACTGCAGCAACGAGGGAAACAAGAACACCTATACCCTTTTTGCTTTTGATGTTACAAGGCTCAACGGGGAACATTTTTTCAAGCTGTTCCTTTGTGGGATGAAGCGGAAGCACCGCGCCCTTTGAGGGAATACCCTGCTTATAAAGCAACGGTTCAACCATTGAGCGAATACTCTCGGTGCCTTTGAGGAATTTGCTGATAGGCATACGGATTGTTTCAAGGAATGAATCGATAATAGCAAGCAGACCCATTGTGATTTTATAATAAGGAGTGTCAGGTGTGTATTCACCGTCACCTGCATAGAGATTCATCGGCAGAGTTATTGCAAAGTCAACAACTCTGTCATCCTTGATGTGTGCGTAATCCTCGGGGCGCAGACCTGTTTCTTTTTTGGTCCATTTGGCAACTGTTCCTACTTTGAGGTTGCGGAACCATTTGGCAACAGGCTTAATCAGCCAGCCGATTTTGTAAATAAGCTTTTTCTTAACGGAAAATGCCTGCACCTTTTCGGCAAGGTCATCAATGTCCGTTGCGGCGGCATCTATAACATTGCGGATCATACCGAAAAACTGATCTTCAAGGTGCTGAGGCAAAGCTTTGCCGTTAAAAGAAAGGTCATTGTTTTCGTCAACCCTGACAGTCTTAATATCAATAGTTTCGTTGTCGGGGTCAAGGGTCACACGGCGATAATAACCCGGATAGCCCACAGGAGAAGTGGTGCTGATGCCGTAAATGGGATTACCCTTTTCGGAGAAAACGTAGGAAATATCGTGAACATGGGAATGACCTGTGAAAATGAAGCTAACACCAAGATCCGCAAGCTGCTCACGGCGGAGCTTATGCTCACCCATCATATCATTTTTGCCGATGATTGAATAAAACTCAGAGGGTGAAATAACGGGATGATGAGTCATCATAACAACCTGCTGGTCGTTTTCACGTGCATCCTTAAGCTGAAGTGCAATCCACATAAAAAGCTCGTCGGAAAATCCGCTTGCACCCTTATGGTTGCGGTCATCATTCAGGGCAAAAAGACGGTAGCCCTCCTGAAGCTCGACAACATAGGACATACTGTCTTCGTGCACGGCAATGGCCTCATCCATACCGAATTCACGGTACATTTCATAAAGGTCCTCACGCTTGGCGCAGTCAATTTTATATGCCTCGTCCTCAAGATAACAGTTTGTTTTGCCGTCACCCTGATAATCGTGCGTAGCTGTTATTGCATACACCCTTTTGCCTGCTTTTTTGAGAGCACGGCAAAGATTGATAAACTCACGGTGAGAAGAAAACTCGCCGTTTGAGGTGGTGTCACCGCCAATGAGAACGATATCGCTTTCGCTGTCCCTCGCCATCTGGGCAAAGGCGGCGGTAAGCACCTCGGCACTGTCTTTCATCAATATCTGGCTTTTGGAACTGGCATAGTTATAGGACTTTGTGTCAATTCCGTTTTCTTTTGAATAATAGTGCAGGTCGGTTATAACTGTGAATGTAAGTGGGGCTTTTGACATAACAACCTCCGATTATTTGGCGGCAACCGCCTCAGTCTCGCCTCTGCGCTTCATAAGCTCGGCGGTGATGTGTTCCTTCTTTTTGCCCACAAGGTCATAGAAAATAATAGGAACAGCCTGACCGAGAACGAATATTGCGGGGATGATTGTGTAAATCATAAGGAATTTATCAAGAGTGTCTGCACTCTGGTCAACATAAGCAACATTTGCATCGTTGGAGGCAACATAGCCTGACCAGGTGAAA
Source organism: Acutalibacteraceae bacterium (assembly GCA_045121005.1). GTDB lineage: Bacteria > Bacillota > Clostridia > Oscillospirales > Acutalibacteraceae > CAG-488. The sequence continues at coordinate 29,873 of JBGVFJ010000006.1, forward strand.
ACAAGGAATGCACCGAGGCTCTTGGTGAATGCGGCGGCAATCTTGGCAAAAAGACCAATACCTGCATAGCAGAGTCCTTCCTGACGCTTGCCTGTGTTGTATTCAATTTCGTCAATACAGTCGGCAATCATAACATTGGGAGTGATGTTGGTGTTGCCGTGCTGAAGACCAACAAAGAAGTTGATGATAAGGAACGGAATAACAAGAGCACTTGAAAAGCCGACAACCTTGGTTACTGCAAAGAGGATTGCAAGCATTGATGCACCGTAAACGCAGCAGATGATGAATGTGCGCTTTGTGTCAAACTTTTTGAGGAGAGCTTTAACAAAAAGCATACCCACGGCTGTGCCGATTCCCATAGGAAGAAGAAGACCTAATTTGAGGTCCTTATCACCAAGGAGATAAATTGCAATGTAAAGGCTTACGGTTGAATATACACCTCTGCCGAAGCCTGCAAGCTTGATGAGAGCAACCATAAGAAGGTTTTTGTTGGTAAAAACGATACGGATACTTTCTTTGATGCTGACTTTTTCCTGAGAATAAGGCACACGCTCTTTGGTGTTGAACGCCATAATAAAGAGGAAAATAAGCGCACCTGCAACGCAGACGAAGGTGGAAACCTGCAAGTCCATACCGCTTGCTTCTGCGGTTTCAAAGCGTTCATCGCCCATAATAGCCTTGAGAATGAGCCCCACAACAAGGAGCACTACCATACCGCCCGACTGACCCACAGCCTTGAAAATGCTGGCAACGGAAATAGCGTCACCACGCTCCTTGGGGTTGGGAGTGATAACCGAGCCGAAGCAGCCAACGGGACTTTCAACACAGACAACAATGGTTGTATACAAGCAGTAAACAATCATCATCCACGCGATTGCCGAAAACTCACTTGACACCTTGGGAGCAAAGAAAACCAGCACAGATGCGATTGAAAGAGGCACGATACCGTAGATAATCCACGGGCGGATTTTGCCCCATTTGCTCTTGGTTCGGTCAACGCGGAAGCCGACGATAATTTCCATCACGGCACCGACGATACCGGCAACAAACATAACGGTTGTGATTGCGCCGGAAATAAAATCGGGTGAAAGACTTGTTCCCTTGAAGGCGAAATCCTTGAAGTATGTGCTTGCATAATCGGGCATCCAGCCTGTGAGCAATGCCATACCGAAAAGACCTATACCATAGGCAATAATTTCTTTTGTATCAAGATATTTTTTCATAGTAACCTCTGTTTATTTATTAAGCTCGGCAAAGAGCTTTTTGTTGGTTTTGTAAAGCTTTGTATAAACTGAGTAGAACTTGTTATATTCCTCGTGCTTTTTCATATCCGGAGCAAAGGATTTTTCAATTGCAATAAGTTTTTTGGCGCTTTGAATATCCTTAACAACGCCAAGACCAACTGCTGTTACAACAGCGGCACCTGCGGCACCCACGTTATGAGGCTGGAAAGGAACTTCAACCTTTCTGCCAAGAATATCGGCAAGAATCTGACAGATTACGTCACTTCTTGCTCCGCCGCCCGCAAAACGGACAACATCTGATGTTTCAACCTTTTTATCCTGAGTTTCAACAAACCAGCGAAGATGATATGAAACACCTTCAATAACCGCCCTGACAAGCTCAGCCTTGCCTGTTTCAAGATTGAGGTTGAAGAACATTCCTCTTGAGTTGGGGTCTTCAAAGGGGCAACGGTTGCCGTGAAGCCAGGGAGCAAAAATTACACCGTCACTGCCGACATTAACTTCATTGGCGGCTTTTGACATGCACTCAAAAGCATCTTCAACGGTTTCGTGAGAAGCATAAAGACCGAGGCGGTCGCTGACAACATTGTTTTTTACCCATTCATAGCATTTGCCTGCTGTTTCAAGCTCGGCAAAATATAAAAATCTTCCTTTATCTGCGCCCACAATGGCGGCAATCATTGCGCTTGCGTCAACAACACTTTTGGTTGTGACTGTGCCTGCCCAGCCCGAAGTGCCCCAATAAAGATGAGTTTCACCGGGTGCAACAGCACCTGAAGCAACACCGATGAGTGAAGCGTCACCGCCGCCGCCGAATACGGCTGTTCCCTCTTTGAGACCAAGCTCTTTTGCGGCTTTTTCGGTAAGCTCACCGATTTTGTCGGTGCATTCTTTGATTTGGGGAAGATGCGCCATATTGACACCAAGCATATCACAGATAGGCTTGCTCCAGCATTTCTTTTTGATATCATAAAGAAGGGTTGCAAAGGCTGAGTCGGGAGTCATTGAAAACTCACCTGTCATTTTGCAGATGAGAAAATCCTTAACATCAAGCCATTTATGTACTCTCTTAAAGTTTTCGGGTTCATTTTCTTCAACCCATTTATATTTCCACACGGGGTCCTTAACACTTGCGGCAACTGCGCCTGTGATTGCAATTGATTTGAGAAGCTTGAACACATTTGCGCCTGCAATCTGCGGACCGTGAGCAATACCTTTTCTGAGCTGCTCGGTTGCGCGCTGGTCCATATAGCTCATAGCTCTGCGAACGGGCTCACCGTTTTTGTCGGCAAGCACGAGACCTTGCATCTGTGAGCAGAAAGAGATACCCTCAATTTGCTCGGGAGCAACTCCTGAAGCTTCGAGAACCTCACTCGTTGTTCTGCACATTGCGTGCCACCACTCGTTGGGGTCCTGCTCTGCTCCGCCGCCGTCGAGAACATAAAGATTGTAGCCCGCAGAAGCACCTGCAATGAGCTCAATTGTGTCTCCGATTGAAAAAATGCAGGTCTTCACACCGGTTGTTCCGATGTCATAAGACATTGCGTATCTGACTTTACCCATAAAAAAACCTTCTTTAATAAAAATTTAACAAAAATGTCTTTATTTTTGGAAAAAAGTATTGTATAATGTAACAGAATACATTATATGTTTGATTTTACCAAATTTTTTGTGTATTTTCAATATACAAATGTAACGAAAAACAAGGACTTAATTACATTTTCTGAATAAAGGAGAGATTTTTATGTCAGATTACGCAATCAAAAACTACCTTGATGCCAAGGAAGTGACCCATCAGCTTGATGAGCTCATCAAGAAGCCGGTTTATTCAATCGACCCCGACGAGCTTGCCAAGTATGAAAAGGAATACTTTGATGCAAAGTGCTCCAAGAGTAAGGCTATGATTGAAGAAGCCAAGCAGATTATCCCCGGCGGAGTTCAGCACAACCTTGCTTTCAACCACCCCTTCCCCCTTGTGTTCACCAAGGCTGAGGGCAACAAGCTCTACGATGCTGACGGCAACGAATACTACGACTTCCTTCAGGCAGGCGGCCCCACAGTTTTGGGCAGCAATCCTCCCGAAGTAAGAGAAAAGGTTATTGACCTTCTCAACACCTGCGGTCCTTCAACAGGTCTTTTCCACGAATACGAATATAAGCTTGCAAAGAAGATTTCTGACAGCATTGAATCAGTTGATATGTTCCGTATGCTCGGTTCAGGTACTGAGGCTTGTATGGCAGCTATCCGTGTTGCAAGACTTGCAACAAAGAAAAAGAACATCCTCAAAATGGGCGGCGCATATCACGGCTGGAGTGATCAGTTAGGCTACGGTATCCGTATCCCCGGCTCAAAGTTCACTCAGGCTCACGGTGTTCCTCTCTATATGTTCAGACACACTCAGGAGTTCTTCCCCAACGACCTCAACGACCTCGAAAAGAAGCTTAAGCTCAACCAGCTCACAGGCGGCACAGCTGCTGTTTTCATTGAGCCTGTTGGTCCCGAAAGCGGTACCCGTCCCGTTGACTTCGACTTCAACAAGGGTGTTGAAAGACTTTGCCGCAAATACGGCGCTCTCCTTATCTTTGATGAGGTTGTTACAGGCTTCCGTATCGGTATGGCTGGTGCTCAGGGCTTCTACGGTGTTTCTCCTGACCTTACAATCTTCGGTAAGGTTATCGCAGGCGGTTATCCCGGCGCAGGCGGTATCGGCGGTAAGAGAGAATATATGAAATACCTCGGCGCAGGTCTTGACGGCGCAGTTAAGGTTAAGAAAGCATTTATGGGCGGTACACTTGCAGCAACACCTATCTCTTGCGTTGCAGGTTACTACACCCTTTGCGAAATTGAAAAACAGAAGGCTTGTGAAAAGGCCGGTGAAATGGGTGACTACCTCACTCAGGGTCTTCAGCAGCTTATCAAGAAATATGACCTTCCCTTCGTTGCATTCAACCAGGGCTCAATCTGCCACCTCGATACAGTAGGTACAATGCACTTCTCAATCGACTGGAGCAAAGTATGGCAGATTCCCGGTGTTCTTGATGCTACTAACATCAGAAAGAAAGAGATGACCCATATGGGCGCCGCTTATATGGCAGAAGGTCTTGTTACCCTTGCAGGCAGCCGCCTTTACACAAGCGCAGCTTACACCAAGGAAGACATTGACGACGCTCTTTCAAGATTTGACAGAGTATTCAGCAAATGTAAGAAACTCTAATTTTAAAATTCAAGCGGAGAAATTATCATTATGGATATTTTACAAGCTAAACAAACAGTTATTGATGCAGGCAAGGAGCTTCTCGCTTGCGGCCTTATTGTGAGAACATGGGGCAACATCAGCTGCAGAATCAGTGACACACAGTTTGTTATCACCCCCAGCGGCAAGCCTTATGAAGGACTCACCCACGACGACATTGTTGTGGTTAACATTGAAGACCTCAGCTACGAGGGCAACGTTAAGCCTTCAAGCGAAAAGGGAATTCACGCTGACTGCTACAAGGCAAAGCCCGACGTTAACTTCGTTATACATACTCATCAGGCAAATGCTTCTGCTGTTTCTATTCTTAAAAAGGATATTATCTGCGAAAGCGAATCTGACGTGCTTGAAATGGTTGTCCCCTGCGCTGAATACGGTCTCCCCGGTCAGCCCAAGCTTCGTAAGGGCGTTAACGATGTGCTTGCAAGAAGTGAGTCAAAGGCAATTCTTATGGCACACCACGGTGCAGTTTGCATGGGTGCAGATTATGCCGAAGCATTTAAGGTTGCTAACGAGCTTGAAAGAGTTTGCGGTGAATATCTTGACGCCAAATATAAGCGCCCCAAGTATCAGCACAGCGTTGAAGCTTCAAGGAGCGAGTATAAGGACGGTGTGATTCACTTCACCGACAGCTTCTGGGATGTTGATATCGACCCCGAAAGCCTTTCACTTCCCCCCGAGCAGAGCTTGCACAGAGATATTTATGCGGCTTATCCCAAGTTCAAAAATATCATTCACTGCGCTGATGACGATGTAGTTGAAGCATCATCCACTGGCAAAAAGGTTAAGCCTTTTCTTGACGACTTCGCACAGCTTGTTGGTATCAACCTCAAATGTGCAAAGGATGAAAAAGAGGTTATCAAAAAACTCAAACACAGAAACGCTGTTCTTATGAAGGACAAGGGCGGTTATTGCTGCGCTAACGATGAATACAACGCACAGGCTGTTGAAATCGTGCTCAAAAAGAACTGCAAAGCTATGCTTGACACACAGAATATTGACAAAATCAAACCAATCAAGCTTCACGAATGTTTGCTTATGAGAATTGTTTATAAGCTCAAATATTCAAAACAGGCTGAGAAATAAAAAATTATCCCACCGAGCAATCGGTGGGATTTTTTCTGCCCCTAGTGCGAAGGGAGCCAAAGAAAAAGAAAAGCTCCCGTAATGGGAGCTTAGTTACTTTTAACGATGATGTTGAGGATGGTGTCGGCAACTGTGTCGCACTTGGCGGCGGCGCCGTTGAGGTGGTGGTAAACCTCTTTATATTTAAGGATAATTCTGAAATCGTCCTGGTCATAGAGGTGAGCCAAAGCTGTGTGGTAAGTTGTTTTAAACTCGTTTTCAAGCTTCTTAACCTTAACTGCGTCGATGTTTGAAATGTCTTTATTATGCTCAAGGTGCTGAACGGCTGAAAGCAAATCAATTGTCATCATTCTGAGCATATCACCCATTTTGAGCATTGTTTCGTCCGGGGCAATCTTGTAAAGCTTCATTTCCATAACCGTTGCCCAGGCGGCGTCGATAACATCGTCAATGTCGCTGGAAAGGCGGAACAAATCCTCACGGTCGATAGGCGTGATAAAGGTCTTGTTGATTTCTGAAATAAGAAGGCGGCGGGCATTGTCACCGTCAACCTCATAGTTTTTGATGGCCTTGCTCAATTCCTCGGTAGGCTTGTCACAGAACTCGCAAAACTTGGAAATACCTTCCATTGTTACTCTTGCCTGATTTTCAAGGAGCACATAAAAGCTATCCTGCTTTTTCTTTTTACCAAATCCGAACATAACTGTCCCTCCCAAGTGTTTTCATATTATTTTATAACCGCCGACAGCTTTTGTCAAGAGCCAACCACTCCTATTGCGTCCATTTTTTGCGCAAATTCGTTTTCGTGCATCGGAGAACCGTCTTCATTAAAATATCCGGTCTTCTCACCTGCGAACAAATATGAAGCAACAAACACTCCGTCCTTATTATAATATGTATAACCGTAGACAGAGCCGTATTGGTCATAGAGATATTCTTCGGTATATTTAAGATTACCGTCCGGGTCGCAGACATCGAGCTTCAGCGTTTCTCTGTTTGATGTTTCATAAACAACTGTTTTGCCTTCGGCGCTCTGGTTAATGTATGAAGTTGCTATCTCCCCCATTTTTGTTGTGGGGGTTGTGGGGCGCGGTGCCTCGGATTTTGAGGAGCAAGCTGTAAATACGGTAATGACAACCGTAAAAATAAGAATGAATACGCTCAATTTTTTCATATATATCACCGTAAAAGATTATATATGAAAAAAATTTGTTTGTAAATAAAAAATTTTTTTAAAAAGTATTGACAAATGCAATAAGAATATTTATAATAATGATAACGATTATCGTTATTGAAAGGAGGACAACAAAATGGCAGGAATCAAACACAGCAGACAGCGTGACGCGATAATTAATGAGCTCTGTTCCAGGACAGACCATCCCACCGCTGAGACATTATATTGGAGCCTCAAAGAGGATTTTCCGAATCTCAGCCTGGGCACGGTTTACCGAAACCTCGGTCTTCTTTGTGAAGACGGCTCGATTATCAAAATTTCGGTTGACGGCGCCGACAGATACGACGGCAATGCCAAACCGCACTGTCACTTCTTATGCCGAAGCTGTAAGGAGATGTCCGATGTGCATAATGTGTCCCCTTTCAGTGAAACGCTGATTACAAGCGTTAACGGCGAAATCGAAAATTATTCGCTCACACTTTTCGGTGTTTGCGGCAACTGTAAATGAAATTAAAATTATTTAAAAACGGAGGAAATTATTATGGCAAAGTTTGTATGTATGGTATGCGGTTATGTTCACGAGGGCGATGCAGCTCCCGAAAAGTGCCCCCAGTGCGGTGTTCCTGCAACTAAGTTCTCAAAGCAGGAAGAAGGTATGGCTTGGGCAGCAGAGCACGTTGTAGGCGTGGCTCAGGGCGTTTCTGAAGACATCATCGCTGACCTCAGAGCTAACTTCAACGGCGAATGCATGGAAGTTGGTATGTACCTCGCAATGGCAAGAGTTGCTCACAGAGAAGGCTACCCCGAAATCGGCCTCTACTGGGAAAAGGCAGCTTATGAAGAAGCTGAACACGCTGCAAAATTTGCAGAGCTTCTTGGTGAAGTTGTTACTGACTCAACAAAGAAAAACCTTGAAATGCGCGTTGAAGCTGAAAACGGCGCAACAGCAGGCAAAACTGACCTTGCTAAGAGAGCTAAGGAACAGGGTCTTGACGCTATCCACGACACAGTTCATGAAATGGCTCGCGACGAAGCAAGACACGGCAAAGCTTTTGAAGGTCTTCTTAAGAGATACTTTGGCTAATAAAAAATTGGCGACAACTGCCGCCTGACGTAACAATTAACGGGCGGATTCAAAAAAATCCGTCCGTTATTTTTCGACTAACAATAAGGAGGATTGACTTATGAAAAAAATCTTAGCATTATTGACTGTAGCAATATTGGCATTGGCTGTTTTGGCAGCATGCGCAGACAATGAACCCGAAGCTAATCAGCCCACAGACGGTCAGGCTGTTAATACAGAGAACACCGTAATCGATCCTGCTATTGTGACAATCGAAAACGTAACCGAGGCCACTCCCCTCGCTGACGAAAATCCGACAGAAGAGAAAAAGACCGAGGAAGCTAAATCTGAATCTCCTACAGCCAAAACCGAAAAGAAAACAGAGCCTGCCAAAAAGACCGAAGGTAAAATAACAGTTACAACAACCAAAGCTGACACCGAAGTAAAAATAACCAAGGAAGAAGCTAAGGAAGCCGTGCTCAAGCACGCAGGTCTTAACGAAAACGAAATCAGCATATATAAAATTGAGCTTGACAGAGAAAGAATCGGCCCTGTGTATGAAATTGAACTCTACACCGGCAAATATGAATACGAATACGAAGTAAACGCCGAAACCGGCAAGATTATCAAAGGTGAAAAAGAATCGAGAGACTGATTCACCGCAAATAAAAATTTAATAAATCCAAATTTAATATTCCCTGATTACAAACATCCCGCATCATTGATGCGGGATGTTAATATTTATTTTACAATTCAAATATTGAAAACATTCAAAAGATGTGATATTTTAATAATAACAGATTATTCAATAAGGGGAATTTTCATGAAGAAGAAAATAAAGATTGCAGTTATTTCTGTGCTTTCGGCTATCGCAGTTTTTATTGCGGCAAGCATCGGATGGAGTGTTTATGAAACAGAATATAAACTCACTAAAACAGCCACAGAAATCTCACCCGATGGTAAATACACGGCAACACTATATATGGTCGGATGCCCCGACTGGCCTTTTGGCGATACCACGGTTAGGGTTACAATTAAACAAACAGGAAGCTTGAAAAAGTCAGAGGCTTTTGAAGCCGACATTTCCGATGACGGAGCAAGCCTTAGGGAAGATAACTGGGAGGTCATCTGGCAAGAAAATTCAGCAGAAATCATTTTAAAAGGCAGCGAACAACGAGACGAAGTTTATACAGTAACACTGCAATAGTTTTGCACTAAAACAGAACATACAAAGTTTAAGGAGGAGAGATTTTGCATCTCTCCTCCGCTGTTTTATACGGTTGTTATTTCATAGAACACTACGCCGTTGGGGGCGAGGTTGGTTGAAAGGCTGAGGGTTGAATTTTCAACCGTTACGGTTTCGCTGACGGGGGTGAGCTGTGCGCACTGCTCATATTTATCACGAAGCTCAGTGAAATAAATCTCCCTTGCTCTCGGGTCATCAAGAGTGGTGAAGCCTTCAATCTGCGGATCATCAGGCGACCAGTTGAAGCAATCGTCACCGATACCGTAGGTCTTTCTGTCCTTAACCCATTCGTCAAAGTAGTTAGCGTTGTCGTCAACAACATAAGCAGTCACTTTGACCTGCTTACCGTTGAACCGAGGTGCATTGACAGCGAAGCTCAGGTCAATATCTTTTTTGTAATTAACCTTGTTTTTGAAGTTATATGCCATAATGCGGAGAGTCTGTGAACCCTCATCATAAGCAGACACAGCTTCTACCTCGTTATTATAAACCACGCCTGTATCGGCTTTTTCAACATTTACACGCTTTGAACCGGCAAACTTTGAAATGCGGTCAGCAACGTGATAGCTGACTGTGGGATATCCGCTGAGAAGTCCGTTTGAAAGGTAGCTCCATGCGGAGAAATAATCACCGTTGGTGTCAAAAAGCTGTTTGTAGAGGCGCGCATCGTAAGCCGCCTGATAGGTATAACCGACAGTTCTTGTATTAAGTTGGTCAGAACCCCTGCCGCTTGTATTACCGCAGAGAATTCTGCCCTCATCAATGCCGAAAATCAAATCTTCAAGCCCTGCTTCTTCAGCCGCGGATTTAAGGCAATTGATTGTGCCGGGCAAATCATATCCGCTTGTGAACTCACCGGGGGTACTGTCATAAAAAGAGCCTGCGAGGAAGCAGATTCTTGTGCCCTTCTCCCCTGTTTTGTAATTGACACCTTTTCCGCAGTGGAGAATGAAACTTTCTTCATCCCAAAGACCTTCGGTAACCGTCATTGAATGAGCGCCCACAAAAACATTTTCACCAATTACGGTCTGCAATGCATCTACGGTATAGTCATAAAGCTTGCAATATGCAACGGCTGTGTCACCCATT
>JBGVFJ010000007.1:0-16628 GCA_045121005.1 Acutalibacteraceae bacterium
TTGCCCAGCCCAGGTCATCGCCTGTCAGCGGAAACAGAGAAAACAGTACGGCAAAAACAATAAAAAGCAATATATATATTCTGTTTTCTTTTAACGTCTTCATTGTAATCCTTCTTATTGCAAATTCTCATAAATCGCATCAGCTATTGCTTTTGCGTAATCGTCAATGTTTTTATCAAAATCCTTGTTATCTTTTTCATTGCTGATAAAGCCCACTTCTGCAAGACAGGACGGCATATTGGTGTTGGCATTTACATAATAGTTGTTCCCCGTTGAGTCGCGATAACCTTTTTTTACCCCTCTTGCAGGAATTTCCGACGCATTTGCAAGGGCGTTTAAAATATCGTTTGCAAGCTTTTCTTCTTCAGCCAACGGTTTATCTTTTATCCAGATTTCCATACCTGTGCCGTCAGAGGAGCTGTTGCGGTGCAACGCAACAAACAAATCAGCTCTGCCTCTGTTAGCAGTTTTGCATCGGTTTTTGAGCGAAACATAGGTATCATCTTCTCTTGTCATAATAACTTTTACATCTTTTTGTTCAAGCTCAGCCTTCACCTTAAGAGCAAGATTAAGATTATCGTCCTTTTCGAAACGGCTGTTGTTTTTATACACCGCACCCACATCGTCACCGCCGTGACCGGGGTCAAGGCAGACCACCTGACGGGAGTCAAAAATAACCGTTGTGATTGAAGATAATGCTTTTACGGCTATAAGAAAACAAATTAAAATTAAAACAACACTCAATGCCAATTGCTTATTGATTGACTTTTTCATTTCACTCACCTCACATATATTGACAGTTATTAAAAGCAATAGTATAATTCATATAATAATGGTGTTTTGCGATTTTGTAAACAGCATACACTTATAATTTATATTATCTTTACTACTTTTTTAGAATTGGAGAGATTATTATGGCAAACGAAATTTTCAAACCCGTCATTCGTTTTATTGCAATGAGTGACGTTCACCTCAGGGATGAACACTCTGCTGAACACGACAGACTTGTGAAAGCTATCAACGACGCTTATAAAATTGCAGAAGCTCACCCTGAATATAAAAGCCTTGATGCTATCGTTGTTGCAGGTGACCTTGCAACAAGCGGTTCAGAAGCTCAGTTCCAGCGCGCAAAAGAAATTTTTGACGCTAATCTTAAGGATGAAACAAAGAGAATTGTTTCAATCGCAAGCCACGAATTCCACGGCAACGGTGTTGAAGCCGCTTATGAAAAGCTCAAGAGAGTGCTCAACAGCGACGGCGACACTCACGAGGTAATCAACGGCTTCCACTTTGTTGCTGTTTCACCATCAAGAGGCTGTAACGTTGACGATGATAAGGTTGCATGGGTAAGAGAACAGCTCACCGTTGCCCACAAGGATGACCCCAAGAAGCCCGTATTTATGTTCCAGCATCCTCACGTTTCAGGCACTGTTTACGGTGCAACAAACTGGGGTGAAGACGAGCTTAATATCGTTTATAACGATTTTCCTCAGATTCTTGTTTTTTCAGGTCATTCACACGCTCCTATCAATGACCCCCGCTCAATTCATCAGCAGCATTACACCTGCCTCGGCACGGGCTCATTGAGCTATTTTGAGCTTGACGAATTTGACAAGGCATGCAACACAATTCCCGAAAATTCACAGAACTGCGCCCAGATGCTTATTGTTGAAGCTGACGCAGAAAACAGAGTGAGAGTATATCCCTACGATGTGCTTACGGGCAACTTCTTCCAGTATGTTTGGAAAATTGACGAGCCCTCTGACCCCGAAACATTTACATACACAGACGCCAAAAGATACAAGGAAGCACTTGCACCCTACTTCAATGACGGTGCTCAGGCTGTTGCAACCGACATAACAGAAAACGGTGCTGTTATCACATTCCCCCAGGCAACCTGCGACGATCAGCCTTTTGTTAACAGCTATGACATCGTAATCCGCAGAAAAGACAACGGCGTTATCGAAAGCCAGAAGAGCATCTGGTCAGAATACTATTTCTACAATATGCCCGAAACAAGAAGCATCGGCTTTGACAACCTTGACGCTGACACTGAATACGTTGCAAAGGTTACTGCAAAGGGCTTCTTCCACAATAAATCATCAAATTATCTTACAGTAGAGTTTAAAACCAAATAAGGTGATAATATGAGCAAATTCAAGGAATTTTTAAAACGGAAGGATATTGAATTCACCGCAAAAAGATACGGCATAGATGCCCTTGGCGCGATGGCACAAGGTCTTTTTGCTTCGCTTCTTGTGGGCACAATTCTTTCCACATTAGGTTCACAGCTAAACATTGCAATTTTTACAGAGCTTGGTGATTTTGCAAAGGCTGTCGCAGGTCCTGCGATGGCTGTTGCAATCGGCTATGCGCTCAAAGCCCCTCCCCTCGTTCTTTTCTCGTTAGTTGCAGTGGGCTGGGCTTCAAACAGTCTCGGCGGTGCAGGCGGACCTTTGGCTGTGCTTCTTATCACAATAGTTGCCGCTGAACTCGGTAAGGCAGTAAGCAAAGAAACAAAGGTTGACATTCTTGTTACTCCCCTGACAGTTATTATTTCAGGCGGACTTCTTGCTCATTACTGCGCCCCCGCAATCGGTGTTGCATCAAGCTATGTTGGCAACATCATTATGTGGGCAACCGAACAGCAGCCCTTTGTTATGGGCATTATTGTTTCTGTTATTGTGGGTGTTGCACTCACACTTCCCATCAGCAGTGCGGCTATCTGCGCGGCATTGAGCCTTACGGGTCTTGCAGGCGGAGCGGCAGTTGCAGGCTGTTGTGCACAGATGGTTGGCTTTGCCGTGATGAGCTTCAAAGAAAACCGTTGGGGCGGACTTGTGGCACAGGGTATCGGCACAAGTATGCTTCAGATGGGCAACATTGTTAAAAATCCAAAAATCTGGATTGCTCCCACTCTTGCTTCTGCAATCACGGGTCCTGTTGCCACCTGCATTTTCAAAATGGAAATGAACGGTGCGGCAATTTCTTCAGGTATGGGTACCTGCGGTTTTGTGGGTCAGATTGGGGTTTACACCGGCTGGCTCAGCGACATTGCAAACGGAGCAAAAGAAACTGTCACTGCTTTTGACTGGGCAGGTCTTGTGCTTATCTGCTTTGTTCTGCCGGCGGTTATTACTCCTTTGATTGCCCTCCCCTTGCGCAAAATCGGTTGGATTAAGGAAAACGATTTAAAACTTGATTTATAAAAACAAGGGATAGCTGTGTGCTATCCCTTATCTATTGAGGTGAATTATGCCGTATTTATCAGTTCATTTTAAAGAAAAGCTTACACCCGACGGTGAACAGGTTTATTTTGCCGTGAGCAAAGACGGTTTTAATTGGGAACAGGTCAACGGCGGCAATCCCGTTCTGACGGCAGATTTAGGCGAAAAAGGTTGCCGTGATATTGAAATTGTGCGCCTTCATACGGGAGGCTTTGTAATTATCACAACCGACTTGTGCATTGCATACCGTTTTGATGAAAACTATAACATCGACTGGAAAGAAGCAAATTCAAAAGGCAGTAAGTGCCTGAGAATGTGGAAAACCGAGAATTTTACCTCCTTCAGCGAGGAAAGACTCGTTCACTTCGGCAGAGATGATTTCGGCTGTATGTGGGCTCCCGAGGTGTTTTTTGACGAAGAAAACGAAGAATATCTCATTCATTGGGGCTCAACTGTGGCAGAGGATAATTTTACTCATATGTCAATTTATTGCTCCACCACCAAGGATTTTGAGACATTCAGTGAGCCAAAAATGTTTTTCACCAAAGAAAATGAAATTCTTGACTCTCATCTGCTGAAAATAGGTGACACTTACCACCTTTATTACAAAAATGCCCATAATCCCGGAATGAATATGCACTCAATATCAAAGTGCCTGTACGGACCCTACGAGCATGACGGTGAGTTTCAAAAGCTGATGGAAAAGCTTGACAAGCCCGGCGCCTATGAAGGTCCGACAACCTACCGCTTACCTGACGGCAGATGGTGCCTGATGCTGGATTTCTTCGGTTGTGAAAAGCCGAAAATGGGGTATGTACCTTGGGTTTCGGCAACATATGAACACAAGGATTTTAAGATGTGCAAGGAAGATTTCACATTCCCCTACGGCTTTAAGCACGGCAGGTTTATTGATATTACGGAACAGGAATATGAAAATCTGAAGAAGCTCGCAAGATAACAGAAACCCCACCGTTTGGTGGGGTTAACTTATGGTACATCGGTTGTAGTTTGATATTCAAGCTTAAATATGTACCGTGTTCCAAACCCTATATATCCAATTGCCGCATAAGTATCTCCATTATTCAATTTGAATATATAATACACATCATCATTCGGGTTTGTTGCGGAATATGCTTCAACACAATTGTTTCTAATTTCTTTTGCAGAATACCCTTCCGCCCAATATTCACTTGTCAGCAGTTCATCAAAAGTTTCTTTATTAAGTTTAATCGGATTTAATTCACCGATTTCACGCCATTCTAATGAATAAAAATCGTCCAATGAATACAGTATCTTGTCACTCCAACGTATATAAAACGACGGCATATTCCAACCCTCTTTGTATATAATTGAAGAATAGTGCCCGGCTTCATATATAATTTTATCAGCTACGAAAATTTCTGCAACGTATAACGGATAATCAGTTATTTCATTTTTAGCTCTTAATGATTGTTTTGGGTCTGTTAAAAAGCAGACGGAAAGAGCAACACACAGAACAACGCAAACTACCACAACCCAGAAAGCGGGCTTCTTGTAATGGAGAACAGATTTAACTCTGCTTTTAACTCCTGTTTCACCAAACGCCAATGGATAAGCTGAAACTTTTTTATGAGCCGTACTGCAATTTATAAGAGCGAGTGAATACGGCTTTTTGCACTCCACACCCATTTTTCTGATTACTCTTTCATCACAGGCAAATTCAATATCCTTGCAAAAAAGAATATAAGCAACCCACAGAATGGGGTTATACCAATAGACAGACAACAATAAAAATCCGAATGGCTTCCATATGTGGTCTAAGCGGTTTATATGAGCAAATTCGTGAGAAATCACATAGTTGGTATCTTCCTCACTAATTCCTGACGGAAGATAAATTCGGGGCTTGAAAAGGCCGAGAATAAACGGTGTATCGATTGTGTCACAATAAGAGATGTTCCCTTTAAGGCAGACAGCACCACTTACTTTTTGGCAAATTTTAATGTAACTGATGAGCGCATACAGCATCATTATCCCCATACCCGCAATCCAGATTATTGATGCAACAAAAACAATAATCTGCATAGGATTTGCACTATCACCAATATTGGGTGCTAATTCATAATACATATAACTGTTCAATCCTGCACCTAATTTCGGTATCCCTGTTTGTATATTGGGATGCTCAACATACATTATGTCATAGGGTACGGTTTCGTCATTTGGAATAAGGCTCAGAAAGCTTTCAACAGAAAACGGACAGACAAGCCTGATTGCAACCAAACCCCACAAAAACAGGCTGACGACCCTCGGCGCTTTTTTAAGATGAAAACGAATAATTATAACCGCAAGGGCAATCCATCCTGCCGTTATACACATATTGAGCATTTTCAGAAAAACAGCTTCCATAATCAGCCCTCCTCATATTCCTCCACCATTTTGCGAAGCTCTGCGACCTCTTTTGGGGTAAGCTTCTTCCGCGAAGTAAAAGCCGCAAGGAACGCAGGTAAAGAGCCGTCAAAGGTTTCCTCAACAAATTTTTCACTTTGAAGAGAATATAATTCCTGCCTTGAAATAAGCGAGGTTACGGTTCCCTTAGCGTTCTGAAAGATTCCCTTATCACAAAGACGCTTCAGAACAGTGTAGGTGGTTGACTTTTTCCAATGTAACTCTTCCTCGCTCTTTTTTGCCAGCTCTGAAGAGTGAATTGGCTCATTCTCCCAGATAATGTCGGCAAATCGCGATTCAATTACACCCAACTGATAATCTTTCATAGCAATCCCCTTTCATTTTACATCTTGTAGAACAGCTTTATTCTACATCATGTAGAATAAAATGTCAAGAAAAAAGTCGGATAATTTTATCCGACTTTAAATCTTTATTCAAGAACTGCGCCTGTGCAGCCTGATGTAACAAGCTTTGCATATCTTGCAAGGTAGCCGTGAGTGATGCGGGGCTGACGGGGTTTCCACTGTGCTCTTCTATTTTCAAGCTCTTCGTCAGAAACGAGAACGTTGATTGTGTTAGCGGGAATGTCAATTTCAATAATATCGCCTTCTTCAATAAGAGCGATGTTACCGCCCACTGCAGCTTCGGGTGAAACGTGGCCGATAGCGGCACCTCTTGTTGCACCTGAGAAGCGACCGTCAGTAATCAAAGCAACACAGTTGCCGAGACCGCTGCCCATAATTGCAGATGTGGGGTTGAGCATTTCTCTCATACCCGGGCCGCCCTTGGGACCTTCATAACGGATAACAACAACCTCACCGGGGTTGATTTTGCCGCCATAGATTGCATTGAGGGCATCTTCTTCACAGTCGAACACTCTTGCTTTACCGCTATGGCTCATCATTTCGGGAGCTACTGCAGAGCGCTTAACAACGCTGCCTTCGGGAGCAAGGTTACCCTTAAGCACTGCGATGCCGCCCGTTGTGCTGTAGGGGTTATCGATTGTTCTGATGATGTTTGTATCTTTAATCTCACAGCCGTCAATATTTTCTTTAACCGTTTTGCCTGTTGCTGTGATAAGGTCTGTTTTAAGAAGACCGAGCTTGTCAATTTCGTGCATAACTGCACTGATTCCGCCTGCTTCGTTGAGCTGCTCTATGTAGTGGTTGCCTGCAGGAGCAAGGTGACAGAGGTTGGGAGTTTTGTCGGAAATTGAGTTTGCAACAGAAAGGTCAAGCTTGATACCGCATTCGTGAGCGATTGCGGGAATATGGAGCATACTGTTGGTGCTGCAACCGAGAGCCATATCAATGGTGAGAGCATTCATAAATGCATCCTCTGTCATAATATCTCTGGGCTTGATGTCATTTTTGATAAGCTCAATAATCTGCATACCTGCACGCTTTGCAAGGTGAAGTCTTGCAGAATATACGCCGGGAATTGTACCGTTGCCGGGAAGAGCCATACCGAGAACCTCGCTGAGGCAGTTCATTGAGTTGGCAGTGAACATACCTGAGCATGAGCCACAGGTGGGGCAAGCCTTGTTTTCAAACTCACAAAGCTTCTTTTCATCAATCTGACCTGTTCTGAACTGGCTTACTGCCTCAGAAACGTCTGAATAGCTGATTTTTCTGCCGTCCATTGTACCTGCAAGCATAGGACCGCCGCTTACGAAAATTGAAGGAACATTAAGTCTTGCAGCAGCCATAAGAAGACCGGGAACATTTTTGTCACAGTTGGGAACCATAACAAGACCGTCGAAAGGATGAGCTGTTGCCATAGCCTCGGTTGAGTCGGCAATAAGTTCTCTTGTAACGAGAGAATATTTCATACCCTCGTGACCCATAGCAATACCGTCACAAACAGCAATTGCAGGAAAAACGATGGGAACACCACCTGCCATGGAAACGCCCTGTTTAACGGCTTCAACAACCTTGTCGATGTTCATGTGACCGGGAACGATGTCGTTCTGTGAGCTTACGATACCGATAAGGGGTTTGCCGATTTCTTCATCTGTGAGACCAAGAGCGTGAAGCAAAGCTCTCTGAGGAGCCGCGTTGATACCCTTGGTTATTTTATCACTTCTCATTTTTAAAACTCCTTTGAGAAAAATTACATTACTTAATAATTATACTACACTTTAAAATACAATGTCAATCAAGAAGAAAATTTTCTTTAATATAAGTCAAAATTTCGTCACGGTTATTATTTATTTCACTGTTAGCGACTTTTTTTAATATAAAATTTAACGTGTTACCGATTTTTTTGCCTTTAATTCCCAATTGAGATAAATCAGTTCCGTTGATTTTCAAATCAGACAAGCTCAGACAGATGTTGTTTTTGATAAGATTAAAAATTATCTTCTCTGTTGCATCAATCTGAGCAAGTGTTTCAGGCTGATAATCAGGATTTTGTGCAAGTGCATCTGCCCTGAAAACAGGCATTAGCCTGAGCAAAAACTGAGGTGAATGTTCAACACAAAGGTCAATTGTCTGTTTCAGCTCTCCCACGGGTCGCAAATCGTGGCAAAGAACAAGCTTTGTTATTTCATCCATCTCTGATTTTGAAAAACGGAGATTTTTCAGAATTCCGCGGCTTAATTCTGCACTGACTCCCTGATGAAGCTTGAAATGTGACTGCCCGTTTTCATCAATGGTGTGCATAGATGGTTTGCCTAAATCGTGAAGAAGCATAGTCATTCTGAGAATGGGGTCGGCAGGTACATTTGCAACCGACACAACGGTGTGCTCCCAAACATCGTAAATATGAAACGGAGTATTCTGGGGAAAATTATACATATCTTCCAATTCGGGGATAATTTCAAAAAACACGGGCGCAAATCTGAGAAGAATATCCTTAACTCTTGCTCCGCAAAGAAGCTTCAGAAGTTCAACTCTGATGCGCTCCTTAGCAACATTGGAAAGCAGGTGCTTATTTTTGATTATACTTTCGGCTGTTTCAGGTGCAATTTCAAAATCAAGTGTGCAGGCAAAACGTAGCGCACGCATTATGCGCAGTGCGTCTTCATTGAATCTGCGGTCGGGGTCACCCACACAGCGGATGATTTTGCGTTCAATGTCTCCCCTGCCGTCAAACGGGTCTATAAGTCCGCTTGCCGGGTTATACGCCATTGCATTAACTGTGAAATCGCGGCGAGACAAATCCTTGCAGATATCCTGAGTGAACTCTACGGAATCGGGATGCCGGTTGTCGGTATACTCACCGTCAACGCGCATAGTGGTGATTTCAAGC
The DNA here is from genome assembly GCA_045121005.1 of Acutalibacteraceae bacterium. Classification (GTDB taxonomy): domain Bacteria; phylum Bacillota; class Clostridia; order Oscillospirales; family Acutalibacteraceae; genus CAG-488. The sequence continues at coordinate 8,904 of JBGVFJ010000007.1, forward strand.
ACTTCTCCGTTAATGATAACGCTGAGAGTACCATGCTTGATGCCGGTTTCAATAACTCTGTAATCATTGAAAACATCCTTCATCTGTTCAGGAGTGGCAGAGGTAGTTATATCCCAATCATTAGCATCCTTGTTCAGAAAAGCATCACGGACACAGCCGCCCACAACATAAGCCTCAAAACCGTTGGCGCCGAGCAAATCAAGAGCTTTTAGAATATTAGAAGGAATTTTAATTTCCACAAGTATCACCTGCCTCTTTACAATTTTAACACCATACGATATAATTATCAAGAAGAAAGGAAGATTTTATGAATATACAGATATACGGCAAAGCAAAATGCTTCGACACAAAAAAGGCAGAACGATATTTCAAAGAGAGAAAAATCAAATATCAGTTCATTGACCTTGCAAAGTTCGGAATGAGCAAGGGTGAATACAACAACATTCTCAAAGCCATAGGTAATTTTGACGATTTGCTCGACAAAAGCTCAAAGGCATACGAAGCAAGCTTCATTGAATACCTTGCTTCAAAAGAAGCAAAGGAAGAAAAGCTTCTTGAAAATCAGACAATTTTCAAAACACCTATTGTCCGCAACGGCAAGCAGGCAACTGTCGGTTACCGGCCCGATGTGTGGAAAAGTTGGGAATAATAGAACAAAAAGCCTCCCGAACGGGAGGCTTAATTTTTTTGTCTTAATACCAAATCCAACCGAAAAGAAGAATAACAATTATCCACTGCCACCAGACATATTTAACTTCCACGGTTGCGGTGTCAGTTACAACATTGCCGTATTCATCGGTTACGGTGCAGGTAATTTCCGCAGAGCCTGTGCCCAATGCGGTAACGGTGCCGTTTTCGTCAACAGAAGCTACTGACGGGTCGGAGGAAGAATAAGTAACAGAGTATTCAACACCGTTGTCAGCAACAATTACAGGAGCAAATGTTGCTGAGGTTTTATATTGCATTGAAAGATTGTCGATTGATACGCTGTTTACGCAGCCGAGCTTCGGGATTGACTGAGTGTCTATAACTGTTGAGCAAACCGAGCATTTGAGCACCTTTGTGCCGTCTGCGAGTGAAGTTGCAGGCGCGGTAACTTCCCATTCACCGGGGGTGTGACCTTTTGAGCTTACATAATCATCAACATAGCTGTCACCGCAGTGGCAGGTATAGGTTGTATAGCCCTGCTCAGTGCAGGTAGGTTCAGTAACATTAGAATTGTATGAATGCTGTCCATTGGGCTCGGGGAACCGTGTTTCCTCATCTTCACAGTTGAGGCAGTAACGGTATTCTTCGCCGTAATTCACACAGTCAGGCTCTCTGACTGAAATCCATTCCGTGAAGCTGTGTCCTTTTGAACCGACGTAATCCCCTTTATATTTTTCACCGCAGGGGCAGGTGTAGGTTGTGTAACCGCGATGGGTACAAGTCGGAGGCGTAACAACAGCAGAATATCTGTGTTCAAAGCCCGAAACATCACTTGATATAATCGGCTCAACTGCAACGGACTCATCATCATCCAAAACATCACAGGCAGTGGCTTTAACATTGAAGCTGTAGGAATCATCAGTAACTTCAAGAGTAACAACAGCAAGTGTGCCGGGGGTTACACTGTCAAAGGAAGCAATTGCAATGTTGTTGGTTGCATTTGATGCAGTGTTAGAAACAAAGAGGGCTTCCGAATTTTCATCAAAATCGCCTTTTTCAATAGATGTGCACACAAGACCTTCCATTTCAAAAGCCAAATCAATGCTGTTGAAAGTGCCGCTTGTGAGGTCGATTGCGGCGGTGATTGTGTTGCCGTCTTTGCTGAGTTGGGTGACATTGAGTTCAACATCTTCTTCAGTCAGAAAATGAATATCTGCATTAAATACGGAATTGTTTCCTCCTGATTTTTCCACATTTTCCCATTTTTCTTCAGTTCCGCCATAATAAACATCTGCTAAGTTCTCACAACCAAGCCAACCAATAGAGGTAACACTGCCGGGAACATACAGACTTGTGAGATTATCGCAATTATAAAAAGCAGACTCCGCAATACACTTTGTTCCGTTTTTTATTTTAAATGAACCCGAAATAGTATCTTTTGCATCAATCAAATGATTACCAATGTAAAGAACACCATTTTCCCAATTTAAGTCATTATTATAATAACCAGTTACAGCAAAAACATCTTCATCAATATGAGTGACACTATCCGAAATTGTTATATCTATAAGGTTGCCACAGCCTTCAAAAGCAGAGGGCTTAATTCTTGTTACCGAATTACCTATTGTCACACTTGAAAGGCTATGATAATAATAGAATGCAACCGCATCAATGCACGTAACACCATCTTCAATTACAACCGATTTAATATCTTGCTTGTAATCCCGCCAAGGACAATTGTAATAAACATCCTCTATCATCTCTCCCTCACCGCTGATGGTGAGTTCGCCTGTGGCTTCATCAAAAGACCAATAGAGATTATCTCCGCATATACCTGAAGTGGCGGCAGAGGCAGCAAGGGGCACCGCTGAAACAAGCATTATTAGCACCAGAAGCACCGATATAATTTTGTTGAAACGAGTTTTCATAAGAGTCCCCTCCTTATGAGTTTATTATAAACTGATATTAAAAAATGTCAATAAAGATTTTTCGGATTTATTTTCGGGCGGGCACATAGACCCGCCCTTACTTTTTTACTGACGCCCGATGGGCGCCCCTACGAGATTAACGGTAGCAGTATGTAGGGAATGGCGCTTGCGACATTCCTTGGGCTCGGTGTTACGGTGCGTCGAAAATCGCCGCTCCCTACAACTTGTTATATTTTCAACATTTCGCCAAGACGGAGGGAATAAATCAAAGTGCAGTCAACGGGGATACCTGTGCACTCAGTGAGGGCACGCTCATACATTCTGAGCTGTTTATAATAGCGCTCACGGAGAATTTCGATATCATTGACATTGTCGGTTTTATAGTCCACAATAACCCACTTGCCGTCTTTGAGGAAGGCACAGTCGATATAACCCTGCACCAATATAGGCTCGTCAGCTGACAAATCGGAAATATCGGGATAAATCTCTTTTGCAGGCACGGTGAAGGTGACCTTTTTTTCTCTTAAAAGAGTGTCGGAAGAAGCAATCTCTTTGGCAATGTCACTTTGGAAGAAGCGGGAAAGTGAATTAAAATCGAGCACCTTTTCTTCTTCGTCGGAAAGCTTGTTGTTCTCAACCATAAGCTTTGCCTGTTCCTTTACACCTATATTCAGCGAGTAGTCATAAAACTCCATAAATTTGTGAACAGCCGTTCCTTTTGAAGCAGAGGCCATACCGTCTTTGAGGAGGAAATCGGGTTTTGCGGATGCAAAATATTCCATACTGTGGGCGGTTTGCTCAAGCTGTGAGGGTGAAACCTTGGCAACAATATGCGAAAGGTTGCCGTAAGGATACGTGAAGCTCAGGCGCTCTTTAATAAGAGTGAGAAGCTCTTCATCAACCTCAGGCTCGGTTACATCGGCATCTTCGGAAGATGCTTCGGGGGTGTCGCAATATTTCACAACCGCCAAAGCGGAATCAGAATTTAAATTTCCGTAAGGGTTGACACCCATTGGCAGCATAAAATCAGGATGACGGACACTTGAAAGCAAAAGCCAATCTGCAATTGATTTGCAGGAAAGGACTTTGTAGGGATGGAGCTTTTCTTCTTTGGTCAAAGAGGAAGCAATGCTGAGAATTTTTTTATCGGGGTTATCTTCCCTCAGAATGCATACAAGCTGTTCTTTTGCACGGGTGAGGGCAACATAAAGAACACGGAGCTCTTCTGAACGCTCTGAACGCTCCTGAGCAAGCTGCACAGCCTTCTGTGGCAGAGTATCGAAACGTCGGTATGAATCAATACGCCTGAAAGCAATGCCGTCCACAGGGTGGAAGGAGACGTTATTTTTGAGGTAGTCATCATTAAAGCGCGAAGAACAATCGGCAAGAATACACACAGGGAATTCAAGGCCCTTGCTTTTATGGATACTCATAATTCTGACAACATTAGCAGATTCGGAAATTTCGTTGGCAATTTCCATATCACCGCGCTGTTTTTCAACACGGTCAATAAAACGGATGAAGCCTGAAATTCCGATGTGTCCCGCCTGCTCATACTTCTGAGCATAATCAAGCAAAAGAGCAAGATTGGCGCGACGCTGTGAGCCGTTTGGCATAGCGCAAACGATAGCATCATAGCCCGTTACATCAAGAAGCTCACGAACAAAATCACCGGCACCTAAAGTTGCACTGAAAGTGCGCAGAGTTTTGAGACAAGAAAGAAAATCACGGCACTTACGGCTCCCCCGCTCTGCAGCGGCAACAACACATGCATAATATGATGTTTTACTACTTTCTATGCGATAGGCCGCCAAATCGTCGGGAGTAAAGCCAAATGAGGGTGAAAGCATAGTTGTGACGAGAGGGATATCCTGCTGTGGGTTATCAACAGCACGCATAAATGCAAGGACCGTTTTGATTTCGGTTGCATCAAAAAATCCGTTCCGGCTTGATATATGGCAAGGAATTCCCCTTTGAGTGAGCACAGAGGAATAAATATCAGCCTTGTTTTTGGTGGAGCGCAGAAGAATACAGAAATCTTTATATTCCGCTTTGCGCTGAATGTCGCCGTCCTTGACGGTAAGTCCGCTGTCAATAGCTGACTGAATGTAATCGGCAATGTATTCGGCTTCAAAGGTTCTGCCTACCCTTGCGGTTGGGTCAGAGATTATATGAATTTCGGCGTCGGGAGTTGCTTTTGGCTCATATAAGGCTTTTGCTTTAAGGGCTTCATTTTCGTCATAATTCAGCTCCCCTGCTTTTTCACTCATAAGCTGACCGAAAGCAAAGTTGACATAATCAGTCACACCCTTACGGCTGCGGAAGTTAAAATCAAGGTTGATTCGGGCAGGATAATTGCCGTCCACATAAGGTTCGAGAGCCTTACGGCGGTTGAGAAAAATTGACGGCATTGCCTGACGGAAGCGGTAGATACTCTGCTTCACATCGCCAACCATAAAGAGATTGGACTCATCCTTGGAAACGGCTTTAAAGAGGATATTCTGGGTTTCGTTGATATCCTGAAATTCATCAATAAGAATTTCATCAAACTGCTGAGAAACTGCACGGGCAAGATCTGTTTTAACAGGATTACCGTTTTCATCAACATCTTCAACAAGAAGCTTGACGGTGTAGTCCACAACATCACTGAAATCCATACCGTTTGCCGCCGCTTTGAGAGCTGAAAATTCCTTGGCAAAGGCTTTGACCAAAGCAACAAGCTTTTGAACCACAGGAAGAAGAAACTCAACATCTTCCTTGAATTCGGAATCATTACAGCAAAGAAGCTTGGGCAGACGTTTTGTCATAATTTCCACAACCTCGGCTTTGATTGCCTTGGCTCGCGGTCCGTAGGTCGTTTCTTTGCGGGCAATAACACCTGAACGGAATTTAACTGCATAGGCGCAGATTTCATCCCAGGTGCCATTGTCAATCACAGAAAGAAAACCGTCAAAATATTCCTGATATTCACCGAAAAGAGGAGCAAACTTAACATAAGCCTCGGGATCATCGGCTTCGATGGCATCAATTGCACTTTTTGAAATCTGACGGCAATAATCAACCATATCTCTGATATAATCAAGAATAATCAATCCCCACGGGGTTTCAAGAATGTCAAGTGGGTATCGATAAGGCTCAACAAGGGAATCAAGCCATTTTTCAGAAAACGGAAACGCCCTTGAATTTTCATAAAGAGAAGTGATAATTTCACTGAGCTTCGAGTCATCACCTGAAGCTACGAACAAATCAAGCAGCTTGCGGAAAGCATCACTGTTTTCGCGGTATGCCTGCTCAATAACGGCATCAGCGGCATCCGACTTCATCAAATCAAGCTGTGTCTGCTCAAGAAGCTTAAAATCGGGAGAAATGCCGAGCTGCTGAAAATTCTCACGTACAAGCTCACCGCAGAAACTGTCGATTGTGCTGATATGGGCAAAGGGAAGAAGCATTCTCTGACGCAAAAGATGCTCGTTATCAGGCTCTGATTCGAGACGTTTTTCAATTGCAGAAGCAATTTTTTCACGCATCTGAGCAGTTGCGGCTTTGGTGAAGGTTACAATCAGCAATCTGTCTGCAGAGCAGGGCTTTTCCTTGTCTTCAAGACGGCGGATTACCCTTTCAACAAGAACGGTGGTTTTACCTGAACCGGCCGCCGCAGAAACGAGAATTGTTCCGTCACGCGAGTCAATAGCCTGCTGTTGTTCTTTAGTCCATTGCGGCATTTTCTTCACCGTCCTTTGCTGCTAAAATTTTGAAGCAATCTTCATCAGAAAGCTTATCGATTTCTTTTTTTATGTCATCAGGCTCAAAACCGCAGACAGTTTTATAATCACAATATTTACACGCATCGGTGTAGGCACTCGTTGTGCTCTGGGAGAAAACGGGTTCGGCCTGTATTTTGCCTTGGTGAAGGCTATTCCCCATTTCACGCAGGATGCTTTCAACCTTTTCGCTAAGCAGTTTCATTTCCTTAAGTCCGATAAGACTTCCCGAGAAGGCGCATTTCTTTTCATCATATTTTACGGGAATGAACATACCTGATTTATTATTATCCATACCGATGATTACACGGGAATCATCAAGCACCATACCGTTCATACGGCAATCCTTCATCTGCTGAGTCAGGATTTCATCATCGGTGGCATCACGGCCCAAATCGGTAACAGTGGCCTTGACAGGCATATATAAAATACCGGCGGGAGAGATGTTTTCATATTTGCCAGTTCCGTTTTTCCAGATAGCGAACAGGTAAATAAGCATCTGCATATTAAGGCCGTAAAAAACATCGCTGAGCTGGAAGTTTTTGCCCCCTGATTTATAGTCAACCACTCTGACGAATTTTTTGTCATCAAGGGTCATCATATCTACCCTGTCAACGGAGCCCTTGAGTCTCATTGAGCCGTCAGAAAGCTCAACAACATAAGGCTTGACCTCGCTGTCGTTATCAATCGGAAGCTCAAAATCAACAGGCACAAAGTCGCTGACGGAAAACTCTTTTATAAGCCTTTTGGCCACAGCGCAGACAGTTTTTCCAAGGCTCATATAAAGATAGTTAAATCTCTCGCTGTGTTCCTGCTCCGCACTCATATTGATAGCAAAATAGCTTTCAAGAATAGACAGCACTATTTCGTCAATCTGCGCATCAGTCATTTTGCAAAGAGCTTCACTGCCGTGGGTTTTTATGAGAGTTTCAAGCACATAGTGGATAACCGTACCCTTTTGCATCGGGTCAAGCTCAGCAACACGGGCAGGCTTTGCCTGAATGCCGTATTTGCAGAAATATTCAAAGGGGCATTTAAAATAAGTTTCAACCCTTGTGGCAGACATATACATATCACGGCCAAAAAGCTTCTGCGCCACAGACTTATCTTCAATTGTAAATTCTTTTTTATCTGCGGCACGCTTCAAGGCGCGGAGCTTATCTTTGTGCTGAGCATCGTTTTCAAAATATGCTTTAAGGGTTGCAATAACGCTGTCGGGATTTCTCCAGCCTTTTGCCATGACCTCAAAAGAAGCCTTGGTGCTTCTGAGAAAATCTGTTTTTTCCGTGAGGGAGGTGTCAATGGTTTGAATTTTCGGAAAGATTTTTTTAATCTGCGAAATCAGCTCTGACGGTGAAAGCTCGGCGCCGGAAATATTTTTGGCGCAA
>JBGVFJ010000008.1:0-14577 GCA_045121005.1 Acutalibacteraceae bacterium
CGTCGTCAGAAACAAGAAGATTGCTTCCGTTTCCTATGATTACCGTTCTGATATTTTCATCACTGCATTTTTTTAAAATTGCAGACAATGCATCATCGGTCTGAGGAACAACAAACAAGGCAGCATTGCCACCGATTTTGAAACTGGTGTGCTTTTTTAACGGCTCATTAAAGGTAGCCTCGCAGCCGTTTGCCAAAGCAAAATCATAAATTGATTTATAATCAGTCATACAACCACCGATTAACCGTTGAGCATTGCGGCACCGATAACACCTGCATCGTTGCCAAGCTCAGCCTTACAGATATATGTCTGTTTTTTAGCGTATTTTGAGTATCTTTCTTCTTCACAATATTTGCGGATAGGAGCAAGAAGAGTCTCTCCTTCTGCGCAGATACCGCCGCCGATGCAAAGTACGTCAGGCTGATAAACATTGATAATGTTGATAACACCTACCGCAACATAGTAAATGTATTTATCAACAACATCCTTTGCAATTTCGTCACCCATTCTCATAGCATCAAATGCAGTTCTGCCGCTGACATTTTCAAGCTTACCGCCGGCGCAGTTCCACATTTTGGAATCTGTATACTCTTCCATTGCAACCTTTGTCTGTGCAATAAGAGCTGTTGCTGAAGCGTAACGCTCCCAGCAACCGTTTCTGCCACAGTTACAGGGTTCACCGTTAACATTGATTACGGTGTGGCCGATTTCACCGCCTGCAGAGTTTGCGCCGCGGAAAACCTTTCCGTCAATAACAATACCGCTGCCGACACCGGTACCGAGAGTAACAGCAACGAGATTTTTGTGACCCTTGCCTGCACCTGCATAAAGCTCACCAAGAGCTGCGCAGCTTGCATCGTTTGCAAAGAAGCAGGGCTTACCTGTGATTGATTCAAGCATTTCTTTAGCGGGAACCATATCAAATTTAAGGTTGTTTGAATAATCAATATAACCTGTTTCATCATTAACAGAGCCGGGTGTACCAACGCCGATAACGCTGATCTGCTCCATAGTAATACCTGCATCATCTACAGCAAGCTCAATAGCTTTTGCAATGTCTGCAAAAATTTCTTCTGCAGGACGAGGAGCGTTTGTCTTCATCTTTCCTCTGCCGATGATATTGAAGTCTGCATCAACAACACCAACAGAAATATTTGTTCCACCTAAATCTACACCAATGCGATACATAATAAAATCCTCCTAAATATATTAAAAATCATGCCAGATTTCAAGTTCTTTTTGTTCGGGCACAACATCGTCAGTCATGCCGAGATTATGAAGCAACTGCCTTGCTGCGTTGTATCCCATCTTTTTCTGACGGTTGTTCATCGCGGCTGCTTCAATGATGATTGAAAGATTTCGTCCCGGCTGAACGGGAACAACGGAAATAGGAACTTCTATACCTAAAATATTAGTATATTCACTGTCTATTCCAAGTCTTTCGTAAGTTTTGCCTTCTTCCCACGGTTCAAGCTGAATAACCATATCAATCTTTTCGGTCAGCTTAACTGCACCAACACCGAAAATTCTTCGCGCATTGATAATACCTACGCCGCGAAGCTCAATGAAATGGCGGATATTGTCAGGAGCAGAACCTACGATTGTTCTTGAAGAAGTTCTTCTGATTTCAACTGCGTCGTCAGCTATAAGGCGGTGTCCGCGCTTGATGAGCTCAAGGGCAGTTTCACTTTTACCAACTCCGCTTTCACCAAGAATGAGCACGCCCTCACCGTGAACTTCAACAAAAACTCCGTGTCGGGTTATTCTCGGTGCCAATTCGATGTTAAGGTAAGAAATCAAGGTAGACATACAGTTTGATGTTGAATCCTTGGATTTCAGAAGAGGAACCTCATATTCCTTCGCATACTCATAAAATGCTTCGGGGAAATCCTGGTCACGTGTAAGAAGAACCGCCACAGGCTTCATCGACATCAGAAGCTTAACCTTTTCTCTCACTTCTTCAAGAGAGAACATTTTAAGATATGTCATTTCCTGTGCACCGAGGAACTGAATTCTGTGGGAATCAAAAAACTCATAAAATCCCGAAAAAATCAATCCAGGTCGGTTAACGTCAGGTGAGATAACCGCCCTGTTGTTCATATCATCGGGAGCATACGCCACTTCAAAACCGTGGGTTTCAATAATTTTATTCAAGGATACAGAATACTGAGTGTCCATAGTATCCTCCTCTCAAAATGCTTGATAAAGTGCAAACTCCACCAGCCTTTATATTATATAACATAATTCCCGTTCTTCCAAGAGTTTTTTGTAAATTATTTGTAAAAAAATCACGGCAGACTCAAAGAGCGCCGTGATTTTGATTATTCTATGTTTTTAAGAGCATCAAGCTCTTCTTTTTCAACCTGAATCTTCTTATCTTTGATGATTTTAACATCTTTTCTGTGGAATGTTGCAGGCGCCGCATCAGCACGGCGGTCAAGCTGAACCTTAAGGTTACCTCTAAGAAGATTGACATCAACTACCCTTCCCCTACCCTCGGGAGTTTCGACAATAGCACCTACTTTAGGAGTTATGCGAAGCAGATGTTCATAAGCATCCTGCTCATATTTGAGGCAACACATAAGTCTGCCGCAAACACCGCTGATTTTTGTCGGGTTAAGTGAAAGTCCTTGTTCCTTAGCCATTTTAACGGTAACAGGCTGAAAATCGCCAAGGAAACTTCCGCAACAGAAGGGTCTGCCGCAAATTCCGATGCCGCCAAGCATTTTTGACTCATCACGTACACCAATCTGACGAAGCTCGATTCTTGTGTGAAAAACACTTGCCAGGTCTTTAACAAGTTCACGGAAATCAACTCTGCCGTCAGCTGTGAAATAAAAAAGAATTTTGCTGTTATCAAATGTGTATTCAATATCAACAAGCTTCATATCGATTTTATGTTTGGCTATCTTTTTTTCACAGATTTCAAAAGCTTTTTTCTCTTTTTCTTTGTTTTCTTCAACTTTTTTAAGGTCATCTTCTGTTGCAATTCTAAGAAGTTTTTTAAGAGGCTTAACAATTTCATCATCATTAACGTTGCGGTTATCCATTGCGATTTCACCGCATTCAACACCTCTTGCAGTTTCAACAATAACTCTATCGCCCTTTTTAAGGGTATGGCCATCAGGGTCAAAGTAATAAACTTTGCCGACCTCTTTAAATCTTACGCCGACTACTTCAGCCATTTAATTCACTCCTATCCCCTCGTTGCTTGCCTTAAAACAGAAGAAAATCTTGTTAAAAGCAAATTGAGGTTTGCATTTTTATTTATTGACTCAGCAAGCACATCAGCCTTGCTGATTAAGTTCATTATATTTGTTACGCTCAAAGATGATGCAAGTTTAAATGCGCAGTCTTTTTCACCGCTTATGATATCTGCGCCGTTTTTCACAGCAAGCGCATCACGGAAAAGAATCTGCATTTTTTCAAGGACCTTTTTAAAAAGCTCCTTATCTTTGCTGAAAACCATAGATTTTGCTAAAAAAGCATATTCGTTTGAGCTTACAAGCAATTCTGCCAATTCAACTGCAAGAGAAAGAATATGCTCATCGGTTTCATCAGATAAATTTTCACTGAGTAAAGAATAAACCGTTGCTCTTGAACGAATTGTTTCAAGCATTGAGGTTGCATTGTCACAACACAAGATAAACCTGACCCCTTTGGGAGGCTCTTCAAGAATTTTGAGAAAAGCATTCTGAGCGCTTGCGTTCATTGTTTCCGCATCTTTAATCACAAAAATTCTTCCGTCAGCTTCGTTAGGTTTAATGAAAGCTTCCGGCTTTATATAATCGCGTACTATCTTTACGGAAAACTCTTTTTTGTCTTTTTCTCGTTCAAAAAGCTGAACATCAGGGTGAATTCCCGAAAAAATCTTTTTACATGATTTGCACTCCGAACAAGGTTCTTTTCCTTCTTCCGAGCAAAGACAAGCAGCAGAAATATACGCCGCAAGCTCAATTCTTGACTGATAATCACCTGATGCAATAATAAGCGCATGAGGGATTCTGCGGTGTGAAACAGAAGCCTCTATTTCACTTCGCAAAGCATCAGTTAAATTAAATTCGGATAATCTTTTCATAACATTATCCTTCCGTATATAAATTATAAATTACGCATAGGTTGAAACAAATGCAATAATAAGCGGCATTGTGATTATTGACAAAAAGCTGACAACAGAAACCGTTTGAGAAGCAATGCCCGTATCTTTGTTGTACTTGGCGCTGAACATTACAGTGTTATTAGCCGAGGGAGCACACGAGGAAATCATAAGAGCGCAAATCAAAGTTCCTGCAAGACCGAAAAGCTTATAGATAGCAAACATAGCCGCAGGAAGCAAAACTAATTTTATCAATGCAGCAAGAAAAATGTTTTTTCTTCTGAATATGGATTTTAAATCAGAATTCGCAAGATAAGTTCCGAACACTATCATTGCAACAGGAGTCTGCATAGCATCAATATAAGCTACGGGAGCAGTAATAAGCTGCGGCAAATCAATGTTGAAAAGATAAAACGGAAGACCGATCACAACACCGATAACACCCGGATTCAAGAGAAGCTTTTTAAATTCAAACTTTTTATTTTCTGTATCCATCAGGATAATGCCGTGAGTGAAGCCCATTACATTAAACGCCATCACTACGCCGGCACAATAAAAAACACCTTCACTGCCTAAAACAGCATTGGTCAGCGGCAAAGTCAGATAACCGACATTTCCGTAAATTGAGGCATATTTATAAATTACATTTTCTTCAAGCTTACCTTTTCTGAAAAACGGAATTGTTATAAAAATACCCACAAAGTGAATCAGAAACCCACAACCCACAGAAATAAGAAGATTGGTTGCTGACTCTTTAGAAAACTCCGTTGTAAAAAAAGAGTTGATTATTACAGCAGGAGTGATGATATAAAATAACAAATCAGTGCACTTTTTTGCAGTGCTTTCTGTAAAAATCTTGGTTTTATCTGCAAGAACACCAACCAAAGCCAGAATATAAAGAATCCCAACCTGTCTGGCCGCTATCGAAACATTGGATAAAAACAAAGATAAATCCTCAAACATCATTTAACCTCAATTAGACTTTTTGGCAACAAATATGTTTACCTTTGAAATGAGCACAGCTAAAATCATAACAGCAATTGTTAAATCGCACACCTCCGGTGAATATCCTGCAGGAATGAGCTCAGCCTGCCCCACTGCAACCAAAACTGCTCTGGGCACAAAGCATGAAATTCCGAACACCGCCGCAGGGATACCGTAGGCAAAAATTTTCCAATATGACTCACCTTTGTCAATTTTGGACATCGTCTGAGCAAAGGCAAAGAAAAACATCATTACAAAAACAACTGCAAACAATTCAAGAAGCAAATCCGAAACATTTGTGAAGCTGATTGTTGATTTAAAACGGTACAACAAACGCATTGCCGCCCACAAAGACGGAGCAACCGCAATGAATCTCAATGAAGATGAAACATCTTTTTTTGAAAGTACGCCTGCTGCAAGTGCGAAGAAATAAAGAGCAGAAACAAGCCCCAAAAGTGCCTGGGCAAGGAAGATTATTCCGCCCTCGCTTGAAAGATAGCCGAGCATTGTTTGCCTGAAGTTGTAAACATAGGAATTGTAAACTTCTACAAATTCAAGAGATTTTCCACAGGCATCAAAAACAAAGCCCAATGCTACAATTCCAAAGACAACCGCTCCGCCTTTGACAGAAAGCGAATCGGTATTTTTCAGGGACTTTTTGTTAAGAAAGGCCGTACTAATGCTGAAAACTACAGTCACAAGCATCAGCACATACATCGCGTAAACAGAAAAATCTTTAACATGATAAAATCCTGTTTCGGGTTCAAGAATTTCAAAATACTGATAAATTCTTAAAGGCAGAAATAAAATAATTGACACCGCTGCCACAATGAAAAGCGGCAAAAACGGAAAATCTTTTTTAGCTTTCATTATTGTTCACCTGATTTATTTAGTAATTCGTTCAAATGCAGGAATATAACTGCTGTCAAGGTCAACAAGACTCTTTCTGTCAGCAATCTTAATATATTCACCGGGAACAGCAACACTCTTGTAAGCCGGTCTGATAATCTTGTTGCTTGTTGTTATTTCTTCAATTCTGTGAGCACACCAACCTGCAACCCTTGCAATTGAGAACAGAGGTGCATACAAGTCTGAAGGGATACCCAGAAGCTTATAAATAAAGCCTGAATAAAGGTCAACATTAGCGCAGATGGGTTTGTTGATGCCCTTAACCTCTAAAAATACCTTTGGAGTGAGCTTTTCAACCATATCAATAAGATTGAAATCGTCCATCATACCTTCTTTTTCGGCAAACTTTCGGGCTTCCTCCTTAAGAATAACAGCTCTCGGGTCAGAAAGTGTGTAAACTGCGTGACCCATACCGTAAATCAGTCCTGAACGGTCGTTGGCTTCTTTGTTAATAATTTTAACAAGATAATCTTCAACGGCTTTTTCGTTTGTCCAATCCTTGCAATTTTCTTTGATATCATCAAACATTGCCGGAACCTTGAGGCTTGCACCGCCATGACGGGGGCCTTTGAGTGAGCCGATACCTGCAGCAATTGCCGAATATGTATCGGTTCCGCTTGAAGTGAGCACTCTTGTTGCAAAGCTTGAGTTGTTACCGCCGCCGTGTTCAGCGTGAATCATAAGGCAGGTATCAAGAAGAAGTGCCTCCTCACGGGTGAACTTTCTGTTGGAACGGATGCAGTTGAGAATACACTCTGCTGTTCTCTGTTCAGGCTTGATGGGATGAATATACATACTCTTTCCGTAAAAATGACGGCGCTTAACCTGATAGGAATAAGACATAACTGCAGGAAGACGTGCAATGAGCTGAATTGACTGTCTGATAACGTTTTCAAGTGAAATATCATCAGGATTATCGTCATAAGAATAAAGAGCAAGAACGCTTCTGGCAAGCTTGTTCATAATATCCTTTGACGGTGCCTTCATAATCATATCCTCGCTGAAATCTTCGGGAAGTTCACGGCACTGACCGAGAATTTCCATAAAAATATCAAGCTGTTCGCGTGTGGGCAAAAAGCCGAAAACAAGAAGCCATACAACCTCTTCAAAGCCGAAACGGCCCTCTTCCTGAGCATTTTTGACAAGGTCGCAAATTTCATATCCGCGATAAAAAAGATGACCTTCATGAGGAACCTTTTCACCGTCAAGAATATGATAACCGTCAACGGAACAAATGCGGGTAAGGCCCGCCATAACGCCTGTACCGTCAGCGTTACGAAGACCTTTTTTTACATTGTATTTTTCAAAATATTGAGGATTGATAGGGTCCACTTTTGCTATATTGTTCAAAAGAAAATCCATGTTCTCTTTTGTAAGCGGAGTTGAATTAGAAATCATAGTTGCACCACCTTAATAATTACAGTAAATTATACTACAAACATAAGGGTTAAGTCAAGGAATATATTTATTTCTTGAAAAATTAAAGCTCCCGCCGAAGCAGGAGCTTAGATTATTTTCTTTTAAACATTCTAACAATGTATTTATGGAACTTGTGCCTATATTTAACCGCAATCATTGACATTGCACGGTCATACACCAAAAACGCGGCAAGACCAAGCACAAGGAGCAACGGCAGAGTGAATTTATTCATATCTTCAAGGAGCTCAGCGGCAATGCCGAAAGCCTTAATCATCACATAATAGACACCGATTGCCATAATTAAAAAGAACAAAGATTTAACTATGTAACTCACCGCCTTCGGCAGACGGTCAACGTAAAATTTTACAACAGGATATATGCCGAAAAGGGCTATGTACATACCAACAGCTTCTTTATTCGGCACAATAAAAATTCCCAGAAGCGACGTTGCCGCATAAACTCCCGCCGCCCAACCAACATCAAGCTCAACGAGGATAAACAGCACCATAAACCCTGCAAACGCAGGAATTGCATATTCAAGAGTGGGAATGGCGGAGGCAAGGAGCATCACAACCGTGCCGAGAGCTACAGCCATACCGCTCAGAGCAGTTTTTGAAGAATTTTTCATCAGCAACACCTAATCAAGTCGCCGCCGCAGCATTCACAGCAGCAATCGGCACAAATAAGACCGGAACAGATTTTGCAGGGCGAATCACAGCAACCATCCTTATCCGCTTCTCTTTCACGGCGGAAATCTCCGTTTCTAGCACTTTTGATATTGTTATAAGCATTGGCATATTCAGAGTTGCCGGGCTCGGTTTCGCAGGCTTTTTTAAAGCTTTCCGCCGCACTTTCAAGCCAACCTCGGCGTTGCTGAATTGTGCCTTTGAGGAAATACCACTCCCCGCCTCTGCGCTGATGAGGAATGCCGTCAAGAAGCATTTCCGCATCATCGATTCGGCCTGCATTAAGTTTAGCGCGTATGTCACCTAAATCATCACTTGCGTTAGCGTTGTAAGAGTATGACGAGCTGCCTGTTGTTCCGCGGGACATAACAATAGTATCATACGCCTGATTGATTTCGTCCATTCTGGCGCTGTTGTCAGCATATCTGCCCGCCAGCTCACGGTATGCATTTTTAATTTCATCATCAGTTGCGGCAGAAGTTACACCAAGGACTTCATAAGGATTTTTCATTGTTTTTCCTTTCTATAACAGCTTTAACAGAAGAATGCAAGCCATCATAAAGTATATTTTCAATTAACTTTTTATGTTTGTAGACTTTAATTTTTTCAAAAATGTCAATAGCACGGGATGCAGTTAAATTAAGAGATTCAACACAGCTATCAATACTGAACTCAACTTTTGATAAAAACGGATTAAATGTACCGTCAGCCTTGTCCTTTTCATAATCATCAAGAGCATCTGTAAGATAAACCCAACGGCCAATCATATAACCGAAGCCATATAGCAAGTCGGCATCATCAGCTTTTTTAAAAGCCAAAAGTTTACCCAACGCTTCGGCGGACGGATGACACGCTTCATCAATATTTCCGCTGAAGTTTTTCTCTGCCTCCAGCTGAGCAGAATGCATGGCTTCAAGAATTCGGACGCCCTCAGGACAACGCTTCTTGCCCTTACGGTAAATGCTGCCGAAATAAGGGGAAATCAGCTTTAACAGAAGCTTTTTTGCTCCCCTGCTGTCCTGAATATTGTCAAGATATTTATAATAAACCATCAACATAGAAACATCCGCGGTATATTCAAGGTCATTATCGTTGAGGTTGCATTCAAGACAGGTTTTAACAGGGTTAAAGGAACACCGGGATTTTTTGAACCCTGAACATCTTTGTTCAACGCTCATTCGCATAAGGGCAAAAAATGCAAAATCATAAGATAAAGTCATCCTGGCAAATAAACCGTAATTTTTGCCGATGCATTTACAAAGCGAACAATATATGCCTTTGTAAATATCATACTGAGAAAATGTCATCTCAGGTTTATATGCTTTAACATAGCCGAACATTTTCTCACCCCAGCTTTATTATACATTAATTTACAAATACTGTATTAACAATGTGTAAATTTTATCATAAATAAAGCATTCAGTCAATTATATCAGGTTAATTTATCACGGAGTAACGCTAAGAGCTTTTTCTCCCTGCGGCTAACCTGCACCTGCGTCGTTCCGATAACCTCTGCGGTTCTGGTCTGATTCAGTTCATCGAAATATCTGCATTTAATAAGCATACGGTCGCTTGGATTTAATGAGTTAAGGACTTCCGAAAGAGCAATTTTGTTCAGTATCTTAAAATCGTACGAATCAACAGGCACGCTAAATTCACTGTTTTGTTCATCATCATTAACTGTTAAAGAAAAAACCGGCATAGAAGCGTTGATAGCTCGTGCTGTTTCTTCAGGTGATATACCTATTTTTGCAGAAATTTCGCTTAACGTGGGCTCTGTTCCGTTATTCTGTATATATTCTTCCTTGAGTTTAGCTATTTTTCTTCCTGTTTCTTTAATCGAGCGACTAACCTTTACACTTCCGTCATCTCTGAAAAACTGACGAATTTCACCGATTATCAAAGGCACCGCGTATGTTGAAAAAGAAAACCCCCTGCTTTCGTCAAAATTATCAACAGCTTTTATCAACCCTATACAGCCAATCTGCACCAAATCTTCATAATCAATACCTTTGCCTGAAAACCTGTTTGCAATTGAATAAACAAGTCCAATGTTACTCTCTATTTTTTCTTCACGCTGAGTTTTAACCATTTTCAGCTCTGCCGCCTGTCTTTTTAATAAGGGTTACGGTTGTTCCTGTGCCGACCCTTGAACGCACAATTACCTTATCGCAAAAGCTTTCCATAACCGCAAAGCCGAGACCGGCACGTTCACCGCCTGCCGTAGTAAAAAGAGGTGTTCTCGCCTGCTGAATATTTTCGATTCCGCAACCCTTGTCGCGGATTTTTATTTTTACAACTCCATCCTCGCATATTGATGTGTATATGTATATTTTGCCCACACAATTTGCATAAGCGTGAACAATACAATTGGTAACAGCTTCGCTTACTGCCGTTTTTATATCGGCAATTTCCTCCAATGTCGGGTCAAGCTGGGCAGCAAAAGCCGCAACCGTTCCCCTGACAAAAGCTTCGTTTACCGATTTACTTTCAACCGTCATTCTGAATTCATTTAATATTTTCATTTCAATTCTCCCTTTTGTTGATTGTTGCAATTTTTTCTATTCCCGATAACTTCATAATTCTGTAAAATTGCGGTGAAAGATTAGATACTATAAGATTTCCGCCATACAGAGATATTGTTCTGTATCTTCCCATAACCAAGCCGATTCCCGATGAATCCATAAACGAAACATTATCAAAATCAAGCTTCAGCACTTCGGGTTTCTGCGACATAACAGCATTATCGATTTCTTCTCTTATAAAGGCGGCATTATGATGGTCAATTTCACCTTTAAGATAAACAGTCATTTTTTGTTGAGATGATACAATTTTAACGCTCATATTTTCCTCCAATAAAAAAATCCTTTACCCATAGGATAAAGGATTAAATATAAATATTATGTAGAAAACAGTAGTTTTATAACTTAATTTTAAAATTATTCGCTTCTGAAGCAAGATACAAGGAACCACAGATGAGAAGCATCTCATCGTCACCGATTGTTCCGCCGATTTCATCAAGAGCTAACCCGATATTATCAAAAGACCTGACATCAGAATTGTATCTTAAGAATACATCTTTCAGTTCATCAGCTTTCATACTCCTGGGGTTATCAACAGTCACTGTAAAAATTCTGTCGCAAAGAGGTGCAAGCAGCTTTGCAGATTCATCAACATCCTTGTCAGCCATCATGCCTATGATTGCAGTTATTGATTTGCCGCTGAAAACTGTAACAAGATTTTTGCAAAGAGCAGCAACACCGTCGGGATTATGACCGCCGTCAATAACAACAAGCGGTTTTTCGGAAACCACCTGCGTTCTTGCCGCTATATGAGCGTTTTCAATACCGTAAAGTATGTTGTCTGTGTCAAGCTTAACTCCGCAGTCAATCAAAGCAAGTCCTGTTTCGAATGCTGTTGCGGCATTATAAAGCTGATGTTCTCCAACAAGACCAACTTTAACAGTATGACCTTTATACATGAATAATGAACCGGACATATCACTTTCAACAGGAACGATTGAAGCTTCTTCAACCTGATAAACTCTGCAGTTTTTATTGTTAGCTGTTTCTGAAATAATCTTCTGAGCTTCCTTAAACGGTTGAGGATATATAACAACGGAAGTGTTGTTTTTTATTATTCCGCTTTTCTGAAAAGCAATTTCTTCAATTGTTTCCCCAAGAATGTGTGTATGGTCATACGAAACTGATGTTATAACACAAACATCCGGATTTTTAATGATATTTGTTGAATCACAAAGTCCGCCGAGACCAACTTCAAGCACAACAAAATCACAGCTGTGTCTTTGATAATAAACAAGTGAAACAACCGTGAGCACCTCAAACTCTGTAGGAGTAATTCCCTGACTGTCAAGCTGAGCAACTAACGGAACAAGCTCTTCAACAATAGCGCCTAATTCATCCGGGTCAATCATTTCACCGTTAATCTGAATCCTTTCTCGGAAATCAATTACATACGGTGAAGTAAAAAGACCGGTTTTATAGCCTGCATTCTGAAGCATACCCGCTACCATAGTGCAGGTTGAGCCTTTACCGTTTGTTCCTCCTACATGGACAAAGCTGAGCTTATCCTGAGGATTTCCTACGAGCTCACAAAGAGCCTCAATTCTTTCAAGACCCGGAATCGAGCCGAATTTGAGGCGGGAGTATAAATATTCTATAGCCTGCTCACAAGTCATAATTTCACTTCCAATTAAGTTGGCGACAGTTATAAACTGCCGCCAAAATTTCAAAAAAGATTAAGAGAGTTTTGCTATGCTGTCATCAAGCATATTAAGCTTATCCTGAAGCTTTGCAGCAGCCTCACGCTGACCCTGAACAACAGCTTCCGGAGCCTTGGCAACGAAGCCGGGGTTGTTGAGCTTTTTATTGATGAAATCAAGGTCCTTGAGAACCTTTTCTTTTTCTTTATTAAGTCTTGCTCTTTCAGCTTCAAAATCTATCAATTCACCCATTGGGATGTAGATTTTTGCATCAGCAGTAACGATTGCAACAGCACCGTCAATATCAAATGCATCACCGATTTCAACTTCGGAAGCGCTTGCAAGCCTCTGCATAAACACGCCGGCAGCTTCAAATGTTGACTTTGCGGCAGTAGCAATAAAATATTTTGCCTTTCTTGAGGGCGGAACGTTCATTTCGGCTCTGCGGTTACGCACGGCTCTCACTGCCTCCATAATGCTTTCCATTTCAGCTTCTTCGCCTGCAAAAGCGAGGTTGTCGCTGAACTCAGGCCACTTGGAAATCATAATTGATTCACCGTCGTGAGGAAGAGTGAGCCAGATTTCTTCTGTGATGAAAGGCATAAAGGGATGAAGAAGCTTAAGGGTGTTGGAAAGAACATACACAAGAACAGCCTTTGCTGTTTCTGCAGCTTCACCGCCTGCCTGTAAGCGAATTTTTGAAATTTCGATATACCAGTCACAGAAAACATCCCAGATGAAATCATAAAGCTTCTGAACCGCAATACCCAATTCAAACTTTTCAAAGTTATCGGTAACCTCTTTAACAAGAGTGTTGAACTTTGAAAGAATCCATTTATCTTCAAGTGCAAGGTTCTCGGGAACATAAGGTGCAGGCTCATTCTCACCAAGGTTCATAAGAATATAGCGGGCAGCATTCCAGAGCTTGTTTGCAAAGTTACGGCTTGCGCTTACTTTATCGTCAGAAAAACGCATATCGTTTCCGGGGCTGTTACCTGTTGCAAGAGTGAATCTCAAAGCATCGGCACCATACTGATCAATAACCTCAAGAGGGTCAATGCCGTTGCCGAGAGACTTGGACATCTTTCTGCCCAAAGCGTCACGTACAAGGCCGTGAATGAGAACGGTGTCAAAGGGTGCTTTACCTGTCTGTTCAATACCTGAGAACATCATTCTCATAACCCAGAAAGGAATAATATCGTAGCCTGTAACAAGAGTATTTGTGGGATAGAAATGCTTAAGGTCTTCAGTTTCTTCAGGCCAACCGAGAGTCGAGAATGGCCAGAGAGCTGAAGAAAACCAAGTGTCAAGAGTATCAGGGTCCTGAGAAAGGTTTTTGCCTGAACAGTGAGCACAGCAATCAGGAGCAGTGCGTGCAACTGTGATTTCACCGCAATCAGCACAATACCAGGCGGGAATTCTGTGGCCCCACCAGAGCTGACGGGAAATACACCAGTCGCGGATATTTTCAAGCCAATGGAAATAAATTTTTTCAAATCTCTGAGGAACGAACTTTGTCTCGCCCTCTTTAACTGCATCAATAGCAGGACCGGCAAGGGGTTTCATTTTAACAAACCACTGCTTTGAAACCTTGGGTTCAATTGTGCTGTGACATCTGTAGCAAGTGCCAACATTATGAGAGTAAGCTTCAGTTTTAACAAGTGCGCCTTCTTTTTCAAGGTCTTCAACAATTGCCTTTCTTGCCTGCAACCTGTCCATACCTGAATATCTGCCGTAGCCCTCAACGATGTGAGCATCATCTGTAAAGGTGTCAATTACAGGAAGGTCATGACGAAGACCGACTTCAAAGTCATTGGGGTCATGAGCAGGAGTAATTTTAACACAGCCTGTACCGAAATCCATTTCAACATATTCATCGGCAACAACGGGAATCTCACGGTGAACAAGAGGCAGAACCAGCATCTTGCCGACCATATCCTTGTATCTTTCGTCAGCAGGATGAACAGCAACAGCTGTATCACCGAGCATTGTTTCGGGACGGGTTGTGGCAACCTCAAGGTAACCGCTGCCATCTGCAAAAGGATAGCGAAGGTGCCAGAATGAGCCTGCCTGCTCCTCATATTCAACCTCAGCATCTGAAATTGAAGTGAGACAAACGGGACACCAGTTAACTATTCTTTCGCCTCTGTAAATAAGTCCTTTCTCATAAAGACGGACAAAAACTTCATTAACAGCCTTGTTGCAGCCCTCATCAAGAGTGAAACGCTCTCTGTCCCAATCGCAGGATGAACCAAGCTTCT
>JBGVFJ010000009.1:0-19747 GCA_045121005.1 Acutalibacteraceae bacterium
TCATAATATATTGAAATAAGATTTACTTAGTGCTACAATATTTTAAATGAAAGCTTAACAATCGTCAAGATACGGAGTGCTGAAAATGTGGTTCAACAGAAAGAAAAAATCGTCTAAAACACAAATAATTGCACAAATTCCGGGAATTGAGCCCGAGTGTGCAGAAGCACTTACCGAGCTTGGCTATGAAACCGTGTCACAGTTAAAGGGCAAAGACGCGGAAGAAATGTATTATGAACTGAGTATAAGAAGGGGAGCGGTTATCGAAAAATCCGTTCTCTACGGCTTCCGCTGTGCGATATATTATGCAACTGTCCACACCGCCGACCCCAAGAAGCTTCATTGGTGGTATTGGAAGGATGAGCAATCAACCGACGAAATCACCGACCTCGACCACCTTGTTGAAATTTATAAAGAATAAACATCCACCCACGGGTGGATGTTTATTTAAAGATTGTATAGCAATGTTTCAATGTCTTTTATTCTTTTTTCTGTGCGAAAGTACTCTGAGCGTTGTTTTGCACTTTCACTAAACTCAATAAGAATTTCAGGATTGTCCAAAACCGATTTTAGTGCTTGATACAATCCGTCAAATGAATTAGGACATATAATACCACATTTTTTGTCTCCGAAAATTTCTTTCATTCCTGAGCAATCTGTCGCGATTACCGGGATTCCTAAAATTATAGATTCACAAACAACAGAACTGTATCCTTCTGCATATGAACAACAGATAAGTGCATCGCTTTTAGACAGATGCTTATAAGGGTTACTCTGATATTGCATAAGGGTGATTTGAGTGCCTAAGCGTAAAAGTGAAATTTTTTGAGATATATTTTGGTATTCAGGCCCGCTACCCATTATTGTGATGTTGAAAGTATAACCTTCATTGAAAAGTTTATGGCAGACATCAATGAATCTGTCATATCCTTTTATTTTTTTGAAGCTACCGATTAAAACAAAAGATGGCAAAGAGTCATTTGCTTTTTGGGGAGAAGAGGTAGCTTTTTTTAATATAGACTGGTAATCGATAAGATTATATAAGACTTGTGTTTTGTCAGTCAGACCGTATTTTGATTCAAATGAATCAAGGATTGTATTTGACACACATACTATTTGGTCGAATTTTTCATAACACTGAAGTTCCCGACGCTTTGAACCGAACACAGTTTCGCTCCAAGGATGGTTTACAACATCAGTATGTACCCAAGCAATTTTTTTACTTTTTTTGTTTTTTGATGAACCGATAATTCTGGTAGCGTATCCTTCACAAAATGCTATTTCAATATCGTATTTTCCTCTTATAAGAAGTTGTCTGACTAAAACTGGCGGAGCAATTAAAGAAAATTTGATGATTAGTTTATTTATCAGACGCCCAATCTTGCTTTTGTTGTTTTTTTGACGAACAAAACAACGATGATTGGCGTGCGCCTTGATATCTTCTGTGTGAAATTCATTGTCCGTTTCAGAAACAACAGTGATATTGTATTTGCTTTTGTCAAGATACTTAACTATGTTGGTTAAAATTTTTTCAGCTCCACCATGGTCAAGGCACTCAATAAAAAAGAGAACAGATTTCAATGTTTTCACTCCAGACTATTTTGTAAAGAAAGATGTTAATAAACAAATTATCTTATTATAAGCTTTAATAAACGGCTTTTTATCAGCCTTATTATAAATCATAAGTGTGTCACAGTTCTTAAGATTTTTCAGCCAAGAAAAAACATTTAGTTTCTTTTCTATTACGTGGTTTAAATCATCTCTTTCGCTCATTAAGAAGGTTTCTTTAAACGAATGTGTTTGCTGAATCTGAAGGCCGGAGTGTTCACAAAGCCAGTTGAAAGGAATGTTAAATCCACCTACGGTAAAAGCGTAGGAAGGAGCACCGTTACGAAAATTTATTTCGATGAAATATGGATGACCGTCAACTACTTTTAGTTCTAAATCAAAAATACCGTCAAATTCTACTTCGTTCAAAAAATTATTTAAATATTCAACATCAAGATAAGTAATGTTATTTTTGATAACAGCAAATGAAGTGCTGCCGCGATTTACAGGATATTCTCGGATTTTTTCCAATTGACCAATAAGTTTAACCGGTTTATCTTGGATTTTATATCCGCAATACTCGACCATGAGGTTATTATTACCATTAACAAATTGTTGAACAAAAAGTACTTTTATCTCATTTAAATGTTTTTCAATCCAATCAATTGCTTGCTTTAAATCTGTTTCATTAGTACATATTCTGATTTCACTTTTGTTTCCGTCAACACTCTTTTCGGGCTTGATGATAAAAGGGAAAGGTATATTTTTTAAGTTCTCAATCCATTGAGTATCTATAGAAATTTTGTAAAATTCAGGAACATTGAAACCATTATTACGGGCCAATCGGCACATTTCATCCTTAGACATAAATCTTTCAAGGTTTCCTTTAGCTCCGGGACAAACGCATATATCTTTAAGTTGACTATAGCAATTATCCAAAAACATGGCAGCTAAATCACTTGCTGGAAATAGAAAGGGGATACCGGCTACTTCTTTTGTTATCATAACTATTGTAGTAAAAATTTCCTCGGGTGCTGTAACGTGAAAAAACTTTTTAACATATTTACTGTTTTCTGCGTATCCGAACAAGGACAGGTTAATAAAAAACACAGTGATCCCCATTTCACCCAAGCTTCTTACCAAACCTAGAGAGTTGAAGTGCCAGTCCCCGATAACTATTGCATATTTTTCAGTAGTTTGTTTTTTAAAATCCATAACAACCTCATTAAGTTAAATCGTTTAAATTTAATGTCAACTGTTTCTAAATCACCTGTTCTTGCATATGTGTGTATTCCGATTGGAGTTGATTTTTTGTCTGTGTTAATATTTTGGTGGGTGATTTCACCTGTTTTAGATTCCTGATAATTATGACTATCACATTGCTCAATTCTATTAAAATAAAGTTTGCATCCGTATTGTTTGTTTTCACAGCTCTGAGATGGGCGGATGCGGTTGCCTTTATGTGAAAAACAACTTCCTGCGCCTCGTTTAGTAAAACTTTTTGAATAAACAGGATTGTAAAAACAGGGACTATAGTCTTTATCAAAAATACATAAATCAATACTCATATCATTTTCAGGACATACAACCGAGGTGATTATCATTTGGTTTTCAATAATGGTATCAACGGTGTTTATATTCTCTACAAGAACACAGTCTTTTTTCCATTTTGTGGGAAATTTGACGGCTTTATAAAGCTGAATGCAATTGTCTTCATGAGTTTCCGGCATCATATAAATAGTACCATCTTTTTCAAATACGTAAGGATATGAAAGATGGAAATTTTCTTCCAAAACAGGTTGCGGTTCAGTAAATCTATTGTCAATAAACTCAGAATATCCGATTATTCCTTTTTCAGTTTTGTTATCAAACATTTCCACAAATAGAAAGGTATGACCATCTTTTTTAAACAAAAAAGGGTCTGCATACCAATACCTATAATTGGATTTGAGGGTGTTAAACAGATATTGCTTATCGGCATTAACAATAGTATCTTCTTCAGTGTAGGTGCGATAAGCAATTTCCCAATATTCTTCAAAAATCAAATCTTTTAGCGGACGCAAAACAAACACCTCCAATGTCTTTGCAATTATATCACACTTTCGGTTTAATTTCAACAGCAATATACAATTGTAATACCCCACCTCCCATTATGGCAGGTGGGGCTGTTCTATCTGTTGAATTTATATAAATCCTTTTATAATCTGAGGAATAGCTTCAAGCAGGATGAGGGGATTTTCAGAATATCCGTCTGTGCCGTGATTTTCATAAATCCAGATGCTGAGGTCAGTGAAGAATGTAGATGGTTCTTCTTCAACCTTAGCCTCTCTTGCGCCAATTTTAACAAGGATGGCAACAAGTCTGTCTTCAACCTCTTTCTGCTGTCCGTCGTAGCAGGCGGTATTGTTTACAAAAGCCTCTGCCTGCTCAAGTGCAGCCTTAAGCTCAGCAGCATCCTCCGCGCTGAGTGTTGAGGTGTCAACCGCCTTTGCTTCGGGGATGTATGTATTTTTGAGGCCACGGGGGTCTCTTCTGCCGTTGAACTGAGGATAATCGGGTGTAGAATAAACATCCTTGATATCATCTGTTGCAAGAAGTCTTGTTGCAAGTGAAATAATCGCGTCGTTTCTTGCAGTTTTTTCGTGGTTCTGGCCGTCAAAATAGAAGGTGTGGTCGGGGAGGAGGCCTGTTGAAGCGTCAACAACATTGTCGGGTGAAATGTGGTTGTGACTGCGGTCAGAGCAGTTTGCGCTGGTGTTTGCCTGCTTGTAGCCGTTGCCGAGTGTTTCACCAACAATTGCACTGTGAACACCCATTGATGTTGATGAAAGGTGAATAACGCCGTCAGCGTTGTCATTGTTCCAGGAATTGCCGATAACATACAGGGGCACATCGTAGTCTACAATGTTGAAAACCTCAACGCCTTTGTCAACAAGAGCCTGAATATTTTTGTTGGAATTAAGCTGTGCCTGATAATATCTGTCAGTTTGCTTTTTGATTTCAGGTTTGTCGGCAAGAAGCATCTCCGCAGCTTCGGGATAATATTCCTTGGGGCAAAGTCCCCAGAGGCTTGTCACGTTTGCTGCAACATCTTCAACAAGGCAGTCAGCAACATTGTGAAGCACGGACAAAAGCATATCATCGGGAATAATTCTTGCAATAACTTCAATCATTCTTGCATCCTCTTCGTCCATAAGGGACTCAAGGAAGCCGTTATAAAGAAATTCCTTATCAAAGAATGCGAAGTTCTTTGTGTAAAGGTCACCTACGATTGTGGAGCCGTTGAGTGCGGGAACAATATAAACAACCTTGTTGAGGTCATCCATAACATCGGGGAAGTAATCAAGCAAGCCGTTGGCAAGAGAACCGCCCATGCTGATGGGAACAATGTTAACCTTATCGTGGCCTGTTTCTTCTTTAACCATCTGGATGTAGTTGTAAAGCTCGGTTACAATGTCAATGTTGTTGCCGAATGAGGTGTATGCAAAGTAGTAAAGATGGTCTTCGCCTGCTGTCTGAGCAAAGTCCTGAAGAGGAATGTTTTTGTAAATCTGTTCCTTTTCATAATCAGAACATTCTGCAACTGAATAAAGATATTTTTCAATTTCGATGTTGCCTGTGTTTTTGCCGTTTTCGTCACACATATTCACTGCAAAAGCGTCGCGGACAACACTGCAAAGAGCATCTGAAAGGAAAACGTCTTTCTGGGTGAGAAGTGAAAGAATAACAGGGAAAATTGCCTTTATAACAATTGGAGCAACGTCAAACACTGCAGGGAAGCAGCTGACTCTTTTGCCGTTGTCATCAACGATGTAGTCACCGTTGTCGTCAAGTGCCCATACGTTTGACTGACCGATACCGGGAACAACAATAGCAGGGCAGGTGTCACAATTACCGTTGCATTCTGTTTTAACTTCAGCAGAAGCAAACACTGAAAAAATGCCGAAAACCATTGCAATGGCAAGCATGCAGGAGATTACTTTTTTCATAAACAGACCACCTTTTAATTTTTGTTGACAATAGTCTGTTTCAATAATAACATTCGAAAATTAACTTGTCAATTTATTATATAAGAAAAATACATTTATTTAACAAAATTTGATATAACTGTTGAAAATAAAAATAATGGATGATATAATAAATTGATTTGTTTTAAATGAATCTGAAAAGGAGTTGAAATTATGTCAGAGAACGAGAAAAAGACCGTCCCTTCAACCGAAGGTATGGACGCTCATATTGACACCTGGCGTGACATCATCAAAAACAAGCAGAGAGGTATTTTTGCTTTTGATGAGCTTGCCGAGATTAAATTAAAAACACTTAAAAAGAGAATTTACACCGACTTTGAAAACACCGGCTCATGGCAGATGCGTGAGTGCATTTACAAAGAAATCGGTGAGTATGAATATCTTTACGACGGCTGGAAGGAGCTTAAGGTAGGCGACTACTGGGGTGGCAACGGCCTTAGTGCTTTCTTCAAAAACAAAATCGTTATCCCCGAAAAGTTTGCAGGTCAGAGAGTTACTCTCTACATCTACTTCGGCGGCGACTCACTTGTTTCTGTCAACGGCGTGCCTTACCAGGGCCTCGACCCCTTCCGCAATTCCGTAACTCTCACTGAATGCGCAAAAGCAGGTGAGGAGTTTGACATCGACGTTGAATCATACTTCGTATGGCATTCAAACGAAAGCACACTCAAAAAGCTTGAATGCTCATTCATTGCCACAACTGACGATGAAATCAGCGACATTTACTGGGACCTGAAGGCTGTATTCAACGCTCTCTTCATCCCCGGTATGAACAATGACTACGGCACTCTCATCCGTGAATCTCTTAAAGAGGCTTTCCAGTATGTTGACTTTGACGAGCCCGATTTTGAGGTGTTCAAGGCAAAGCTCAGAATGTGCAAAAAAGTCCTTCACGACAGAGTTTATAACAACCCCAACTACAAATGTATGGGTCAGCTTGACCTTATCGGTAACTCCCACCTTGATATGGTTTATATGTGGGCTTACAAAGAGTTTGTCCGCAAGGTTGGCCGTACTCACGCCACAATGCTTCGTCTTATGGAGCAGTATGATGACTTTGTGTTCTCACAGAGCCAGGCAGGTATGTACGAAGAAATGCGTATCCACTATCCCAACCTCTTTGAACAGGTTCAGCAGAGAGTTAAAGAGGGCAGATGGGAATACATCGGCGGTATGTGGGTTGAGCCTGACTGTAACATTATTTCAGGTGAATCCTTTGTCCGTCAGTTCCTCCACGGCGTGCGCTATGCAGAAAAA
Organism: Acutalibacteraceae bacterium; assembly: GCA_045121005.1. Lineage (GTDB taxonomy): Bacteria > Bacillota > Clostridia > Oscillospirales > Acutalibacteraceae > CAG-488. The sequence goes on from JBGVFJ010000009.1 coordinate 6,834, forward strand.
TGGTTTGGCGTAACACCCAAAACCTGTTGGTTGCCCGACGTATTCGGTAACAGCTACTGCATGCCTCAGATTATGAAAAAAGCAGGTATGGAATATTTCGTTACTCATAAAATGGGTATCTGGAATGACACCAACCCCTGGCTTTATAACTCCTTCTGGTGGGAAGGTCCCGACGGCTCAAAAGTTTTTGCAGCTGTTCCTCCCACACATTTCATCGGTTCAATGGAGCCCGACTCACTTAAAACCAACTGGATTAAGTACACCGACAAAGACACAATCGGCGAGTCAATGTACTGCTACGGCTGGGGTGACGGCGGCGGCGGTGTTGACGCTGAAATGCTTGAATATGTTAAGCGTTATAAGAACTTCCCCGGTCTTCCCGAAACAAGAGCCTGCAAGATTGAGGACTCTCTTGAAAGCATGAAGCAGAAGGCTATCAAAGCAGGTGACAAGGTTGTTACCTGGAAGGATGAACTTTATCTTGAAGAGCACCGCGGTGTTCACACAACAAAAGCAGCCCTCAAAAAGGCTAATAGATATTGCGAAAACCTCTACCGTCAGGCAGAAATGTACGGCTCAATCGCAGAACAGTACGGTTACGAATATCCCCGCCTTGAGCTTGAAGCAGGCTGGAAGAAGATTCTTACCAATCAGTTCCACGATTCATTGCCCGGCACTCATATCACCGAAGTTTTCGGCAAGCTGATGGGCATTTATGATGAAGTTATCGCAACCGGTGAAAAGGTTCGTGACGATGCACTTGCAGTAATCAGCAAGAAAATCGGCTTTGATGCTTCAAAGGGCACTCCCTTTGTTCTCTTCAACTCCCTTGCAGTTGCTTCAACCTCAAAGGTTGAGCTTGACTATCAGGATGTTGAAATCTTTGATGAAAACGGCAACCCCGTTGCTGTTCAGGCATACACCAAGCCCAACGGTGACAAGAAGCTTCTCTTCGTTGCCAAGGATGTTCCCGCAGTAGGCTACAAGGTTTACTATAAGACTCCCGCAAAGGCAGAGCGCAAGCTCATCGAATGCACAGGCAAGGTTATTGAAAACGACTTCTTCGCCCTCACTCTTGATGATAAGGCTGTTCTTGTTTCAATTTATGACAAGGTAAACAACAGAGAAGTATTGTCAGAAGGCGGCAAGGGTAACGATTTCAGACTCTTTGAGGATATGCCCGGTGCTTATGACGCATGGGACATCGTTGCTACATATGTTGACCGTGAATATGAAGTTAAAGACGGCGTTGTTAAATCAATCGTTTCAGGCGATGTTTACACAATGATTACTATCGAGAAAGAAATTCTCAAATCAGTAATTCACCAGAACATCATCATCTACAATGAGATTGACCGCATTGACTTTGATACTCACATCAGCTGGCACGAAAACCAGAAGCTTCTCAAAGTGTTCTTTGATGTTGACCTTCAGACAAAGAACTACACAAGAGACATTGCTTATGCTACTATGGAATGCAGCTCATACCGCTATAATCCCTATGACAAAGCCAAGTTCGAGGTTAACGCTCACAACTGGATTGATATGTCCGACACCGATTACGGCGTAAGCCTTCTCAACGACTGTAAGTACGGTCACGAGGTTAATGAGCACAAGATGATTCTCACTCTCCTCAAAGCTCCCATCAAGCCCGACCCCACATCAGACAGAGGCGAGCACTACTTCACATATTCACTTTATCCCCATGCTAACGATTGGAAACACGCCAAGACTCTCACAATGGGCCTTGAAATCAACAATCCTCTCGTTTGCGCAACACCCACAGGTGAAGGTGACAGCATCGGCTCATTCATCAACCTTGACTGTGACAACATCACTCTTGAAGCAGTTAAGAAGTGTGAAGAAGAGGACGCTTACATTGTTCGTATGGTTGAAAAGACCGGCAGAACAACCAAAGCAACAGTTTCACTCTTTGCCGACATCACCTATGCTGCAGAATGTGACCTCATCGAGCGTAACGATGTTCCCGTTGAATTCAGCGGCAACACAATCTCATTCACTGCCAAGCCCTTCGAAATCAAAAACTTCAAGGTTAAGTTCTAAATCCCAAAAAGCCGACAGTTTTTCGCTGTCGGCTTTTTCAGGCTCCTTTGTGTAAAGGGAGCTGGGTCGAAGACCCTGAGGGATTGTATAAAACGGTGTGTAGTAACGCCACGGCCTACAACTTGCCCTCTTTACCTCAAAGCGGTGGATGTATACAAAAAATCTTTTGGTAATTTTCTGCGAAAATGCCGCCCCTTTTGCGGCAAGGAGGACGAAAGGTACACACCGTCAACTGCATTGGGGGCAACGTTTTTGATATTTTCACTTGTATTTTGAATTATAATTTGCTATCATATTTTCAGCATTTTTAAGTGAGGTTTTATATATGGGTTATCAGTTCATTATGCCTAAGCAGGTTTTCTACGGTGAAAACGCACTTTCTGACGGTGCGGCTTCAATCTGCACTCTTGGCAAAAAAGCTCTCGTTGTTACCGACCCTATGATGGTGAAGTTAGGCAACGCAAAGCTTGTTACAGATATATTAAGTGCAAACGGTGTTGACTTCGTTATTTTTGACGGTATCACAGGCGAGCCTACCGACAAAATGATTGATGCAGGTCTCAGTGTTTATAAAAATGAAAAATGTGATTTCCTTGTTGCGGTTGGCGGAGGCTCTCCCATTGACTCAATGAAAGCCATTGCCGCCCTTGCCACATCAGGCGGTTCAATCAACGATTACCTGGGCAAGGTAATTACTGTTCCCACCCCGCCTATGGTTGCCGTTCCCACCACCAGCGGAACAGGCTCTGAGGCAACTCAGTTCACAATCATCACCAACACCGAAAAGGATATCAAAATGCTCCTCAAGGGTGCTGTGCTGATGCCCGACGTTGCCGTTGTTGACCCTGCGTTTACAATGACTGCGCCCAAGTCTGTCACTGCCGCTACAGGTCTTGATGCTCTTTGCCATGCCGCAGAGGCATATACCTCCCAAAAGGCTCAGCCTCTCACCGACGGTTACGCTCTTTCTGCAATTAAAAAGATTTTTAAATATCTTCCCGTTTGCTTTAATGAGGGCAATAATGTTGAAGCAAGAGCGCAGATGTCACTTGCCGCCCTTGAAGCAGGCATTGCCTTCAACAACGCTTCCGTTACCGTAATTCACGGAATGAGCCGTCCCATCGGTGCGCTGTTCCACGTGCCTCACGGCATCAGTAACGCAATGCTTCTTTGTGAATGCTTCAGCTATGTTTATGACGGTGCATACAGCCGCTTTGCCGATATGGCAAGGGCAATCGGTGTTGCAAATGAAACCGAAAGCGACGAATCCGCCGCAAAGAAATTTATTGCAGAATGTAAAAAGCTTTGTGACATTTGCGAAATTCCCACCCTTGAAGCCTACGGAATTGACAAAGACGAGTTCTTCTCAAAAATGGACAAAATGGCAGGGGATGCGGTAGCCTCAGGCTCACCCGCAAACACAATCAAAACAGTTGAAAAAGACGATGTTCTCGCAATATACAAAAATCTGTGGAAATAAAATTGCGGTGCAGTCCAAAACTGCACCGTTTTTCTTTGTTGCAACCTGAGGTTGCTAAAGTTTAAACTAAAATTGATTGACTTGAACGCCCTTTTGAGCTACTATTTTCTCAGAAAGGAGCTGATACTATGTCAGACTTTGGTGAAAGAATTTACGAGCTCAGAAACAAAAACAATATGTCTCAGGGAGATTTGGCAGACAGGCTCGATGTTTCGCGTCAGACCGTTTCAAAATGGGAAAACAACATGTGCAAGCCTGAAGCGGATAAGCTCATTCAGCTAAGTGAGATTTTTAATGTATCCATAGATCATATTTTAAAAGGTGAGCAGAATCCCACAGACCCTGTATATGTTTATGCTAATGATAACGACGGGCAAACAAAGATCAACGAGCAGATTGTGAAAAAATATGTAGGCATCGTTCTTGCAATAGTATTTTCTATTCTGTCTCTTCTCTCAATTCTGTTCAGAGGCGGTGTGCTTACCGTAATTCCTGCAACTGTTGTGTTGTTAGGTATTCTTCTTGCAAAAAATGTGAAGCATCCGTATCTCATTACATTCTGGGTGTCGTATGTTGCCGCAATAATTTCGCTTCCGTTTTTTACAAGCCTTGGTCTTTTCAGAATATTTGACCCTAAGATATACACAGAAAATTATCTTGTGGAATGTGTCGTCACCTACGCTTTGTGGCTCATTCTCGCACTGCTGATTTTCTTCACAGTCAAAGCTAATAAAAGCAAAAAATAAATGAGGGGAGACCCTCCTTTTTGAATTTTATTTAATACATCTTAACCCATTCAATTAAAACCGTATCTCTTGCCGAAACAACTTTAATTGTGATTTCATCGGTCTCAATGGGGTCGTCAAATCTCACTATTTTTCTGCTGCCGATAGTGTTACACTGGCACTCCTTGTCGAGGTATCCGTCACTGTTTTTGGTGTAAACAATAAATGACTCAACCCGCTGACCTTCTGCAATTTTTTCCGCAAGCTCAACATATTTAATCTTTCTCTTTTCGGGGAGCTTTACAACAAACTCGCAAAGATTGGTGTTTTCTTTTCTCTTTTCAATAATTTCAGCGTCAGTTGCAAGGTCGGTGCCCAATTCACTTGTGATTAAGTCGCCAAGCTCTTTAAGCCTTTTAACATCCCTTTCGTCAAAAAGTCCTTCCGGTGTGGGCGGAATATTCAGGTGGAATGTGGTGTTTCCGCCAACTGTGTTGAGGTAAGTGTTAAAAAGCCTTTCAAGTGAATGAGGCTCCTCGTTTTTGTGATAAAACCAGCCGGGACGGATGGACATATCTGTTTCTGCAGGGGAGAATACAAGCCCCTTTGAATAAACTATGTTTGACATTTCACCGATATTTGTGTCGGAATTATACATATAGTCAAGTCCGCCATCCTGATAAAGAGGACCTGCGCCTGTTTGCACCCGGCAGTATTTACCCAATTCACCGGGCACAACTGCCCATTGAGCATAGGCAGGCTTTCCTCCCTCGTTACCCACCCAACGGATTTCACCGCTGTCGTGAAAAATTGTGGCGTTTGGCTGAAGAGTGTGCACAAGGTTAAAAAATCCATCAAAGTCATATTCCTGCTTCACTCCGTTAGGACCTTCACCGCAGGCACCGTCAAACCACACGTGGAAAATTTCACCGTAGTTTGTCAACAGCTCTGTGAGCTGATTTTTGTAATATGTGTTGTATTCGTCTGTGCCGTAAAGCTTTGAATTTCTGTCCCACGGGGAAAGATAAAAGCCGAATTTCAGTCCGTATTTTCTGCAAGCCTCGGCGGCTTCGGCAACAATGTCACCCTTGCCGTTTTTGTATGGACTGTTTTTCATGCAATGCTCGGTATATTTGCTCTGCCACAGGCAGAATCCGTCGTGATGCTTTGCCGTGAGCACCATGCCTTTCATTCCGGCAGATTTAATTGCCTTTGCCCATTGCTCACAGTCGAGCCTTGTGGGGTTAAAAATTGCAGGGTCTTCGTTACCGAGACCCCATTCAAGGTCAGTGAATGTGTTGGGGCTGAAATGCACAAATGCATAAAAGGGTGTTTCTCTGAGCATTCTCAACTGCCTTGAATTCGGCTTGACGTTTGCCGCCTGTTTTATAAATGATGAAAATTCCATAACCTCACTCCTTAAGCTTATTATAATATAAATCAACCGTTTTTCAAGATGTTTGTTGACACAATGGGCGGTGAAGTATATAATTATTCCGTCAATAAAACTCCGGAGGTTACTATGCTCACTCCAAATGTAGAATTAAACAATAAAACAATCCTCGTCACAGGTGCGGCAGGCTTCATCGGCTCTAACCTTGTGCTGGAATTGTTGAACACTCTCAGCGGTGCAACCGTTGTGGGTCTTGATAATATGAATGACTATTACGATGTTTCAATCAAGGAATACCGCTTGAGTGAAATTGAAAAATCTGCCTGCCAAAATCAGCAGAACAAGTGGATTTTTGTTAAAGGTAACCTTGCAGACAAAGGGTTGATTGATTCTCTTTTCAGCGAACACAAATTTCACGTTGTTGTCAACCTTGCCGCTCAGGCAGGTGTGCGATATTCCGTAACCAACCCCGATGTTTATATCGAGTCTAATATCCTCGGCTTTTACAACATCCTTGAGGCTTGCCGTCATAACCCTGTTGAACACCTTGTTTATGCTTCAAGCTCCTCGGTTTACGGCTCAAACGCCAAAATCCCTTATTCCACCGATGATAAGGTTGACACTCCCGTCAGCCTTTATGCTGCAACCAAAAAGAGCAACGAGCTTATGGCACATTCTTATTCAAAGCTTTATGATATCCCATCAACGGGTCTTCGCTTTTTCACCGTTTACGGTCCTGCAGGCAGACCCGATATGGCATATTTCGGTTTCACAAACAAGCTTCTCAAGGGCGAAACCATCGAGATTTTTAATTTTGGCAACTGCAGGCGCGATTTTACCTTTGTGGATGACATTGTCAAGGGTGTGCGCCTTGTTATGGGCGCTGCCCCCGAAAAAGAAAAAGGGGAAGACGGTCTTCCCGTTGCGCCATACAGAGTGTATAACATCGGCAACAGCAACCCCGAAAATCTCCTTGATTTTGTAAATATTCTTCAGCAGGAGCTTATTTCGGCAGGAGTACTTCCCGAGGATTACGACTTTGAAGCCCACAAAAAGCTGGTGCCCATGCAGCAGGGTGACGTTGCCGTAACCTTTGCAGACACAAGCGCTTTGGAACGTGACTTTGGCTTCCGACCCAACACACCTCTTCGCGAAGGCCTTCGCAGATTCGCACAGTGGTACAAGAAATTTTACAAAATATAAAGCAAAGCAGATGAGTTGAAGCTCATCTGCTTTTTTGATGTAATATATCAGTCAAGTCTGAAAAGTCTTGTTTCATATTGCTGCATTTCAACTGTAACAGTGTCTGTTTTGCCTTGGTAAGTGCCGCCGAGCAGCTCGCTGACGTTTCTTTCCTTGCCGAGAGAAATTGTTTTTTCTCCTGCGGTAACAGAATAAATGCAAACGTAATTTTCGTTGACGTAAACAATGTCGTCTGTCTTGCAGTAAATATGAACTCCGCTTGTTTCGAGGAAGGCTCTGAGCTCTTTCACTGTGAATTTGTCTTTCAGAGCGGAGGTCATAATGAACGGCACATCATTTTCTTTGCAGAGCTTACGGGCGTTTTCCATATATTCAGTCTTTGCACTTGAAAGCAGAATCACAGCCTTGTATTTGCCGTAAACCTCTTCAAAGTCGTAAACATCATAAATGTCATACGGTGCTCCCATAAGACCCAGCTCGTCACGCTGATTGTGGAAAATAGTGCGCAAATAACAGTCTGTGAGATATTTGTATGCGCTTTCATCAACAAAAACTGCAACCTCAGCCGTTGAAGCTCTGTTTGTGTCTGCCATGCTTTGCTCATAAATGCTTTTGTAAATTGCCATTTCATTCATTATATCTTCGTCGGCGTACCAACCGCCCCACATATCAAACCACCACAAGGCGTTGCCTTTTATAAGCTGGCGGGCAAAGGATTTGCGGATTTCATTCATAGCCTGAGTTTTTGAGCTTCTCGGATGCCATACAGGGGCTTCAAGAAGTCCGTAAGGGTCTGTTGACGGGTCTTTTTCAGAAAGCACCTGAGTCAGATGTGTTCTTATGTCACATTCCTGGAAGCACATTTTGCCGTGAAGCCGAACAGAATCTGCAGGGTACATTTCTGTCCAGTCCATGTCGGGGGAGCGTGTGCCGATATATGAATTGGGTGAGCAGATGAAGTCAATATTTTTATCCTTTAAAATATAATTGAGCGCGTGGTTACCTTGCAAAGAATTGCTGACCTCAAGGGTGTAACCGTAGAATGTGCCCACAACAACGTTGTTACCTGTTTCTTCTTTAACAACCTGTGCAAAGTGACTTATGGCTTCTGCAATTTTAAAGTTTGCAAATTCAATGTACCGTGAAAGATACTCGTCTTTTATATAATTTCTGTCTTTATTCAAAAGGCTAAGGTCGGGCAAGCCCTTGTATTCTATTTCGGGATAATATTCTTCAAGAAACTCCCTGAAGCTTTCCTTGGCGCATTCACCGTAGCCGCCGTTCATATCAAAGTGGAACCACTCCTCGGTGTTGCCGCCTGCAATCTGATAGCCCACAATGTGCGGCGCATATTGGCAGGAATTGGTGTACTGTGTAAATTGGCGCAAAAACTCAGTTGCATCATCGCGCCATTTTTTTGAATAGAAGGATTCTCTGCACGCCACACCGTCTTTCATATTAAGCTCCCCGGGGTTTTCTTCTTCCCACCATTCAGGCATACTGATATTGACTCTCGGAATTATGTAAGCATCAGGGCAGGCTTCAAGAATTTTTTCACAGGCCTCGTCAAAGAGTGAAAAGTCCGGTTCACACTTGACATCAAAAATACCTTTTTTAAATGGTGTGAGTCCGTCGGTTATGCTTATCCATCTGCCCGAAAAAAGAACGGGAACAGAAAAGAATTTATACCCGGCAGCCACAAAGTCATCATATTCGTTAAACTTTTCAAGATAAGTCATATATGCAACTGCAGCGTGAGGCTCGCCGTTGATATAAAGGGTAGGCACACCGCCACAGTCTTTTATTTCAGAATGAATGCCGGCATATTTATCCATATTTCGCACAACCTCTTGTGTTTTAATTTCGTAATCTGTTTCTTTCAATGGTTTTTGAAAATTAAAAACATAGCCGAAAACCGTAGCAACAGCTAAAAAGAAACTGATAATTCTTTGAATAAACACAGTATAATCACCTCTGCTGTCAGATATAATTCAATTATAGCATAAACACAGCAAATTACAACAAAAAATTAACTAAACAAAGAAAAGCAGATGAGCTTGAGCTCATCTGCAAAGTGGAGTTATTTATCAAAGCTTGGATTAAATGCATAAAAATTCTTTGAATCAAGGCGGTCGGTGGCGAGTCTGAGACCTTCACCGAAACGCTGATAATGCACAATTTCTCTCGCTCTGAGGAATTTTATGGGTTCGCGCACATCGGGGTCATCCACAAGGCGGAGAATATTGTCGTAGGTAGTTCTTGCTTTCTGTTCTGCCGCAAGATTTTCGTGCAGGTCGGTAATAAGGTCGCCCTTTGACTGCATGCTTGCAGCACTCCAGGGGAATCCGCTTGCCGCTGTCGGATAAACTCCCGCCGTGTGGTCAACAAAGTAAGCGTCAAAGCCTGATTTTTTGATTTCTTCGGGCGTGAGGTTTCTTGTCAGCTGATAAACAATTGCCCCTATCATCTCGAGGTGAGAAAGCTCCTCTGTGCCCACATCCGTCAAAAGTCCCTTAAGCTCGGCATAAGGCATTGAATAACGCTGGCTGAGATAGCGCAAGGATGCGCCCAACTCACCGTCCGGTCCACCGTATTGCGAAATTATAATCTGAGCGTATTTAGGGTTAGGGTTAGCAATTTTAACAGGGAATTGCAGCTTTTTTTCATACACAAACATCAGCAGTTGCCTCCTTCATAGTCCCAGGGCCACGGATTTTTGAGCCATCTGACACCGGGAGTGCCGCGGGTTGAATAAAGCGGACCGAACTTTGATTCGAATTCATCAAGCAGAACACAGTATTTTTCTTCATACTTGTTGTAAAGCTTCAAAGCGCTGATGTCTTCGGGGTGAGTGTCAAGGTAGAGGTGAAGCTCCCACATTGCAAACTGAATCGCAGAGAGCTGAGTGGTCATATTACGTTTGTCATTCATTATGCCCCACGACCTTTAAAAGGCTTGTTGAGGCAAGGGAACAGTGTTCCGCAGGCAAGGGCCTGCATTTCGGAAAAGGTTGTGGTGTCTGTCTGAAAAGGCACATAAGCCATAGCCACCACAGGGTCGGCAGGCAGGGGAGTGATTGCCACGGGGAAATCCTTCATCTGACAAATCATTCCGTTCACTTGCCGACCGGCAGGTGAATAGTTCATTAACATTTCTCCTTTGATTTTGGTAGGATATTAATCCGTTATCATTCTATGCAAAGAAGAAAATTTTGACATAACAGAAATTTTGAGTTATAATGTCCCGAGGGGTGATGTGATGATATACGTAACTTCGGATTTGCACGGTTATCCCGTTGAAAAATTCAAAGCTCTGCTTTCTTCCGCAGGCTTCGGCAATGATGACTTTTTATATGTTCTGGGTGATGTTATCGACCGAGGTAGCGACGGAATCAGCCTTTTGCGGCTGCTGATGTCAATGCCCAATGCCCAGCTCATTCTCGGCAATCACGAAAAAATGATGCTCGACTGCGATTTTCTTTTTGAAGAAATCACTGACGAGTCAATTGCGAGCCTGACAGGTACAAAGCTTGGGGTGTATTCCACCTGGGTTGCCAACGGCGGAATGCAGACCCTTTCTGCGATTCGTTTGTTGCATCATAATCAGGTGAAATATATTCTTGAATATCTGCAGGATGCACCTCTTTATGACGTTGTCAGCGTGGGGGAAAGGGATTTTATTCTCACTCACAGCGGTCTCGGCAGTTTTGAACCTGAGAAAAAGCTGTCGCAATACAGCTCTCACGACCTTCTGTGGAGCAGACCGAACCTCAATCAGCGTTATTTTGATGACATAACCGTCATTTTTGGTCACACACCAACTTTTTATTATGGCGAAGAGTACAAAGGCAAAGCTCTCGTCACCGACACCTGGATTGATATTGATACGGGTGCGGCGGCAGGTCTTTCACCGATGCTTCTGCGCCTTGATGATATGAAAGAATTTTATTCAGAGGAGAATTGATATGATTTTCGTTTTCAGACAGCTTATGGCACTTATCCTTTCCGCACTTTTCACAGCAGGCGTTTTCAACCCCGCTAACCTCACTATCAGAAACGTTCCTGAAAAGGCAGAGGAAGCAACACGCGTGATTTCATTCAACGTTCGTTATAAGGACGATGACTACGGCTCAGTTGAGGGCAGAAGCAAGCTCATCTGCGCCGCATTGGAACAGTACGCTCCCGATTCATTCGGCGTGCAGGAGGCAACTCAGCAGTGGCTTGATATTTTGGCAGAAAAAATGACAGACTACGCTTGTGTAGCTCAGCTCCGCGAAGAGGGTGAGGGCGCAGAAGCCAGTGCTGTGTATTATCTTAAGGATAAATATACTCTTCTTGACAGCGGTACAATCTGGCTTTCAGACACTCCCGATGTTTTCGGCTCAAAGTATGAAGATTCAGGCTGTCCCAGAATTGCAACCTGGTCAACTCTCAAAAACAAAACAACAGGCGAAACTTATACCCACATCAACACTCACCTTGATTTCAATTATGAAACAGTGCAGTCCAAGCAGATTCAGGTTCTCAAGGCCAAAATTGAAGAGCTCAAGGCAAAGGGCTATCCCGTTGTTTGCACAGGCGACTTCAACGCTCAGGAGGGCTCAGCCGCTTATAACGATATGACCGCATTTATGCGCGATACAAAACATATTGCTAAAAAGTCAGACTGCGGTGCAACATATAAAGATTACGGTCTCAACGCATTTGCAACAAAGCCCATCGACTATGTTTTTGTTTCAGAGGGCGTTGAGGTTGATACATACAAAATCATTGATGAAAGAATTAAAATGATGTATCTCTCCGACCACTCCGGCCTCTGCGCAGATATCAGATTTTAATTATAAAGTTAACTGTGGGCGGGTCATAGTACCCGCCTAAAAAAGCGATAAAAGGAGATATAAACTATGAATAAGCAAAGATTGCTATATTGTGTTTTGGTTTCTTTGGTTATGATACCTGTGTTTGTTTTTTCTTGTATCGGTTTTGTTCACAATTATCAATCATATCATACTGAAATTATTGAAAAAGAGTTTACATACCTCGGATGTGATACTCAAAGTACCCGTTACGGATTGTATTTAAAAGTAAAAGATGATGCTGGCAACATCAAGGAAATAATCTTTTCAACCAATGATTTCAGTAGTCAATGGGATTTTCTTGATGAAGTAAAAGTCGGAGAAAAGATATGTGTTTTCTTTTCTAAATCAGACACGGAAGAAAGCTACGTCGCAGGGTTAAGAACGGATAACAAGGTCTACTATGGCGAAAAAGCCAATCAAAAAGAAGATATTGCAATGATGATGTTGTATGCGATGTTTGCATTTTTATCTCTTGTAATCGAAATTGTATTTCTTTTTGGAAGTAAAATTATTTTCAAAAAGAAGCCGCGAATTGTAGCGCGTACCGACAGACCCGTAACGGAAGATATGTTCAAAGAATCGTTTTTTGAATGAGGTAGTGAAGTATGAAGTTATACACAGTCGCTTTTTTGATGTTTTATGCAGTCTGTATTTTGTTAAGATTTGTAACAGGTACAACTAATGACGGCCGACTGGAAACAAGATTTAAGGTGTATAATCTTAATAAAGCGGCAAGTATTTTGCTCTTTTTGAGTGTAAGCAAAAAGCCCGTTGCTGTTCATTGCATAATAATACAAATTACAAATATTATCTTTTTTATTGTTTCTTTGTTTGGATTTTTGCAGATTAGAACGACGATCCTTGTATATGCTCACTTTTTGTTTGTTTTTTGGTTAATACCGTTGTTTATTGAATTGGTTGTTACTGAATTTAAAAAGAAAAAATAAATCAATCCTCCGTCAGACCTTGCGGTCTGCCACCTCCTTTTCTAAGGAGGCTAATATAACTGCACTGCAAGATGTTTCCGACAATTCATTGAAAAATTTACACAATCATAACCACTAGTAAACTAGTGGTTTGCACAGCCCCTATAAGGGGCACCTACAGGCAAAGCCCCTGAAAGGGGCATAGAAGTTTGACAACGCATTACTATCTCAAGCAGCCGCTCACGTGCGGCTGTTTGTTTTTTGC
>JBGVFJ010000010.1:0-7656 GCA_045121005.1 Acutalibacteraceae bacterium
CTGATGCTATTTTGGGCAAAGGGTATCCTGCAAGCGCCGCCGCTGTTACACCTGAGTGATATTCACGGCAGTAAATGCAGAATAATTTTTCTTTTGGTTTAAGTCCGTTTTTCATTTTCGCTTCCTTTCTGAAAGGTAATCCTTTCACCCATACCTGAAAAAACAGATTTTGTGAAATAAAAAAGTGCAAAAAAATACCCTATCGTCAAAAAAATTAACGATAGGGTATAAATTTTTGTTTACAGCGGGATTATTTCGCCGTTTTTAATGAGAAATTTATTTTCTGCCAAGGACAGCAACGGCGCATCGGATTCAGGGTTGTCGGTGTAAGCGTTTCTGAAAATGTAGCCGTCGGCTTCTTTTTTGATTCGTTCCACCTTTTCTGCACCCTTGCAGTTTTTGCCGCGGATTTCGCCTGTTTTCGGGTCCATATCCGTTCCGATTATAACATCTGCACCCAATCTTTTAAGAATGGGGCTGATTTCAAACTCGGGCGAAGCGGAGCAGACAACCGTTTTAACATCGTTTTCTTTTGGCTTGAACCACGAAAAAATCTTGTGCGCATTTTTATCCCAGAAAAGGTCGGCTTCTTTTTGGGCATCAACAGATTTAACGAAGCAGAAAAATTCACCTTTGAATTGGGTTAAATCAATCTTTTTCAAAAAGAATTTAATTGCCGAAAAAATCTGGTGGGGAATATGCCGGATGATTTTCGGATGCCTTTTCAGGCAGAAAAGCCAGAATTCCGTTGCAGAATCCACAGGGTAAACTGTTTTGTCAAAATCATAAAGGTCAGCTAACATAATGACACCTTAAAATTTGATTTCTGTTTCGCCGCCGTTGAGGGTAACAGTTGTGCACTTGTCACCGTAAACGAACTCAAATTCACCGTTGCCTTTGGCTGTAAGGCGTGAAAGAGCTCCGTCTTTCCATTCAATGTCAACAGTGGCGCCGCCCTTGATTGCAAGGCCCTTAACTGAACCGTTTTTAAATTCATTGGGAAGTGCAGGCAGGATGAGAGCGCGGTTGCCGAAGGACTGAACAAACATCTGGGCAATGCCGCTTGTTGCACCGAAGTTACCGTCAATCTGGAAGGGAGGATGAGCATCGAGCATGTTGGGGTATGTGCCGCCTCTTCCGCGGATTTCGGGGTTGGGGATGTATCTCAACTGGTCGTTAACAAGCTTCAATGCTTTCTGTCCGTCGCGAAGACGTGCGTGGAAGTTGATTTTCCAGCCGAGGGACCAGCCTGTGCCTCTGTCACCTCTGACATCAAGTGTCTTCTTGCAGGCTGCTGTCAGCTCGGGAGTGAGGTCAACGTCAATGAGGTTGGCGGGATAAAGAGCATAAAGATGAGAAACGTGGCGGTGTTTAACCTCTTCTTCTTTATATTCGTCATACCATTCCATAAGTCTGCCGTCCTTGCCGATTCTGAAGGGGAGCAGCCTGGGAAGAGCTTCTTTGATTTCATCAATAACGCTGTCGTTTTCAATGCCGAGAATATCTGCGCAGTTGAGGGCGTTGATAAAGTTTTCTTTGATGATTGACATTGTCATTGTGGTTGTCTGGCTCACTGCGGTGATGTTGCCGTTTTCATCAAAGAATTTGTTTTCGGGTGATGTTGAAGGGCAGGCAATGAGATAACCGTCTTTGTCTTCAACGAGAATATCAAGGCAGAATTTTGCTGACTCAAGAATAACAGGGAAAGCCTTTTCTCTGAGATAATTCACATCACCTGTGTATTCATAATATTCAAAGAGGTGTCTTGTGAACCATGCGCCGGACATATTCCAGAAAAGCCAGCTTGCACAGCCGGAAACGGGTGTGTGGTGGCGCCAGATATCAACATTGTGGTGGCAGGTGAATCCGCGGGCACCGTAGATCTTCTGTGCGGCCCACTGACCTGCTTCCGAAAGCTCTTCGACGAAAGTGTTAAGAGGTTCGCAAAGCTCAGGCATTGCGCAGGGAAGGATGGGCCAGTAGTTCATTTCCGTGTTGATATTAACAGTGTAGTTTGCACGCCAGGGAGAATATTTTCTGTAGGTCCAGATACCCTGAAGGTTTGTGGGCTGTGAGCCGGGGCGTGAAGATGCAATTGCAAGATATCTGCCGAAGTTGAACAAAAGAGCATAAAGCTCGTTGTCGTTTTTCTTAAGCAAAAATTCTCTGAGTCTTGAAGATGTTGTGGTGCCTTCCTTCTGTCCGTTACCAAGGTCAAGCTCAACTCTATTGTAGAAGCTCTGATGGTCGGCAATGTGCTCTGCTTTCATTGCTTCGTAATCAACGGTTTTTGCAGCTCTAACTTTTTCTTCGCAAGGTGCGATATATTCTTTGGTGGGGAGCGTTTTCCAGTCGATGAAGCTGCTTTCTGCGCCAAGATAAATGGTGAGATAGCTTGCGCCTTCAACGCTTACGCTTTTTTTGTTGAATTTGATTTTGCCGTCAGAATCAAAAGCGGTCAGACAGCAGAAATCCATGCCCTTTTTGTCGCCGTCAAGATAAACGTCTGTGAACCAGTCGCCTTCTTCGGGGTTTTCGGAAGGGCAGGTGCCCACAAGACGGAGGAACTCACCGTCGGTAGAAACCTCGTGACGAAGCTCGTTCTGAATTGTGATGTTGAGGTTGATTTTTTCGTTGCCGTCTGCAACTGTTTTAATCACCATAACATCTCTGGGTGCGCTCACAAAAGACTCGGTTTTGTAAGCGGTCTTTTTAAGGTTATATGTAACTGTATGAACAGCTGTTCTCAAATCAAGCTGGCGTCTGTAGTTTCTTGCCTTGAGGTTTGATTTTGAAGAAATAATCAGCTTGCCCAAGGGCATATAAAACATGCTGTCGCCGCCTGCGATTTCAGCTTCAATAAGTTCCTGAGCTTCAAAATTTTTGCCTGCAAGAGAAAGCTCCTGTGCCTTTTTGAAAGCTTCATAGGGGTTTTTGTTGGGGTAAGATTCTCTGCCGGGGTAGCCTGACCACAGAGTGTCAAGGTTAAGCTCAACAGTTTCAGTATCTACTCTGCCGTAAAAAGCGCCACCCAATTTGCCGTTACCTAAAAGCAAAGAGTGCACCCAAGTTTTGGCAGGATGCTTGTACCATAATACGTTTGATGCGTTTGTCATAATCAATCCTCCAATAATTGATATTTCAAGTATAACCAAAGCTAAACTTAAAGTCAATTAAAAACTTGCATTTTGTCGGCTGTTATTGTAAAATAAAGTGTAATACTTGTGGGAGATTTTCAAATGACAGATATACTCATAATCGGCGGCGGCGCCGCAGGGCTTATGGCAGCGGGTGTTGCCTCAATGGCAGGCAAAAGCGTGATGATTCTTGAACGTAACGAAAGGCCTGCCCGCAAAGTGATGATAACAGGCAAAGGCCGTTGCAATGTGACAAACAATTGTGACAGTCTCGATGAGCTTATTTCAAATGTGCCTGTTAACGGAAGGTTTTTATACAGCGCGTTTTCTTCTTTTATGCCCCGTGACACAATGGAGCTTTTTGAAGATATGGGCGTTCCTCTCAAAACCGAAAGAGGAAACCGTGTTTTTCCCGTGTCGGATAAGGCTGTGGACATTGTTGACGCTCTCACTGCTTTTGCCACTGATGACGGAGGGCAGATTGTCAACGCCAGAGCAACCGAGCTGATTATTGAAGACGGATGCGTCAAAGGCGTTGTTACCGAAGACGGTGAAAGATTTTTTGCCGAAAAGGTGCTTGTTGCCACAGGCGGAAAGTCCTACCCCGTAACAGGCTCAACAGGTGACGGCTATGATTTTGCCCGTCAGGCAGGGCACACGGTAACTGAGTTGAAACCGTCTCTTGTTTCTCTTGTTTGCCACGAAGGCTTCTGCACCGATTTGCAGGGTCTTGCCCTGCGGAACGTTGCAATCAAAGTGGTTGACACCGCCAAGAAAAAAGAAATTTACAAGGATATGGGTGAAATGCTCTTCACTCATTTCGGAGTTTCTGGTCCTATGATTCTCAGCGCAAGCTCCCACATGCGCAATATGGAAAAGGGCAGATACGAAATTTATGTTGATTTGAAGCCCGCCCTTACTCCTGAGCAGCTTGACAGCAGAATACTCAGAGATTTTTCTGAAAACAATAATAAAAATTTCATCAATTCCCTTGGCGGACTTCTGCCGAGAAAAATCATCCCCGTTGTGGTGAAGCTCAGCGGAATCAAACCCACCGAAAAGGTGAATCAGATTACTAAGGAACAGCGGGCAAGACTGGTTTCTGTGCTCAAAGAGTTTAGAATCACCGTCAACGATTTCAGCCCGATTAAGGATGCGATTGTTACCTCGGGAGGAGTCAAGGTGAGCGAAATCAACCCCAAAACAATGGAGTCCAAGCTTTGCAAAAACCTTTATTTTGCAGGCGAGGTTATTGATGTTGACGCTTATACGGGCGGCTTCAACCTGCAGATTGCTTTTTCAACAGGTCACCTTGCAGGGGAAAATATGTGAATTATTTAAACGAAAGAGGTTATATTATGTCTGTAAATATTGCGATTGACGGCCCTGCCGGCGCAGGTAAAAGCACACTTGCCAGAAAGGCTGCCGAAAAATTAGGCTACATCTATGTTGACACAGGTGCTCTTTACAGAACTGTGGGTCTTTATTCCATAAGAAAGGGATATGACACCAAGGATGCCGAAAAAGTAATTTCAACCCTTGGCAGCATCGACATCAAACTTGGCTTCACCGACGAAGGACAGCGTGTTTATCTCAATGGTGAGGATGTTTCCGACGCTATCAGAACCCCCGAGGCCTCAATGGGTGCTTCCAATGTTTCGGCAATTCCCAGGGTGCGCGAGTTTTTGTTTGATTTGCAGAAGGAAATTGCCAAAAATAATGACTGCCTTATGGATGGCAGAGACATCGGCACGGTTGTTCTTCCTGATGCACAGGTTAAGATTTTTCTCACCGCATCACCCGAAACAAGAGCAAAGCGCCGCTATGACGAGCTTGTTCAGAAGGGCTCGGACGTAACCTTTCAGGAGGTTCTTGATGACCTCATAAAACGAGATTATCAGGATACTCACCGTGAAATTGCGCCTCTCAAGGCTGCCGATGATGCCGAAATTCTCGACACAAGCCCTCTTTCTTTTGATGAAAGCCTTGAGGCCATTCTTGCCGTTATCGCCAAAAAGCTTTAAAGCAGGGATAATGTGAAAAGCAAAAGCTTATTTGCCAAAGCACTTCTTTTTTTCGGCACACCGATTTTATATTTTCTTCATCCGTTCAAGTTTTACGGAACCGAAAATCTGCCCCCGGACGGCGGCTTTATAATTGCATCAAATCATATATATTGGCTTGACGCTTTTTATATTGCTCTCGGCAGCAAAAAGAATGTGCACTTTATGGCGAAAAGTGAGCTTTTCAGATATTCGTTTTTTAATTGGTTTTTTCGTTCGCTCAACGCTTTCCCTGTTAAAAGGGGATACTTTGACCGCCGTGCAATCAAAACCGCAACGGAGATTGTGTCAACGGGCGATGTTCTCGGTATTTTTCCCGAGGGCGGAATTGTTACCCGCGACGGCAGACCGACCAAGGCGAAATGGGGCGTAGCTTATATTGCCCGTCAATGCCGCTGCTCCGTTGTGCCTGTGAGCATTTATTCAGTGAACGGAAAAGGTATGTTTAAGCGGATTATTGTCCGCTTCGGTGAACCTATATCGTATGAGTCTTTCGGCTTTTCATCGAAGCCCGGCAGGCAGGAACACACCGCAGCGGCAGATTATATTATGCAAAAAATTATCACTCAATGGGAGAAAGGCAATGAAAAAAGTTAAACTTGCCGAAACCGCAGGCTTTTGTTTTGGTGTAAACAGAGCTGTGGATATGCTTTATAAAATGGTTGAAGACGGGGAAAAGGTCTGCACCCTCGGGCCAATAATTCACAACCCTCAGGTTATTGATGACCTGAAAAGCAAGGGCGTTGATATTATTGAAGACCCCTGTTCGGCCGATGACGATGTAACCGTTGTTATCCGTACCCACGGTGTCGAGCGTCAGGTTAAAGAAAAAATTGAAAAAGCAGGCCGCAGATTCTGTGATGCAACCTGCCCCTTTGTTAAAAAAATACATAAAATTGTTGATGAAAATTCTGATGAAAACACAGCTGTTCTCATTGCGGGTGACGAGAATCACCCCGAGGTGAAGGGCATAATGAGCTACAGCAACGGTGAGACCTATGTGTTTATAAACGGTCAGAAATTGGATGAATTTATCGAAAAATCCGACATTTTATCAAAAGAGAAAATAATTGTTGTTGCCCAGACCACTTTTAGCATAAAAGAGTGGGAAATTTGCCTAAAAAAAATAAAAAAACACTATACAAACGCAATTATTTTTGATACAATATGTAATGCGACTAATGAGCGTCAGTCTGAAGCTTTGCAGCTTTCGGGCAAATGTGACGCTATGATTATAGTCGGAGGGCGCCAAAGCTCCAACACCGCCAAGCTCAAAGCTGTGTGTGAGCCCAATTGCCCGACTTACCTTATTGAAACAGCGGCAGAATTGTCACAGTACGATTTCAAAAGTTTCAGTTGCGTGGGTATTACTGCAGGGGCATCTACTCCTGCTGGTATTATAAAGGAGGTACTTACAACCATGTCCGAAATTTTAAACGAACAGGAAAAAGAAATCAACGAGACTGCAGTGCAGGCTCAGACTGAGGAGGTGCAGGTAGCAGCTCAGCCGGCTAAATCTATCGATGAGATGGATTTTTCCGAAGCACTGGAAGAGTCTCTTAAAAATATGAGCACAGACCAGAAGGTTTGCGGAATCGTAACAGCCATTTCTCCCAGCGAGATTCAGGTTGACATCGGCAGAAAACAGACAGGCTATGTTCCCGCTGACGAATACAGCGCTGACCCCACAGCCGACCCCATGAAGGAACTCAAGGTTGGTGACGAAATCAATCTTATCATCATGAAAACAAACGACCAGGAAGGTACAATTATGCTTTCCAAAAAGCGTTACGATGCTCAGGGCGCTTGGGACAAGATGATCGCAGCTCAGGAATCAGAAGAAATTCTTGAAGGCACAGTTGCTGACGTTATCAAAGGCGGCGTAATCGTTGTTGCTAACGGCGTAAGAGTTTTCGTTCCCGCATCACTTGCAACAGCTTCAAGAGGCGAAGCTCTTGAAGATATGCTCAAAACAAAAGTTAAGTTCAAGGTTATCGACGTTAACCGTCAGCGCAGACGTGCTGTTGGTTCAATCCGTGCCGTTCTCAAGGATGAGCGTAAAGCTCAGGAAGATGCATTCTGGGCAGCAGCTGAAGAAGGCCAGACCTACAACGGTGTTGTTAAATCACTCACAAGCTACGGCGCATTTGTTGACATCGGCGGCGTAGACGGTATGGTACATATCTCAGAGCTTTCATGGAAGCGCATCAAGCATCCTTCAGATGTTCTTGCAGTTGGTCAGGAAGTTTCTGTTTTCGTTAAAGCACTTGATAAAGAAAACAAGAAAATTTCTCTCGGCTACAAAAAGGCAGAAGACAATCCCTGGGAAATCCTTCGTCGTGACTATCCCGTAGATACAGTTGTTGAGTCAGAAATCGTTGGTCTCACCACATTCGGCGCATTTGCAACAGTTATCCCCGGTATCGACGGTCTTATCCACATTTCCCAGATTGCTA
>JBGVFJ010000011.1:0-65486 GCA_045121005.1 Acutalibacteraceae bacterium
CAGGAATCTCTGGGTGAGGTGCTGGTTATCAAGGTGTTCAATGCCTACAAGCAAATCGGAGCAAAGGCTGACCGTCTTATGGGTGAAAACTACCGTATTCGCATCAAGAGAGCAACTGTGAGCATCTTTGCCAACAGCGGAATAAATCTTGTTTTCAGTGCAGGACATCTGTTTGCAATCATCTGGGGCGGCTACCGTGTGTATAACGGATTTATCGACATCGGTGAAATGTCGGCAATTCTCCAGCTTGTTAATCAGATTCAGGGCCCGCTGTCTTCCCTTTCGGGATTTTTGCCGTCATTTTATGCGGCTGTTGCATCTGCTGAAAGACTTATGGAATTTGAAAATCTTCCCGACGAAAAAACCTCGGGCGAAAAGATTGACGATATAAATGATTTCTACTCAAGGCTTGATTCAATCAAAGTCAGCAATGTTACCTTCAGCTATGGCCGTGACGAGGTGCTTGAAAATGCAAGCTGTGAAATCAACAAGGGCGATTTCGTTGCTGTTACGGGAATTTCGGGCATCGGCAAAAGCACTCTCTTTAAGCTGATGATGGGTGTGCTCACTCCTCAAAATGGTGAAATCACACTTTGCGGCAAAGGATACAATATTTCAGCCGGCAGTGAAACCCGCAAGCTGTTTTCTTATGTGCCTCAGGGAAATCTCCTTTTTTCGGGCACGCTTTATGAAAACATAACCTTTATGTCTGAGGGCAAAACCAAGGAAGAAATTGACGAAGCAATCCGTCTGAGCTGTTGTGATGAATTTATAAATGAATTTGAGCAGGGGCTTGACACTGTTTTGGGTGAAAGGGGACAGGGTCTTTCCGAGGGCCAGGCTCAGCGTGTTGCCATTGCAAGGGCAATTCTTTATGATGCCCCCGTAATTCTGCTTGATGAGGCAACCTCGGCTTTGGATGAAGCCACGGAAAAGAGACTTGTTGAAAACCTCAGAGAGTTTCACAACAAAACATTGTTGCTCATCACTCACAAAAAGGCGGCTTTGGGCGTTTGCAACAAAGAGCTGAAAATTATTGACGGCAAAATTATCATTAAAAAAGCAGGTGAAAGTGATGAAGATTAAACCTGAATATAAGCTCCGCGAGGTCAGCGGAATGAATATTGTGGTTTCCACCGCAGGTATGGATTTTCAGGGTATCATCACCGTGAACGAAACTGCAAAATTTATATGGCGAATGCTTGAAAAAGGCGCTGACAAAAGTGAAATAACATCAGCCCTTGCCAAGGAATGTAATGTGGCGGAGGACGAAATAAAGGCAGATGTTGAAGAGTTTTTGTCAACACTTGAAAGGGAGGATATAGTTGAGTGATATCCTTTCTTTAAAAGAAACTGCCCCTGTGATTGAAGAAATTCTCCTTTCAGGCGGAAAGGTGAAAATTCTTGCCTCGGGCAGAAGTATGGAGCCAGTTATCCGCGACGGGCAGGATACCGTTGTGCTCAAAAAGGCAGAGGCTTCGTTTAAAAAAGACGACATTGTTCTTTTTAAAAGAGACAGCGGCAGCCTCGTTCTTCACAGAATAATTGCCATTGACGGCAGCAAAATCACCCTGCGGGGTGACAACCAATGGACAACCGAAACCGTTGATTCTTCGCGGGTTATGGGTGTTCTTGATTCCATTGAAAGAAACGGTCAGTCAATAAAAGCTGGCAGTGAATATTTTGAAAAATATAAAAAAACACTCACCTTTATCAGGTGGAAAAACAGATTAACAAATTCAATTAAGATAAGATTAGGAGCAAAAACAAATGATAAGCACAGTTAATGTAGGACTTCAGTATGGCGGCAGAGAGCTTTTTAAAAATGTTGATATGACATTCACCAAGGGTAACTGCTATGGTCTCATCGGCGCAAACGGCGCAGGTAAATCAACCTTTTTAAAAATCCTCTCAGGTGAAATTGAGCCCAACAAGGGTGAGGTTATCTACACCCCCGGCGAGCGTCTTTCCGTGCTCAAGCAGAACCACTTTGAGTTTGACGAATTTTCGGTTATCCGCACAGTTCTTATGGGCAATCCTGACCTTTGCAAAATTATGGACGAGCGCGACGACCTTTATTCCAAAACAGACCTTACCGAGGAAGAGGGCATCCGCGTTTGTGAAATTGAAGACGAATTCGCAGAAATGGGCGGCTACAGCGCAGAAAGCGATGCCGAAATTCTTCTCAACGGTCTCGGTGTTACAAATGAATTTCACTATTTGCAGATGAATGAGCTCACCGACGCTATGAAGGTTAAGGTGCTTCTTGCTCAGGCTCTTTTCGGTAACCCGCAGATTCTTCTCATGGACGAGCCTACAAACCATCTTGACATTGATGCAATCAGCTGGCTTGAAGAGTTTCTTATTGAGCTTGACAGTACAGTTATCGTTGTTTCTCATGACCGTCACTTTCTCAATAAGGTATGCACCCACATTGTTGATATCGATTTCGGCAAAATTGCAATGTATGTGGGCAACTACGACTTCTGGTATGAATACACACAGATGGCACAGCGTCAGCTCCGCGAGCAGAACAAAAAAGCTGAAGCCAAGAAAAAGGAATTGCAGGAATTCATTGCCCGCTTCAGCGCAAACGCTTCCAAATCCAAGCAGGCAACAAGCCGCAAAAAGCTTCTTGATAACCTTGTGATTGAGGATATCCCCGTTTCATCAAGACGCTTTCCGTTTGTTGATTTCAAGCCTGACCGCGAGGTTGGTAACGACCTGCTCACCGTCAGCGGAATTTCAAAAACAATCGGTGAAAGAAAGGTGCTTGATAACGTAAGCTTCACCATCAAGCCCCGCGAAAAGGTTGCATTTGTTGGCACAGACAGCCTTGCCAAAACAACACTTTTCAAAATTCTTATGGGTGAAATTGAGCCTGACGAGGGTGAATTTAAGTGGGGTGTGACCACATCTCAATCGTATTTTCCCAGTGATAACTCCGAATTTTTTGAGGGTTGTGAGGATAGCCTTATTGACTGGCTGAGAAGATATTCTGATTTGATTTTTGAATCCGATGTCCGCGGCTGGCTCGGCAGAATGATGTTCTCCGGTGAAGAAGCCACCAAAAAAGCCAAGGTGCTTTCGGGCGGAGAAAGGGTGCGCTGTATGCTTTGCAAAATGATGCTTTCAGGCGCAAATGTTTTACTCTTTGATGAGCCCACCAACCACCTTGACCTTGAATCAATTGCTTCACTCAACAACGGAATCATCAAATTCCCCGAAACTGTTTTGTTCACATCACACGACCATCAGTTTGTGCAGACAATTGCCACAAGAATCATTGATGTGACCACAGGCAGCTTCTATGACAAAGAAATCACCTTCGACGAATACCTTGAAGAGATGAATGAAGATAAGCAATAATAAAAGCTCCCTTTTCAGGGAGCTTTTTATCTTAAAATGTTCTGTAAAAATCCGCCTTGGTTATCTGTTTCACCATCGGAAGGTGCTTCTGTGGGTGGCTCGGTGGTTGTTGTGGGCTCGGGACCCCAAACGGTGAGAATAACCTGTGAGCCCTTGGGGTAAATTGCGCCGCTGTCAAGGCTGGACTGGTAAACAGTGCCTTCGGTGTATCCGCCGGGGTTACTCTTCTCAACTTTTGAAACCTTGTAGCTGGCTTTTTCAAGGGTAGCCTTTGCCTCGTTATAATCAACGCCTACAATGCCCGCTGTGGGGAATGCAACGTATTCAACACCCTTGCTGACGGTGAGAATAATTTTGCTCTTCTGACCAATCTGTGTGCCCGGGGCAATATTCTGGCTGATAACAACGCCTTCTTCAACAGTTTCACTGTATGATTCCTGCTTCTGAATGGTGAAGTTTGAGGTGTAATATTTGTCAGCCATAATATCTTCAAAATCTTTGTTGATGAATGAGGGGACCTCAACCATTTCCTGGTTTGCTGTGGGGACGATGGGATCGTTGCCGGAATCCGCATCAAGTAAAGCAAGACAAACGCCAATGGCAATAACTGCAATAGCTATGATTGTAACAAGAGCGATAATTGTCATATTTCTGCTCTGCTTTTTCTGGATTGCGGCGCGCTTCTCGGCGGAATCCTCTGTTTTTGCAGGTTCAGTGCGCTGAGTTTTGCGGATTTTTTCAACATCCATTTTGTCTGCTGCGGCAACCGCATTAGGCGAAGCGGAAAGCTCATCGCGAAGCTCATCAACGCTTCTGATACGGTCGTCAGGAAGAATCTGCAATGCATTGACAAGTCCGTTGATAACATAAGCGGGAAGCTGTTCGGCAAACTTGCCGGGAATCATCAAACGGTCGTTTGTTACACGCTCCTGAGCGTCAATGGGGTCGGTGCCGATAAGTGTGCGGTAAAGCACTGCGCCGAAAGCGTAAATGTCGGTTACAGGACCCTGTCTGCCCTCAAGTCCGTACTGCTCAAATGCGGCATAGCCGGGGAAGATTTCTTCCTTGAGATCGGTGTGGGTGGAGCGCACTGCACTGATGCTGAAGCCGGTGATACGGATTTTTCCGTCGGGGGCAACAATCAGCGTTGAGGGGGAAATGCCTCTGTGAACAATGCCTGAATTATGAAGTGTGCCTAATGTGGAAAGCACGGGCATAAGCATGGGTCTTGCCTTTTCCCAGGAGATGTAGCCTGAGGAGTTATTCCTGAGAAGGTGCTCACGAAGAGTGATGCCGTCAATGTTTTCTGTTATGGCGTAGCAGGTGCCGCCGCCTTCAATAATATTGTTGACCTTGATTAAAGCTGAAAGCCCGTTGAGACGCATAAGCTTGCGCCAAAGCTCGGTGAAGCTCTGAAGATATTCGCTGAAAACCTTCTCTTTGCCTTCGGCAGGTGAAACTGTGAGCATTTTGGGGTCGCGCTGTGCAACGCCGATGGGGAAATACTCACGGATATTAACAGCCTCTCTTGCGGTGAGGTCAAAGCCCATATATGTAGCGCCGTCGCCGTTGAATTCAAGAAGCTTGCCTACAAGGTAGCGGTTACCGATAACCGTACGGACAGGCAAATAATCGGCAGGCTGCTGAGAATCAACATGGAAACCGCAATAAGGGCATTGCTTTTCTGCGCCGATTTCTTTCATACAGCTCATACATAAATTATCTGAATTTATCATAGCCGTCTTCCTTTCGTAGAAAACTTTCATACACATTATACTAACATAAACACAAGCAATTTGTCAAGAAATGGGGCTGTCTCATTGCCTGAGACAGCCCCATATTAGTTTTATTTGTTAATCAAGGTTAAAATCAGCCGGATTATTTTGCGTTGATTGCGGCTTTTGCCTTTGCAACAATGTTTTCGGCTGTGAGGCCGTAGATCTTGAGCATTTCAACTGCAGGACCTGAAGCGCCAAATGTGTCTTCCACGCCCACTCTCATAACGGGAACAGGGCAGCTTTCACAAACAACCTCAGCAACTGCTGAACCAAGACCGCCGATGATATTGTGCTCCTCTGCGGTGACGATTGCACCTGTTTCCTTTGCGGCAGCAATAACAATATCTTTATCAATAGGCTTGATTGTGTGCATATTGATAACTCTTGCGTTGATGCCATCATTTGCAAGGATTTCTTTTGCGGCAAGTGCTTCGCCAACCATAAGACCTGTTGCGATGATTGTAACATCATTGCCTTCGCAAAGCTGAACGCCCTTGCCAAGCTCAAACTTATAATCAAGAGGGTTAATTCTCGGCACGGCAAGGCGGCCGAAACGAAGGTAAGCGGGGCCTTCATAATCTGCCATTGCAAGCACAGCAGCTCTTGCTTCAACATCGTCGGCAGGGTTGATGATTACCATACCGGGGATGGAACGCATAAGCGCAATATCTTCACAGCACTGATGGCTTGCACCGTCTTCACCAACAGAAATACCGGCGTGAGTTGCACCGATTTTAACATTGAGGTGAGGGTAGCCAACGGTGTTACGAATCTGCTCAAAGGCTCTGCCTGCGGCAAACATGGCAAAAGAGCTTGCAAAAACTGTGTAGCCTGTGGTGGCAAGACCTGCGGCAACACCAATCATATTACATTCGGCAATACCTGCATCGAAAAATCTTTCGGGGAAAGCCTTTTTAAACATACCTGTTTTGGTTGCGGCGGCGAGGTCAGCGTCAACAACAATAACCTTGTCATTCATCTCACCAAGCTCAACCAAAGCCTTACCGTAAGCATCACGGGTAGCAACTTTAATAATATCAGCCATAATTACGCCTCCAATTCTGCAAGGGCTGCCTGAAGCTCTGCCATTGCCTGGTTGTATTGCTCCTCGTTGGGGGCGGCACCGTGCCAAGAGCACTGGTCTTCCATAAACGAAACGCCCTTGCCCTTAACGCTCTTTGCAATAATCGCTGTTGGCTTACCTTTGAATTCAGCGGCGGCCTTGAAAGCAGCGTCGATTTCATCAAAGGAATGAGCGTGAATTTCTATAACGTTCCAGCCGAAAGCACGGAACTTTTCGGGGATGGGGTAGGGAGAGTTAACCTCTGAAACAGAGCCGTCAATCTGAAGATTATTGTTATCAACAACGGCAACAAGATTATCAAGACCCTTTGCTGCAGCAAACATAGCTGCCTCCCAGACCTGACCTTCCTGAATTTCACCGTCACCGAGAACAGTGAAAACTCTGTTGGCCTTTTCCTGAAGCTTTGCGCCGAGAGCCATACCCACAGCGGTAGAAATACCCTGACCGAGAGAGCCTGTGCTCATATCGATGCCGGGAGTAAGCTTCATGCTGGGATGACCCTGAAGCATTGAGCCGGGCTTACGAAGAGTTTTGAGCTCGTCAACGGAAAAAAATCCTCTGTGGGCAAGCACTGCATAAAGAGCAGGTGCTGTGTGACCCTTTGAGAGCACGAAACGGTCTCTGTCTTCCCATTTGGGATTTTTGGGGTCAATGTTCATATGCTCAAAATAAAGGTAAGTAAGAATATCGGCAACAGAAAGTGAACCGCCGGGATGACCCGACTTTGCGTTGTAAACGCCCTCAATGATACCCATTCGTACTTTGCACGCTTTAATCTGCAACTGTTTTTTAATGTTAGCGTCCAAAATAACACCTCCGATTAGTTTGCTGATTTTTTGAGGGAAGCAACAAATGCCGTGAAATATTCAGGCAATTCTGCTTCCAGCTCAATATATCTTCCGTCACGAGGGTGATCAAAACCGATCATCCCTGCGTGAAGGCATTGTCCGTTAAGTTTGGTTACTCCGTTTTTGGGCCCGTAAACAGGGTCGCCTGCAACGGGGTGGCCGATGTGAGCCATATGAACTCTGATTTGGTGAGTTCTGCCCGTTTCAAGAGTAACTCTGAGCAGGGTAAAGTTTCCGAAGCGCTCAAGCACTTCATATCTGCTCAATGCGTTACGGGAATTTTTGTCGGTAACGCACATCTTTTTTCTGTCCTTGGGGCTCCTGCCGATAGGGGCGTCAACAACGCCTTTGTCGGCTTTTATGTTGCCGTGCACAACAGTCATATACCTTCTTGTGAAGGAATGCTCTTTAATCTGTGCGGCAAGCTTTTCGTGGGCAAAGTCATTCTTTGCCACAATGAGAAGTCCGCTGGTGTCTTTGTCAATGCGGTGCACAATTCCGGGGCGGATAACTCCGTTGATGCCCGAAAGTCTGCCGTCGCAATGATAAAGCAAGGCATTGACAAGGGTTGAATCATAATTGCCGGGGGCAGGGTGAACAACCATGCCGCGGGGCTTGTTGACAACCAGAAGGTCGTCATCCTCATAAACAATGTCAATGGGAATGTTCTGAGCTTCAATGTTGAGCTCTTTTAATTCAGGGGGAGTGAAAACGACCACATCGCCCGAACACAGCTTGTAGTTTTTGCCCACAGGCCTGCCGTTGACAAGAACCGCCTTGTCTTCAATAACAGACTGAATGTGTGAGCGCGTGAAGCCTTCTGCCGCGAGGCTGAGCGCTTTGTCAATTCTCATGCCGATGAATTCATCTTCAGCGGTGAAAATCAGTTCATCCAACATTATCACCCTTGATTTTTTTTAGCTTTGTAGTCTTTGTAAATATCAAAAAGCAGATAGGCTATGAGCATAAATGCTCCGCAGGTAACAAGAATATCGGCAAAGTTGAAAACGGGGAAATCAATGAACTCCACACAGATAAAGTCCACAACGTAACCGCGCATTATTCTGTCAATCAGGTTGCCTAATCCGCCTGAGATAATCATAACAGAAGTAACAAGCAAAAACTTGTTATTGATTTTTTTAATTATTATTGCAACTATTCCGCAGAATATAATTATTCCCGTAACAATTGACAATAACAGTGTGTTGTCAGAAAATGAGCCGAAAGCAGCACCGGTGTTCTGAACATATTCCCAGTGAAGAAATCCGTCAACAAAAGGGATTTCTTCCACGGGGCGCAAATCTTTTTCAACAAAAAATTTAATAACCTGGTCAGCAACGGTGAGCACGGCTATTGACAAAAGACTGATTATGACGGCCATTATCTCTTGAAAAAGCCCTTGAGCTTTGAGCCGAAGCCGCTGTTGTCATCATCATCGTCATCGTCTTCGTCATCATCGTAATATTCGTCATCGTCTTCATCATCGTCATAATATTCATCGTCGTCATCGTCGTCAGCAACGCCGAATCTGATTGAATTGAGGTCAAATTTTATGCCGTCATCGGCGCCATAGCCGTCGTCAACTTCAACTGTTTCTTCAGCCTCTTCTTCAGCTTTTTCGTCGGCTTCATAATATTCATCATCCTCGTCGATATATGAATATTTTGTAGCGGGAGCTTCTTCAACCTCAGCAAAAGAAGGAACATCAAGGCCCATTCTTTCGAGCATTTCGTTTGTGAGGTCTTCTTCGGGCTCTTCAACAACCTCAACAACCTCTTCGGGCTCTTCAACAGCCTGAGTGATAACAGGGTTGTCGTTAATCTCAACCGAAGCAATCATAACGGGCTCGTTTTCAACGGGGGGAGCAATAACGGGAGCGTCTTCAACAACTTCCTCTTGTGGCATTTCAGGCTCTTCAACAGGGGCAACAACCTCTGCGGGAGCTTCCTGAACGGGCTCTTCAACAGGTTCTTCGATTTCGATTTCGGGAATTTTTGAAATAAGCTCAATATGTTCTTTGTAAAGGTCAAGAAGCTGCTTTTTGAAAGCGTCTGCTTCTTTTTCAACAAGACCGAGAGCAGCCTGAGTTTTAATCATTCTGTCTCTTGCAACAACAGCCTGCTCTTTTGCTTCTGCGGTTGCATCTTCAATAAGACGCTTTGCTGTGGCATCAGCCTCGATAAGAGTTGCCTGAGCCTTGGTCTGAGCAGCTTCAACAACTGCCTGAGCCTTTGCGGTGGCTTCAGCTTCAATTTTCTTCGCGTTTGCAACGGCTTCTGCAAGCTGAGCCTCTGCTTTTTCGTTGGTTTCTCTCATAATCTGGTCAGCCATACGCTGAGCTGTGAGCAAAGCGGCGCGGATGTTATCCTCGTCGTTTCTGTATTCTTCAACTCTTTCTGCAAGAAGGCTGATTTTCTTTACGAGCTCACCGTTTTCTTTGAACATCTGCTCATAAGAATCGGCAACGATATCAAAAAAGTCATCAACTGACTGAGCTCTGTAAGCGTTTTTGCCTGATGCTTCGAAATGATGGTTCTTAATTTTTGATGGTGTTAACATCACATAACCTCCTGTAAGACCTGGGTCTTATCTTTTAAAATTTGATTAGAATAAGCCGTTAGCTGCGGAATTAACAACTTCGTCAAGAAGCTCGCCTGAAAGGGGAACGTTGTTGGGGGTGATGATATAAGCTCTGCCTGCAACGCGCTGAATTGTAGCATTGTTGGCATAAGCAACACCTGAAAGGAAGTCGATAACTCTTACTGCCTCTTCTGTGGGGCAGGTTTCAAGGTTAAGAATAGCAATTCTCTTTTCGTTAAGAACGTCGGCAACAGGGCCTACGTCTGCAAAAGAATCAACCTTTTTAAAAACAACATGGGCTTTTGAACCGCCTGCTGTGGGGGCAGAGGTAGCCTTAAAATCAACAACGTTGTCGGAGCTTGATTCATACTGTCTTGCTTTGGGGGCAGTGAATCTTCTGCGGGGAGCAAAATCCTCCTCATCCTCTTCCTGAACATCTACGTCGTCTAGATATTCTTCCTCTGACATTGAAAGTGACTTTTTAAGTGAATCTAAAAATCCCATAACATAATCCTCCGTTATCTGTAATTTCTTGCTCCGAACAAAGCGGAGCCTATTCTGACCATGGTGGAGCCGCAGGCGATTGCGTCACAATAATCGCCGGACATCCCCATTGATAAAATATCCATACTAACATTATGTATTTTTTTTGCGCCAATGTCAAGAAACAGACGGTGCATATTTTCAAAAAACACACAATTTTTTGCGCTGTCGTCACAAATAGGGGGTATTGCCATCAAACCTCTGACTCTGACGCCTTCAATTTCGACAATTTCATACACGGTTTCACCGATACTTTCGGGGGTGAAGCCAAACTTGCTTTCCTCACCGCCGATGTTAATTTCAAGCATAATATCGGTGACGATGCCTGCCTTGATTGATGCCTTGCCGATTTCACGGGCAAGCTTTATGCTGTCCACGCCGTCAATAAAATCAACATTGCCCACAATCTGCTTTACTTTGTTTGTCTGCAAATGACCGATAAGGTGCTTTTCAACGCCTGCAAGATTCAATTCGTCGCGTTTTGACATAAATTCCTGCACGCGGTTTTCACCGATTAAATCAAGCCCCAGGGAAAGTGCGTGGTTGATGTAAACCGGCTCAACGGTTTTGGTAACAGCCATAAATCTGACCTCTGACGGGTCGCGGCCGCATTTAACGGCAGCCTCGGCAATACCGTGGGAAAGCTCCTTATAGTTTTCTTCAATATCAAGAAAGCGTTGGTTAATGAATGACTTTTCCATCGTACACATCCCTTCCTTTGATTATAACATCGTCATAAAGCGTGAGACCTCGTCCGCCTGTTCTGGAGGAGCTCACAATAACGAAATCTTCCTGAGAATATAGTATTTCCGCTTCGATGAATGATATGATTTTTCCTCTGAGAACATAAACTCCGCTGTGATTTTCTTCGTTGAAGCGGATTGCGTTTGAGGGGATTTTGTATCCGCTGTAGGATTGTTCAACTATCTCTACATTTTCAATTCTCATGTTTGCGAGGGTTTCGTTCATCAGAGTGGAGCTGAGAATCACCTTGAGCTTGCCGTTAACGGCTTCTGCTGACTCCACTTTCATGTGAACGTTTTCAAGGCCTTCGTCAGGGAAATTCACAACAATGTTTTTGCCCACAGGGAAGCTTTTGGTGTGTTTTGTGTCAACCACACCTGCAAGATACCAAAGATAACTGCTCACAAGCTTGCCTGAAGCGGAGGCGGCTTTGTCGGCTTCGGTTTCAACGGCTTTTTCAATCTGCTCAACGGTGAGCTTTTCTGCTTCGTCATAATTAAGGGTGGTTTCGTAGCCGTCGAGGTTGTTGATGTAATATCCTGAAGCAGGGGCTGCTACCTCGGTATATTTAACGTTTTTGCTTTCAAGGGAGTCGATTTCTTCTTTCAGTGAGGTGATTGTTTCACTCAGGTCAATGGAGCCTTCAGACATAATCTGCCTTGTTGCGCTTTTGTTGTTAAACTCTTCAATGCTTCCGGAAACGGCAGAAAAATTATTGTTGAAAATTTTATTAAGAAGGTCGCCGTAAGCAATGCGGATTTCATCATTGAGCTTTTCGGAGCTTAACTCATTAACACCGTTCTGGTTGTTGAGGGCAACAAGTCGGTTGTATTCCTCTCTGGCTGCCTTGAGCCGTGTGTAAACTGCGGCATCATCGTTGTTTGCGCAGGAAATTGCAATGCAGTCGCCTTTAGCAACGCGGGTGCCGTCAACAGCAAGCGAAATTGAAGTTCCGCCTGATCCGGATGTGACGGGAGTTTCATCGCGAAGAACAAAGCCTTTGAACTCAAAGGTCTGTTCAATAGAGGCCTCTTCCGTGAGTCTTTCTGTGGTAACGGGGGAATAAGTGTAAGCAAAGGCATTGTATGCCATATAGGCAATAACCATAACGCTGAGCACAACGGCAACAACTTTTGTCCACGGTTGATTTTTGTTCAAGCTTATTCCTCCTTTAAAAAGTTTTCTATTATGCAGAAAGCTGCTTCGCACAAAGCGTCGGAGCTTTCGTATTCATCAATGTATAAGTGAAGAGCGTTTTCTTTTCGTCTGAACCAGGTGAGCTGGCGCTTGGCATAACGGCGTGTACCTTGTTTGAGAGAGTCGAGAGCCTCCTGCAGGGTCTTTTCACCGTTGAAATAAGGGTCAAGCTCTTTGTAGCCGATTGCCTGCGCAGAGGTTATGCCTTTGCTCAGCAAAAACTGCTTGGCTTCTTCAACAAGTCCGTCGTCTGCCATTTTGTCAACGCGGGTGTTGATGCGGTTATATAAAAATTCTCTGTCGTGAGCATCAAGGCAGAGGTAACATGCGCGGTAGGGACTTTCGTTGAGCCGTGAACGGCGGTTCTGCTCCGTTACGGTGATGCCTGATGTGTGCCACAGCTCCAACGCCCTGACTATTCTTTTGGTGTTGATTTCTTTAAGGCTTGCCACATATTCGGGGTCGATGGCTTTCAGCTCTTCAATAAGAGCATCAATACCCTCATCCTCAGCTCTTTTCATAAGCTGTTCTCTCAGCTCAAGGTCAACCTCAGAATCGGCAAGCTCAATGTTTTCAACAAGGTTGTCAATATAAAGCCCTGTTCCGCCCACAATAACGGGAAGCTTACCTCTTGAAACAATATCCCTGATTTTTTCTTCCGCAAGGGCTTTGAACTGCGCCACGGAAAAGCGTTCGGCAGGGTCGATTATATCAATCAGGTGGTGGGGGATACCGTCAGTTTCTTGTTTGGTGGGCTTTGCAGTGGCGATGTCCATGCCCTTGTAAATCTGCATAGAATCTGCCGAAACAACCTCTCCGCCGAATTTTTTACACACGGCAATACCCAGACTTGTCTTGCCCGAAGCGGTAGGTCCGGCAACAACGATAATCGGTATTTTTTTCATTTGCCGCACCTCCTTGGTCTGATTACTGAATTCTGCCAAAATTCTTTTCAAGCTCTTTTTTGCTCATTTCAATCATAACGGGTCTGCCGTGGGGGCAGTATCTTATCTCAGGCATTGAAAGAAGCTGCTCCACAAATTTCTGCTGCTCGTAGGGAGTGGTTTTGTCACCCGCTTTCACAGCTGCTCTGCAAGCGGTTGAATGATAAATCCAATCGAGCTTTTCGGGAATCATATCTTTTTTGTTGTCTGCAAGGTAGCCTGCAAGCTCAATCACCACAGGCTCAATGTCACCGCTTTCGATGTAGGTGGGGCATTCGGTTACAATAACCATACCCTGACCGAAATCTTCAACGCAGTAGCCCGCTTTTGAAAGGATGTCGGTGTTTTCAAGCAAGGCGTTGTATTCCTCCTTGCTCAATGTCACGGTAACGGGGGAAAGAAGCATCTGACTTTCAACACCGTTCTGCTCTTTTTTGAGGGAGTTGAAAATCATTCTTTCGTGGGCAGCGTGCTTGTCAATAACAAGCATTTTGTCACCCTGTTCAACAAGGATGTATGTTTTGAAGGCTTCACCGATTACTCTGAAAGGCTCAACCAAAACAACAGGTTCGGGCTCTTTTTCTTCAACAGGTGGAGTAAGAATTTCGGTAACAAGCTCTTCTTTTTCTTCAACGGGAGTTTTTTCAATCACGGGAATGCTGATGGCTTCTTCTTTGATTTTAACCTCGTTTATTGTGGGGTTGTTGAGAAGAAGGTCATCGTCAGTCTGAACAAATTTATTGTCTTTTTCACCGCTTTCAACTCTGAAAACGGTTTTGACAGGCTCCGGAATAACGGTTGTCTTGGGGGCAGCAGCTGTGACAGGCTCAACAACCTTTACGGGCTCGGGCTTTTTGATGGGCTCAGGTCTGGCGTCGAGGCGGATAAATGTCTGCTCCGCTTTCGGTGGCTGAGGCATCTGCTGCTGGACAACCTTCATCTGCGCTTTCTTTTCAAAGCTCATCTGGGGGCGGGTGTCGCCGCTTTCGAGAGCAAGCTTGGTGCAGTAATAAACCGCGTCAAAAATCTTCTTTTCGTCGGCAAAGCGCACCTCGGTTTTGGCAGGGTGAACATTAACATCGACCGCCATGGGCGGAATGGTGAGGTTGAGCACACAGGCGGGGAATTTGCCTACCATAATGGCGTTTTTGTATGCCTGCTCAAGCGCCGCCATGGCTGTTCTTGTTTTAATGAGTCTTCCGTTCAGGAAGAAAAACTGCATTGTTCTGTTGGCTCTTGCGTGAACGGGTTTTGAAATAAAACCGTCAACCTTTATGCCGTTGAGTTCATATTGGCAGGGGATAAGACCCTGTGAAAATTCTCTGCCGAAAATGGCGTGAACGGCACTTTGGATTTTGCCGTCACCGGGGGTGGAAAGCACTTCCTTGCCCTCACGGATAAAGCGGATGCACACCTCAGGGTGGGAAAGAGCGATTCTGTCCACAACGCCTGCTACGGCGTTTGCTTCGGTTACGTCTTTTTTGAGGAACTTCATTCTTGCAGGAGTGTTGAAAAATAAATCTCTCACAACAATGGTTGTGCCTTTGGGGCAGCCGGCATCGTCAAGCAAAACCTCGTTTGAACCTTCAATGCAGTATCTTGTGCCGATTTCTTCGTCCTCGGCACGGGTGAGCATTTCTACCCTTGCAACTGCGGCAACGGAAGCAAGCGCTTCACCGCGGAAGCCGAGAGTAAGAATTGAATCAAGGTCATCAGCAGAAGAAATTTTGCTGGTGGCGTGGCTGATGAATGCTTTTTTGATGTTGCTGCGGTCAATTCCGCAGCCGTTGTCGGTGATTCGAATGTAGGTGATACCGCCCCTGCGGATTTCAACCGTTATGAGTGTTGCACCGGCGTCAATAGAGTTTTCCATAAGCTCCTTAACAACGGAAGCGGGTCTTTCAACCACTTCACCTGCGGCAATAAGCTCGGCAACGTGTTGACTGAGTATGTTAATTTCGGGCACGGTGTTCACCTCCTGAATTTAAAGTTATATTTCTTTTGATTTTTTAACTATATCATAAAGCTTTTGCATTGCTTCAATGGGAGTAAGAGTGTTGACGTCGATTTTTTTGATTTCTTCAATCAGCTCTGTGCCGACCTCGTTTGAAAATGACATCTGGAACATATCCTCTTCAACTGCGGGGGCAGAGGGAGTGTCTGCCATATGAACGGTGACTCCGGTTGCTTCAAGCTCCTTGAGGATTGCTCTTGCTCTTGTAACAACATTGTTTGGTACTCCTGCAAGCTTTGCAACCTCGATACCGTAGCTTCCGTCGGCACCGCCGGGGATGATTCTGCGCAGGAAGGTTATGTCATCACCGCGCTTTTTAACGGCGATGTTATAATTGCGCACACCGTCAAGCTTTGTTTCAAGCTCGGTGAGCTCGTGATAGTGAGTTGCGAAAAGAGTTTTTGCGCCAAGACGTTTTTTGTCGGCAGTGTGTTCAAGCACAGCTCTTGCAATGCTCATTCCGTCAAAGGTTGAGGTGCCTCTGCCGATTTCGTCAAAGATAAGAAGACTCTTTGATGTTGCGTTTTTGAGGATATTGGCAACCTCACTCATTTCAACCATAAATGTTGATTGGCCTGAAGCCAGATCGTCAGAAGCACCGACGCGGGTGAAAATGCTGTCAACTATGCCGATTTCGGCACTGCCTGCAGGCACAAAGCAACCGCACTGGGCCATAAGCACAATCAGAGCAACCTGGCGCATATAAGTGGATTTACCTGCCATATTGGGACCTGTGATGATTGCGCAGCGGTTAGCATCGCAGTCAAGCACGGTGTCGTTTGAAACAAAGGGTGAATCTTTAAGCATTTTTTCAACAACGGGATGTCTGCCGTCTTTGATGCTGATAACGGGCTTTTCCGTAATGATGGGGCAGATGTAGTTGTTCTTGACAGAAACCGTTGCAAAGGAGCAAAGCACATCAAGGCTTGCAAGGGCAGAAGCGGTTTTCTGAATTCTGAAAAATTCATCAGCAACCTTTTTGCGGATAACGGTGAAAATTTCATATTCGAGCTTGACGATTCTTTCCTGCGCACCGAGAACCTTTGATTCAAGGTCTTTGAGCTCACTTGTGATGTAGCGCTCACAGTTTGCAAGAGTCTGCTTTCTTATGTATTCCTCGGGGACAAGCTCCTTGAAGGAGTTGGGAACTTCAATATAATAACCGAAAACCCGGTTGTAGCCGATTTTGAGCTTTTTGATGCCGGTTCTTTCCTGCTCGTCGGTCTGCACCTTTGCGATGTAGCCTTTGCCGTTGACAACGATGTCACGCAGTGAATCAAGCTCGGCGTTGAAGCCGTCTTTAATCATTCCGCCTTCGCGCACGGAGAATGGCGGGTCTTCACAAATTGAATTGTCAATGAGAGCAAGCACATCTTCAAGCAGGTCAATGTCGTTGTAAACATCCCCCAGAAGTGCACTGCCGAAGGAAGAAAGAACGTTTTTGATTTCGGGCAGCATTCTCACCGTTGCCGAAAGGGAGCGAAGCTCCTTGGCGTTGGCCGTTTCATAAACAATTCGCGCCATAAGACGCTCCATATCATTGATGGAAGAAAGAGCGGTGATAATTGTGTCAAGCTCAACAGGACTTTCGCAAAGCTCACCCACCGCGTTGAGGCGGCGTGTGATTCTGGCGGCAGAAATAAGGGGCTGTTCAAGCCACGAGCGGATAAGACGCTTACCCATTGCTGTTTTTGTTTTGTCAAGCACCCAGAGAAGTGTGCCTCTTTTTTCACGGTTGCGCATTGTTTCGGTCAGCTCAAGGTTTCTTCTTGAGCTGATGTCGATTTTCATAAACTGCGCGTCAGAATAAAAGTCAACGCTTCGGATATTGTCAACACCGGTTTTCTGAACCTCATGAAGATAGCCGAGAGCGGTGCCCAGCGCAATAACACATTCTTCACCGGAAATTCCCATATCTTCAACGCTTTCTTTTTTGAAGTGAGAAAGCACGGCAGCAAGGTTATTGGTGTAATCAAGGGCAGATTCGTCAATTCCGTCTGCCATACAGCCGAGGCGGTTTTTGATGAAATCCTTGATTTTAGCGCTTGAAATAAGCTGAGGGTTGTATAAAATTTCGGACGGCATAAACTTGCCAAGCTCGTTGATGATTTTGGAGTCGATGTCCTTATCTTCAAGCTGAGTGAGGCTCACTGCACCCGTTGAAACATCGGCAAAGCAGATGCCTGCCTTTTTGCCGTTGAGGATGATGCTTGCAAGGTAATTGTTTTTGCCCTCGTCAAGCATGTTGCTTTCAATAACGGTTCCGGGAGTGAGCACTCTGACAACCTCACGGCGAACAATACCCTTTGCCTGAGACGGGTCCTCCATCTGCTCGCAAATGGCAACCTTATAGCCTTTGGCAACGAGGCGGGCAATATATGAGTCAACGCTGTGGAAAGGAACACCGCACATAGGGGCGCGTTCTTCCTGACCGCAGTCGCGGCCCGTCAGAACAAGCTCAAGCTCGCGGGACACAACCTTGGCGTCTTCAAAAAACATCTCATAAAAGTCACCCAGACGATACATAAGTATGGTGTCGGGATAATCTTTTTTTGTTTCAAGATATTGCCTCATCATAGGCGTCATTTCTGCCATCTTTTCTCATTCCTTGTTTGATATACTTGAATTAATTATTCTCCGCAGTTGCTGCTGCAGGAAGAGCAGTTACCTGAGCAGCCCTGCTCCTGATATTCGCATGTTTTGGGGTCTTCACCCTGAGCGCAGAGGGTGAGAATGCCTGTGATTCTCTTCATAAGTGCGTCAAGGCCGTTTTTGGCAACTTCAAAAGCCATCATATTGGGGTTAGCCATAACCTGACGGTAAACTTCTGTGAATTCCTTGTCATAAGCGGCAAGCTTTTCTTCGTTTGAATCCTCTTTCATAGCCTCGTGCTGATATGACATGTGGATGAGCTGGATTTTGTTCATAAGCTCGTTAAGAGCATCGTCCTGCTCGTTTACCTTTCTGGCGTTGTGAAATGCTTCATAAGCGGGGTCAGCCTGAATGGCAGCGCCCAATTCTCTTGTAAGTTCGATAATGTCCATTTTTATTTCTCCTTTTATTTAAATCAAATTATTCAACTAATTCTCCGCGGACAATCCATGTCAGCGGTTCGGTGACCAGCACATCGCAGAATTCACCGATTATTCTGCCCTCAACGGTGTCGGGGAATTCAATCATAACGTTTCCGCCTGTTCTGCCGTTGAGCACGCCTTCACGGGCGTATCCCTCGCAAAGCACACGGTAGGTTTTGCCCTTCATCAATGCGGTACGCTTGCCTGCGATGCTTTCCTGCAAGTCGCAAAGCTCTTTGAACCATCTGCCTTTTTCTTCTCTCGAAACGGGGTCGGGCATCTTTTCTGCCTTTGTGCCTTTTCTTGAAGAGAAAATGAAGGTATAGAGCGATGTGAAGTTTACATATTCAAGCAAAGACAAAGTGTCTTTGAATTCCTCATAGGTTTCACCGGGGAAGCCGACGATTATGTCACTTGTGAGCGAAATGTCGGGCATAACCTTTTTGGCGTAATCCGCAAGCTCCATATATTTTTCTCTTGTGTAACCGCGGTTCATTTCCTTGAGCACACGGTTGTTACCGCTCTGGAAGGGAAGATGAAAATGTCTTGCAACCTTTTCGCATCTTGCCATTGTGTCAAGGAGCTCCTTTGTGCAGTCCTTGGGGTGTGAGGTCATAAAGCGGATGATAAAATCACCGGGCAAAGCGTTAATCATTTCAAGCAGCTTTGCAAAGTTGATGTCACATTCAAGGCTTTTACCGTAGGAGTTGACATTTTGGCCAAGCAAGGTGATGTCTTTGCAGCCGTTGGCAATAAGCTCTTCGGCTTCTTTAATAATTTCTTCGGGCTGACGGCTTCTTTCACGGCCTCTTACATAAGGCACAACACAGTATGAACAGAAATTGTTGCAACCGTACATAATGGGGAGCCAGCCTTTGATGTTGCCGTCACGGTGAACGGGCAGGTTTTCAGCAATAACTCCGTCACTGTTTTCGGAAGAGAAAACTCTTTTGCCCGAACGCAGAACCTTATACAAAAGCTCGGGGATGGTGTGAATCACGTGAGTGCCGAATACGAGATTGACAAAAGGATAGCTTTTTCTGATTCGTTCACAGACGTGTTCCTGTTGCATCATACATCCGCAAAGAGCAATGATAAGGTCGGGGTTTTTCTTTTTAACATTTTTCAAAGCACCCACATTGCCGTAGATACGGTCTTCCGCATGCTCACGGATGGCGCAGGTGTTATATAAAACAAGGTCGGCTTCGTTAACATCGTCGGTGAAGCCGTAGCCCATTGACTCAAGCAGACCTTTGATTCTTTCACCGTCAGACACGTTGCCCTGACAGCCGTAGGTGTGAACCATCGCAAGGGGTGTTCTGCCGCCGAATTTTGCCGAAAGAATTTCTTTGGCAAGGAGCGCGAATTCCTTTTGCTTGCTGAGTTCTTCCTCGGGAACAAGGTAGTTCTTTTTTGAGTTATTTTCGCTCAAAAGCGACACCTCTCTTTTTAAACATTACAACTAAAATATTATACATTATTATTATAAAATTTGCAACAGTAAAAGCTGTAAAATTTGCTTAATTTTAAAAGTATCTTAATGGCAGATTATGAATAAAATTTCAGGTGTTTTTTCGTTTTGAAAAGCCAAAAATATTTAAAGAAAAAATATTTTCGGAGAGTGATTTTTTGGCTTTGATACAGATGCCTGAATATATTTACACGGGAATGGATGCTATTGGCCGTGTTTTTGATAATAATTATAAAAATTTGCTTGTGATAACTGATACCGACACGCAGAGGTCTTCAGCAATTCTGCCTGCTCTTTTTCAAAAAGCACACAAGCATTCGGTGGGAGCGGAGCTTGTTGTCTGCGACGAAGCTGACATGCTTTTTTCTCTTGTGCAAGATAAGCTGACCGATATCACACCTGAGCTGATTGTTGCCGTGGGTGACGGAAAAACAGCGGATTGTGCTGTGGCTGTTTCTTCCATGTCGGGCATTCCTTATTGCACCGTGCCGCGGGTTGCACCCTCCGCCCTGTGGGAAAGCGACAACGTGGAGGCTCATCTGAGCCGAAGAGTTCCGTCGGTGTGCATTCTTGACCCGGAAATGATTGTGGGCGCCCATTCTGCAAAAATTGCATATGAAGGTCTGGGGATGTTGACTTTATGCGCCGAAAGCTGTATCTGCGCTCGTAACAGATATATAGAAGCAATGGCTCAAACGGCATTCTGTCGGATTTATGAAAACCTGTTTGATGCTTTCAGGGGTGAGATTTCCGCCAGGGAAAACCTGCTTGAGGGAATGTATTGGGCGTATATTTCTTTTGTGAACAGCCATGATTTTTCGTGGGAGTCGTCTTGCTACCGTCTTTGTGACTTTTTCCGCAGCTTCGATATTGACGGACTGAGTCTTCTGGCAGTTTCCGGTGTGCAGATTATAAAAAGTCTTTATCAAAAAGAAGAGGAAGCATTGCAGGAGCTTGCGCAAAAATTAAAAATCATCTCCCGCCCGGAGCTTTCAGGTATTCTTCTTGTTGAAAAAATCCGTCAGCTCAGGGCACGGATGTCGGTGCCCTCCTGCATTAAAAACATCGGTGTTGAGGAGGAAAAGTTTCTGCTTCTTGCGGATGAGCTAGGCGAAGAGGATAAACGGATGTTTTTTGATTGCTATTATTCAGATTATTTTAATTGCAGATTTGAAGAACAGGTTTTTCACGGCAGTTGACATCTTATGCCCTATGATGATATAATTACACAGTACAAACAAATAAGGGGCGTTTTTTATGAAATTTCCTGTAAAAATATTGTCAGTGATTATGGCGTTGGCAATGATATTTTCGGTGTGCTCGGGCTTCTCAGCTGTTGCGGCACCCAGAATTTCTTCAATCAAGGTGGTAACCGTACCGAACCAGACCAAGTTTTATCGCGGAGTCGACTGGGATTACGGCGTATGGGATCAGCCTGATGACCTGGGTCCGTGGGTCTGGGTTTCAAACAACAGAATCAGCTTTTTGAGAAATCCCGGCAGCGGATATTACAAAGAAACAGGTATGATAAATGCCGCAGGTCTTGTAATTGAGGTTAAATATTCTGACGGAAGCAAAAAGCAGATAGCATACAAAGAAACAAAAAAGAGTGACGGCACATATTCACAGAACATTATCATTTCGCCTGAAAAAGGTGTTTATAAAGTCGGTAAAATGAAGGTTGAAGTGTGGCTCGAAGAAGATTACCGTTACTATGATACCTATGAGATTGAAATTGTTGACCGACAGAAGGGTGATGTCAACGGCGACGGCAAGATAAACTCCCAGGATGCTTTGCTCGTGCTTCAGCATTCGGTTTCAATCAAAAACCTCACTGCGGAGCAGAAACAGTTTTCTGATATGAACAACGACAAAAAATATAACAGCAGCGACGCCTTGGCAATCCTTCAGAAGGCTGTTGGTAAATAAAATAATTATCCACCCGCTACCGTTTGGTGTCGGGTGGATTTTTTGCGCAAAAAAGAGAGCCGTTTTCACGACTCTCTTAAAATCAGAGAATATAAATTGTAACGCTTCTGCGGCCGAACTGAGTGCACATTGAATCACTGGGCATATAAAGGTCGCAAAGAGTTGCACGCTTGCCGGTCCATTTTACGAATCCGCCGGTGTCTTCTGCAAAAGCGTAGCCGTAAACATATTTGCCGTCGTTTGAAACAATCCACATAGCTGTGTGGTAAGGAATCTGCTTGGGGTTAACTGCAACATAGCCGGGTTTAACAGCCTTGCCTGTGGCAGTTCTTGTTCCGCAATGGTAAGCTGAAGCTGTGCCCACAATCTTTTTCTTATATGATGTGGGGGTGTTGTTTGCTGTGAGCTCAAGTGAAGCGGGGGGAGTGAAAACAGAAATTGTCTTAACTCCGTTTGCAAGCTTAACACCGCCGGTTGAAACAGCGGCAGAAGCTGCCTTCTTTGTGCCTATGAGTTTAATCTGCTCAACGGGCTCTTTGGTAACAACTGTGTTGACGAGGGTTGATTCTGCAAGCTCACCGTCGATGTATTTATCTTCATAGGTGAGAACCTTTTCGCCGTGTACACCCTTCTGCTTGATTTTTGACTGACCCTTGTTGAGGGTGTTTGTTTTTTCTGTTTTTTCTGTGAATTTGATTTCCTGAGCTTCTTCACGCTTAATGTATTCAACTCTTGTGATTTTGATTGAGCAGTTGCCTGTGAGCACTTCGTCAAGAGGACGGGAGATGATATCGTCGTCATCTGCTGTGATAACCGCAACATCAAGAGCGTCTGCAACTGTGCCTTTGGTCATATGAACTGTGGCAATGTCGCCGTCAACAGAAATCATAACAGAAAAAGCTCTGTTGATTGTGATAACAAGACCGTCAGAAACATAATCAGTCAATTCGCAGCCGCTGACTGTGTCATAAGGGCTCATTTCAAGGCCTGCCTGGCTGATTGCATCAGCAACTGTGCCGTGAGAATCCAATTTATATTCGTTTTTGCCGTCAACCACTGTAACAGAGCAAACTGAATTTACGCTGATAACGCCGCGGCTTTCAAGCTCGCTGTCGTCAATGTGGCTGTCTTTGTCAATTTCAAGGCCGCTCTGGATGAGGATGTCACCTGTTGTGGTGCGGTGGGTTGTAACCTCATATTCAATACCGTCAAGAATAACCTTAACAGTATTGGCGCCGGAAACTGTGGTTAAAAGGCTTGCCATACAAAGCACAAGGCAGACAACAGTTGTACTGATTCTGATTCGTGCATCGTATATGCGCTTGCCTATGTTTTTGATTTTATCAGACATTTTTAAAATAACTCCTTTTCTGCGGCTTTCGCCGTGCAGGTGGTATATTTGTGGAATGTGCTTATTTGCAGTTTTACCCGCAACGTGGGTTATTATAGTGAAGTTATTACGAAGTGTCAAATAAAAAAGAAAATGTTTTTTGTTGATGTTGCACAAAAGATTGACTGAAAAATTTGATTTTAAAAGTCTTTACACGTAAAAACAAGGTTTTTTAGTGCGATTTTGGAACGAATTTTTGTGAAAAACCGAAAAAGTTACAAAAGGTTACAAAAATGCATCAAAATTAAGAAAAATAACAGAATTTTGTAACTTTTAATTCCTAATTAGAAAATAATATTACAATTTATTATAAAATAGCCGTTGAAGTAAGCTGCTGTTTATGGTAGAATAACTTGATGAATACTTCTTTGAGGTGATTTTTTGGCAGTACCAAAGCAAAATATAAGAAACTTTTCAATTATAGCTCATATAGACCATGGTAAATCTACTCTTGCGGACAGAATGCTTGAGCAGACTCAGTCTGTTGCGCTCAGGGATATGACAGCTCAGCTGCTTGACAATATGGATTTGGAGCGCGAGAGGGGAATCACAATCAAAGCCCACGCGGTAAAGCTTGATTACAAGGCAAAAGACGGTCAGGACTATGTGCTCAACCTCATCGACACCCCCGGCCACGTTGACTTCAACTATGAGGTTTCGCGCTCGCTTGCCGCCTGCGAGGGTGCGGTGCTGATTATCGACGCTTCTCAGGGCATTGAGGCACAGACTCTTGCCAACACATATCTTGCTCTTGACCATGATTTGGAAATTGTTCCCGTTATCAATAAAATAGACCTTTCCGCAGCTGACCCCGAGGGCGTTGCAAGGCAGGTTGAAGATGTTATCGGCCTTGACTGCGAGCTTGCTCCCCGTGTTTCG
This sequence comes from Acutalibacteraceae bacterium, assembly GCA_045121005.1. Lineage (GTDB taxonomy): Bacteria > Bacillota > Clostridia > Oscillospirales > Acutalibacteraceae > CAG-488. Next base: position 23,845 of record JBGVFJ010000011.1, read on the forward strand.
GCAAAAACAGGTCTCAATGTTGATCAGGTGCTTGAAAGAATTGTTCAGGACGTGCCTGCTCCCCAAGAGGCTGACGATACAAAGCCGCTGCGCGCATTGATTTTTGACTCGGTTTATGACCCGTATAAGGGCGTTATTGTTTACGTTCGCATTATGGACGGCAAAATCAAAGCGGGCGACACAATGAGAATGATGGCAACAGGAGCAGAATTCACTGTTGTTGAAGTCGGCTATATGCGTGCAACATCTATGGAGCCTGCAAAAGAGCTTACCGCAGGCGAGGTTGGTTACATCACCGCTTCAATCAAAACTGTTGGTGACGCTCAGGTGGGTGATACGGTAACAACAGCGCAGAACCCTGCAACCGAGCCCCTCCCCGGTTACCGCAAGGTCAACCCCATGGTTTTCTGCGGTGTTTATCCTGCAGACGGTGCCGATTATGAAAATCTCCGTGATGCTCTTGAAAAGCTCCGCCTCAACGATGCCTCTCTTTCTTATGAGCCTGAAACATCAGGTGCATTGGGATTCGGATTCCGTTGCGGTTTCCTTGGCCTTTTGCATCTTGAAATCATTCAGGAACGACTTGAAAGGGAATATAATCTGGATCTGGTAACAACCATTCCCAGCGTTGTTTACAAGATTCACCTCAATGACGGTTCGGTTATTGAAATTGACAATCCCACACATTACCCTGACCCCGCCAATATTGCTTACAGTGAAGAGCCGTTGGTTGACGCACACATCTATTCTCCTCAGGAATATGTCGGTGCGATTATGGATTTGTGTCAGGACAGACGCGGTGTGTTCAAAAATATGGATTACATCACTCCCGAAAGAGTAGATATTCATTATCTCCTCCCTCTTAATGAAATTATTTACGACTTTTTCGATGTTCTCAAATCAAGAACAAAGGGTTATGCATCTTTTGATTATGAAATTGCAGATTATCAGCGTTCAGACCTTGTTAAGCTTGATGTTCTTCTCAACGGTGACACAATTGATGCACTTTCATTTATAATACATTCAGAAAAAGCTTATGCAAAAGCAAGAAAAATTGCAGAAAAGCTCAAGGAGCACATCCCGCGCCAGATGTTCGAAATTCCCATTCAGATTGCTATCGGCGGCAAGGTTATTGCCCGCGAAACAGTCAAGGCAATGAGGAAGGATGTTTTGGCAAAATGCTACGGCGGTGACATCACCAGAAAGAAGAAATTGCTCGAAAAGCAAAAAGAAGGCAAAAAACGTATGAGACACTTCGGAACCGTTGAAGTTCCGCAGGATGCTTTTATGGCAGTGCTCAAACTTGATGAGTAATTTTTGTGCAACTTTTTCTAAAAATCTGTTGAAAAACTATAAGAAACTATGATACAATACCATTATATAATCTTTAAGGAGGTATTTGATGGCTAAGGAAGCAACACAGACTAAGGCTCCCGAAGAGAAGGCCAACCGACAAATGCCCAAGTCAAGGCGTTATGTCGGCAGCCGTGAAACCACAGCTTACATTCTCTTCGACATCTCTCAGTCTTTAAACCTCAGCTCAAAAGATGCTTATTTCGTTACCGACGTTCTTGTTGTTGCCCTCAGGTGGCAGACAATAATCAACGCTATCGCCAGTGTATGGGATATTGTTAATGACTTTTTCCTCGCTGCATTGGTTGACAGAACAAACACACGTTTCGGTAAGTTTAAGCCTTATCTTATTTTGTACGCAGGTCCCGGTGCCGCATTGAGCATTTTCTATTGGGCAATGCCCGCGATTTTCCCGGGTGCGGCAGCGTCGTATATGCCAAAGATAATAGCTTTCCTGCTATTTAAAATTATCAACGACATTGGCGGCACGGTGTATAACATAGCCAAAACAGGTATTTTGGCAACAATCACCCCCGATACCGTTGACCGTACAAGACTCATCAACCAGACAAACCTTATTTCCAGCTTGGTTGAAAACCTTCCCAAGCAGGCAGTTACAATTTTCATCGACCTTGTTAACAACGGTGTTATGAAAATTCAGATGTCAACACTTTTTGTTGTTATGGGTGTTGCCACTGCAGCTGCATCAAGTGCTCTTTCATTCTACTTCTCTCTTGTGTGCAAAGAAAGAGTTCTTCAGGCTGTTGAAAAGCCCAATTACAAGCAGGCTTTCACATCACTCTTCCGTTCAAGACCTTTGATGCTGCTTGCTCTTTCCGATATGCTTGCCAACTTCGGCAGCGTAAGCACAAGCACATCACTTTATTACATCAACGTTCTCAACTTCAGCTCAGCTGAATTGGTTGTTGGTATTCCCGGTATGTTCGTTACATACGCCAGCTACACCTACGTTACAAAGCTCAGAGAGCATTTCTCTACCAAGGCTTTGTGGATTTTTGGTGACCACTTCGGAAACTTCCTTCTTCTTCTTGTTTTCGGCTTCGGCTCAATCAACAAGAACTATTCGAAAACATGGACAATGCTTATTGCATTTATGATTCGTGAAACAATCTGGAACGGCGTTTACGCTTTGCGTAAGGTTATTCCCACCGAAATCGGTAACGAGGTTATTGACTACGGTGAATGGAAATACGGCTACCGTACAGAAGGTACAACAGGTCTTGTTAAAGACCTTGCAAGTAAAATCGTTGGTTCAATCGGCGGTGTTCTCAGCACAGCATTGCTTCAGGCAATAGGCTACCGTCAGGGTCTTAAGCCCGGCCAGCAGACAGCAAGAACTGAGTATTTGCTCTTTATGACAACAACTCTCGTTCCTGCTTTGGGCGGTCTTCTTGGTATGATTCCCAAGTTCTTCTACAACATTGATGATAAGACCAGAAAGAGAATGTACGCCGAGCTTGCAGAAAGAAGAAGTGCAACAGCACAGACTCTTACAAATGAAGCAGACAACAAAGTTCTCGACTAAATATTTTCAGGCAGGTGCACGGCATCTGCCTGATTTTTTTATGAAAAAGAATATAAAAAACATCTTGCAATAAGTGTTTATGCTGTGATATAATGGCAAAGTAAGTTATTATGCAAAAAAAAATAATTTTTTCTTAAGGAGGAAATATATGGCAAAAGATACCAAAAAGGTAGAAGTTGCCGAGGCAGAGAAGGCTAACCGAAAAATGCCCAAATCCAGGCGTTATGTCGGAAGCCGTGAGACGACAGCTTATGTCCTTTATGACATTGCTCAGTCTTTGAATCTTTCCTCAAAGCAAACCTACTTTGTAACCGACGTTCTTGTTATTGCCCTGAGATGGCAGACCATCATCAGCGCAATTGTTAGCGTATGGGACATTATCAACGACCTGTTCCTTGCTGCCATTGTTGACAGAACCAACACTCGTTTCGGCAAGTTTAAGCCATATCTTATTTTATATGCAGGTCCCGGCGCAGCGTTGGGAATTCTCTTCTGGGCAATGCCTGCCATGTTCCCGGGTGCGGCGGCAACATATATGCCCAAGATTATAGCGTATTTCGTCTTGCAGATGATAACCAACCTGGCAACCAGCCTTTATAACATCGCGAAGTCAGGTATTCTTGCTACAATCACCCCCGATACTGTTGATAGAACACGTATCATCAACCAGGCAAACCTTATTTCCAGCTTGGTTGAAAACCTTCCCAAGCAGGCAGTCACAATTTTCATCGACCTTGTTAACAACGGCATCATGAAAATCAGTATGTCCAGCCTCTTCATTATTATGGGTGTTGCAACTGCAGCTGCTTCAAGTGCACTTTCTTTCTATTTCTCAGTTGTATACAAAGAAAGAGTTCTTCAGTCGGTTGAAAAGCCTGACTACAAAGAAACACTTACTTCAATCTTCCGTTCAAGACCGTTGATGTTACTTGCTCTTTCAGACCTGCTTTCATCCTTCGGCAATATCGGTACAAGCATTTCTCTTTACTACATCAACGTTCTCAACTTCAGCTCAGCTGAGTTGGTTGTCGGTATTCCCGGTATGTTTGTTACATATGCCAGCTACACCTACATCACCAAGCTCAGAGAAAACTTCTCAACCAAGGCTTTGTGGATTTTCGGTGACCATTTCGGCAATGCGTTGTTGCTTCTCGTTTACTTGTTCGGTTCAATCAACAAGAACTATAAGAAGACATGGACAATGCTTATTGCATTTATGATTCGTGAAACTGTATGGAACGGTGTTTACGCTTTGCGTAAGGTTATTCCCACCGAAATCGGTAACGAGGTTATTGACTACGGTGAATGGAAATACGGCTACCGTACAGAGGGTATCACAGGTGTTATCAAGGGCCTTGCAAGCAAGGTTGTGGGCTCAATGGGCACCGTGCTCAACACAGTTCTTCTTGAAGCTATCGGCTATCGCCAGGGTCTTAAACCCGGTCAGCAGAGCACAAGAACTGAATATTTGCTCTTTATGACAACTACTCTTGTTCCTGCCGTTACAGGACTTTTGGGTATGATTCCCAAGTTCTTCTACAACATTGACGACAAAACAAGAAAGAGAATGTATGCAGAACTTGAAGAACGCCGCAGCGAAACAGCAAAGGTTGTTAACGCAGGTGTTGACGCTGAATAACAAAATCAAAGGCAGGCTTATAGCCTGCCTTTTTTGGAGGTGAAGGTGTGAAAAAAATCGGGTTGTACATCCACATCCCTTTTTGCAAAAGCAAATGTCCGTACTGCGACTTTTATTCATTGAAAAAAGGGGAACACGATTGCGAAAATTATATTGCTTACATTAAAGCTTCTTTAAAAAATTGGGCGCAGAAAACAAACAGAAAAGCCGACACTCTTTATTTTGGCGGCGGCACACCGTCACTTCTGGGCGGAGATAAAATAACCGAGTTGGTAGCGGCTGCCAAGGAGCATTTCGTCTGCGACGGTGAGGTTACCGTTGAGTGCAATCCCTCCTGCGTTGAGGATGATTTTTTTGAAAAAATTGCTTTTGCAGGTGTCAACAGAATTTCTCTCGGTATGCAGTCTGCTGTTGATGATGAAAGAAAACGCCTCGGCAGAATTGCTGATGTCAGGGCTGTTGAAAGGGCAATCAGCCTTGCGCAGAGGGCAGGAATCGATAATATCTCTCTTGATGTGATGCTCGGCATTCCCGACCAGAGCAAAAAAAGCCTCAAAGAAACACTTCGGTTCTGTGTCGATTCAGGCGCAAAGCACATCAGCGCTTATATGCTGAAAATTGAAGAGGGTACGTGGTTTCACAAAAATGCACACAAGCTCAATCTTCCTGATGACGATTTCACCGCAGACCTTTATCTCGGTATGGTTGATTTCCTCGGTGCCAACGGCTTCGGACAGTATGAGGTTTCTAATTTTGCAAAGCGCGGTTTCGAAAGTCGGCACAATCTGAAATATTGGAACTGCGAAGAATATCTGGGTATCGGCCCGTCGGCACATTCATTCCTTGACGGAAAAAGATTTTTCTATCCTCGTGATATTAGTCTTTTTGAGAGCGGAGCTGAGCCGGTTGATGACGGCGACGGCGGAGATTCGGAAGAATATATAATGCTTCGTTTAAGGCTTGCGGAGGGTCTGGTTTTTGATGAATGCCGTGACAGATTCCCTTCTTTTGCCAAAGAAAAGTATCTCGCAAAAACTGACGCTTTGAAAAAAGCCGGGCTTGTGAAAACAGACAGCGGGTCAATCGCTCTTACACCGGAAGGCTTTCTTGTGTCTAACGCTGTAATAGAAAAAATTATTTTTTAATTTTCTTTCTGATAACTTGACATTTTACGATATTATTGTTATTATGATAATCGACAAGGGTGCCTTTTGGGGCACACGAAAGGAGATTGTTTGAAATGAAAAGATTATTTGCAACTCTCGCAGCAGTTCTTCTTATTGGTGCAACAACCTTCAGCGCAAGCGCTTTGAAGAGCCCTTCAGCAAAACCTGTTGAGCCCGGCGATGATTCAGGTGTTTCTCCCGACACAGGCTATTCTGTAATGGCAGAGGTTGGCGCAATCGCAGCTGTTGTTTCTTGTTCAGCAGCAGGTATTGTTCTTTCAAAGAAGATTAAATAATTTCTTAATTGACCGATGAAAAAGCTCTGTCTTAACGGAGCTTTTTTGTTTTGATAGGGGTGACTTTATGGGTTACGAAGAATCACGCGAAAAAAAGAAAAAAGTTCTCATCGTTATTCTTGTTATAATGTTGTTTATGGTTTGCGCAACAGGTGTTGTGTACCTTGTGTGGAACTGGTATAACAACTACATGGCTCAGAACATTTATGACGGGCTTTCACAGCAGTATGTTTCTCAGGTTGAAGAAGAGGAAGAAGATACCCCTCAGCTTGCCGACAACCCCGTTGATTTTGAAGCGTTGAAAAAAATCAACAGTGATGTTTATGCCTGGGTTCAGATGCCCGGCACCGTTATTGATTATCCCATTCTTCAGAACGAGCAGGATGACTATTATCTGCGCCGTTCAATTTACAAAAAATATCTTTTGGCAGGCTGCATTTTTTCAAACGATTGCAATTCCAAGGATTTTTCGGACCCTGTAACTCTGGTTTACGGCCACAATATGCGCGACGACACAATGTTTTATATGCTTCACAATTTTGAAGACAAAGAATTTTTTGACAAGAACGAGTATTTTTATATCTATACTCCCGGTCACAAATTCACCTACAGAATTGTTTCTGCATTGAAATACGATAACAGACGAATCACCACAGTGTATGACTTCACTCAGGAAAGTGAAATTCTGTCATATCAATACAGCATTATGAACCCCAAGTTCGAGTTGTTTAACGCAAGAGATGACATTACTCTTGATAAGGATAGTAAAATTGTAACTTTAAGTACCTGCTTTGCTAACCAGCCGCAATACAGATACCTGGTAAACGGAGTGTTAATTTCAGATGAGCTCACAAAATAATTCACATCACCACAGCGGGCACCATTCTCATGGCTCGGGAAGTCACCACCATCACCACCATTCTTCCCACCATCATCACCACAGCTCGTCACATCATTCGGGCGGTCATTCCCACCGCCACCACAGTTCCTCTCACGGCTCGGGTCATAGCGATTATTATTACAGCGACAGCCCGACCTCTTTAATGAATAGTGAAAAAGCGCAGGAGAAAATTAAAAATCTCAGTGAAAAGTTTGACGAACTTTCAACAGCTCCTGCCGCAGTTTCTTCATCATCAAGGCATCGCAAGCCGGCACCCACACCCAAGAAAAAGAAAAAATCCGCAGGCAAAATTATTCTCGGTGTGATTGTTTTCTTCCTTATGCTGGGTCTTGTGGGCGTAGGCACACTGTTTTTTATGATAAATTCAGGTAAAAAGAATTTGCTTGACTATGAAGACACAGTTGTTGAATCGGTCGAAGAAGCAGAGGTTGAGGATGACGGTAAAACCGTCAGATACAACGGCAAAATCTACCGTCTTAACGAAAATATAACATCAGTTGCCTGTATGGGTGTTGATGCCAAAAAAATCAACCAGAACTCTACAATCGGCACAGCCGGTCAGGCGGATACGCTGATTATCATTGCTTACGATACCAAAACAGGCAAAACAAAGCTGCTTTCAATTCCCCGTGATACAATCGGTGAAGTGGATATTTACGATACCAAGGGTTCTTTCGTAAGGGTGGAAAAAACTCAGGTCTGCCTTGCTTATGCTTACGGTGACGGCGGCAAAACAAGCTGTGAAAACGTTGTTGCCAGCTTGCAGAAGCTTATGTTCGGTATCCCTATTCGTTCTTATGCCGCTCTTGACCTGAAGGGTATCGGACCCATCAATGATGCGGTTGGCGGCGTTACCGTAACACCAAATGAGGATTTCGGCAGCTTCAAGGCGGGCAAAACAGTCAAGCTCCGCGGAGACAGAGCAATGGATTTTGTCCGTTACCGTGACCATAAGGATGTCAGCGGCAACCTCGGACGAATGGAGCGCCAGACCCAGTATATCAAGGCTTTTGCAAGAACAGGTGTTGAAAAAATCGGCACAGACGTTTCTGCAATCACCAAAATTTATAACACTGCAATGAATTATGCCTACACAAACGTCAGCCTCAGCGACGTTTCATACCTTGCGGTTGAGTTTGTGACCAAGTCAAACGGTCAGTTTCAGACCTTTTCAACTCCCGGTAAAATGGTTGCAGGCGACGATAAGCATTCGGAATTTTATATTGACGAAACAGCCTTTTACGAAACTATTTTGTCAATCTATTACGACGAAGTGGGCACGTATTAAAAAATTTAACGGTACAGCTCTGCGGCTGTACCGTTTTTGTTATAGCTTATCTGCTATTGATTGAAATGCTTTGTTAAAATCACTTTGGTTAAGAAACAGCATTTTCTCTTCATAATATTGACCCATTTCGCTCAGTTCAACATCTACGTTTACTTTTTTGGCGTTGCTTACAGATAATGATTTCCAATCGTTCGTAAATAAGTAACCGTCCTTAACTGCCTCAATTTGCGGGTGAAACGGATACACGGTGCTGTAAGGACTTTCTTTTTCTACGTTTCCGTTGATGAGCTTTCCTGTGGGCTCCGTAATTTCACCGTCATCATAACACAAGGGGAGAACATAGCTGTGTCCGACCTTCAGTGAAAAAATTTCTTCGATGAAAAACACTTTGTCTTCTATCAGAATTGTTTCGTTTTCGGGAATATTGCCGTATCGGGTTTGGGTAACGTGAAATTCGTATATAAGCGTGTGCACCTTTTCGGTAAGTGTATTATTGCCGAATTTTTCGTATTCTGAAACAATTACATATTCTTTTGGTGTTATGCTGATTATTTCACCCTCAACAATGGCAACGCAGTAATCGGTCAGCATAGATTCGTTAAATGAAGCTATGTCAGCTGTGTGAAAGTCGGATTTGAAATCAGCAAGGCTTTTGTCAACCGGCACAGCGGCAGACAGTTTACTGTAAAGTAGCTGTCTGTTTTCGTAATTACTTACGGTTTCAGTTGGCTTTGCAAGCGTAGGTTTGTTAGTTAAATGCTCCCCGTAAGCCAAAGTGGTTGAAAAGCCTATTGCTAAAGCAAGACAAGCAGCAATACAGATTTTCATAATCTGAGGGTTGCTTTTGGGCTTGGGGGATGCGATTGCGTTTTCTTTTGCCTTTTTTATCAGCTCTTCATCGGGTCTGATGTGTGATTTTATAATATCAGAACTTTTTTTATTCATTTAATTCAGCTCCTTTCAAAGAATGTTTGATTTTTTCTCTGCCTCGTTTAAGATGACTGCGAACAGTGGAGGAATTGATACTCGTCATTTTGCTGATTTCTTCAACAGAAAATCCTTCATAATAATACAGATAAATCGGAATGCGGTATTTTTCGGGTAAACTCATAACTTCAAAATAGACCTCGTAATCTTTTTGAGGAAGCTCCTCTTTCAGGCAAGGAAAATCATCAAAGAAAACCGTTTTCTTATGCCAGGAAGAGGAATAGACTTTTTTGCAGCATTTTAACGTCACGTTTATGAGCCAATTACGTCTGTGCTCCTCGCTCTCAAAAGTCATACTTTTTTGATAATAACGGCACCATACCTCCTGAAAAACATCATCCGCGTTAGCTTTGATTCTCACGTTCATATAGGCTACGCGATAAATCAAATCGGAGTATTTTGTAACTGCTTCTTCAAAGCAATCGTCCGTACGCAACGATTGAATTGTCATATTCATTCCCCCTTTCAGCAATAATTCCCTTGAAAGTGCAAAAATGTTGCAAAAATAAAAAATAAAAAAGAGAAGCCGCAACTTCTCTTTCATTCGTTATACGCTTTTGTAACTGCTTTTGCAAGCTGGTCGGGGCAGGATGTTCTTTTAAATCCGCAGGTGATACCCGCAAGCTTCTGCTGAACCTCTTCAACGGTCATACCCTCAACCAAAGCGGAAATTCCCTTAAGGTTGCCGTTACAACCCCCATAAAATTTAACATTTTTAACAATGTTGCCATCAAGCTCAAATTCAATCTGTGATGAGCAGGTGCCCTGGGTTTTATAAGTAAAGGTCATAAAAAATCCTCCTGAAAAATAGTCTGATAATATTATAAACTATCTGTCAAGAGGTTAAGTGAGAATATAGAGAAGAGCAAGGATAAGCATTTTGTCTGCTCCGTCCTGGGAAAGAAGAATAACCATCGCGAGAATGAGTATCATATCTCCGTCTTTAAAAACGGAGCTGACAGAGCCGAGGATTGAGCTCAGCGGATTTTGTATTCGGTTGATTTCACCTGTTATCATTGCCGTCACCGTTCGGGTTAAGTAAATTGAGCATAGGAAGAATGTCGAGAATTTTGAGCATCTGCATAGCTTCGTCGGCTTTTTTCTGCCGTTTGGCGCTGAGGTTTGGCTTGAGCGCTTCAATGAGTCTGCAACGCTCATTGCCGCCCGAATTCATTGCCCCCATTATGTTTGAAATTTTCATCAGCATTTCGGGTGATATTCCTCCAAACAGGTCAGGGGCAGGCGGAGAATTCTGCTTTTCGTCACCGCCGAAAACAGACTCAGCTATGCTCTTGAGGGAGTTTATGTCGTCGGGTGAAAGTGAAGAAAGAATATCATTTAAGGAGTCCATTACTGTTTGCCTTTCAGTTTGTTTAAAAGCTGTTGCGCCTGGGGTGAAGAAAGAATTGACTGCAGCTTTTCCTTGTCAGCCATAATTTCTTTGATTTTTCCGCTTTGCTCGGGATTCATTGAAGAGAGCATATTCATTGCCATTTTCTTTTTTTCGTCAGGTGATTTTGCACCGAGGGCTTCAATGAGTTTGTCTGCATTTTTGTCCATTTACAATTCACCTCCGCAGTGTTATAATAAAATATATTGTAAAAAGGAGTGGGGTATGAATGCGAATTTTGGTTGTTTCCGATTCTCACGGTGACCCGCTTAAACTCAGGCGTGCCATTGACCAACAGCCAACGGCAGAGATGCTGTTTTTTCTCGGTGACGGTGAGCACGACCTGGAGTATGCAGGGATAATGCTTCCTGCGGTTAAGGTCAGGGGCAACTGCGATTGGGGCAGCATATTGCCCGCCTTTTCTGTTGATAAAATTCACGGCAAGGTGATTTATTCTACCCACGGCCACGGAGAATATGTGAAGCACGGAACAAGTCTGCTGATTTCGGCGGCAAAAGAGCGAGGCGCTCACATTGCATTATATGGTCATACCCACAATCCTGTTACTGAATATATTGACGGTGTGTGGTTCGTGAACCCCGGCAGCATGCGTGACGGCAATTATGCCGTTGTGGATATAACCGACTCGGGTATAATGCCCATTCTGATGAAAATAAGATAGAATATTTGTCCTCGGCGGCGCATAGATTGTTATATAATCTCACCGTTTCGGGGGCGTTTTTATGTTTGTGCTTTCTCTCAGAACAGATAAAAAAAGATTAATAATTATTCTCGCAGGAATTGTTGCTGTGTTGCTTTTGCTGTATTTTGCTGTCAACCGAGATGCTCCTGCCGTTAATGACGGAGCAATCAGCCTCAAGGCGTCAGATGCAGAGGAAAGGCTTGCCTTTCTTTCGCAGTTCGGATGGGAGGTTGACGAAGACCCCGTTAAGGTGGAAGAAGTGATTATTCCCTCGGAATTCAACTCTGTTTATGAAAAATATAATCAGTTGCAGCTTGAACAGAATTTTGATTTAACAAAATATGCAGGCAGAACAGCGAAAAAGTGGACCTACAAAATCAAAAATTATCCCGGCTACGGAGAGGACTGCGATTTTATCTACGCCAACATTCTTGTGTGTGAGGGTGCGGTTATCGGCGGAGATGTGAGCAGTCAGGAGCACAACGGATTTATGCAGGGCTTTGATTTTCCTCAGCAGGGTGAACAGCTCGTTGAATAAAACAGAAAAAATTGCCAACCATTATTCAGGGACGGTGATTTTATGAAAAATTCGCAGATTAAAATTCTCACAAAAGGTGTGCTGAACGGTAATGTGGTAAAGTCGGCTTCGTTTTTGCTTGTGAATTTTTGCGCGGTAATTGTTTTTACTGCCATTCCTTTTTTGGTTAATCTATATGTTTCAAATCCAATGGTTTGCGCTGCGGCGGTGATGACTTCTCTTGCTGTTTTTGTGTTTGTGCGGTGCGGCTTTGGCGCGGGCACTGACGCATGGTTCAGCTTTTATAAACGAAAAAACAGAGCAGGCAGAGCAATTTTCTGGCTTGCGCCAAAAAATAATTTCAAGGCATTCAGGTTGAATATTGCTTTGTTTTTTGCAAAGCTTTTCTGGACAAACCTGATGCTTCTGCCGGGGGCGGCGGTAGTGTTTTCTTTTTGCTATCTTGCTTATGATGCAGGGATTGAATTCAACCTCTTTCTTTGCGGAATCGCCGGGGGCGGGGTGCTGATTATAACGGGATTGGTTTTCAGATTTTTGGTTGTGCAGAAATATTTTCTTGCCAAAAGCATCCTCATAGAAAACCCGAGGCTGTCGGCTGTTGAAGCAATCCGCCGAAGCTGCGAAGTGATGAACGGAAACCTCAGAAAAACAGCTCTGTTCAAGCTTAGCTTCGCTCCGTGGATTTTGGCTTGCGTGGGAATTCTGCCGATTATTTATGTTTGGCCATACTATCGACAAAGCTGTGCCCTTTTTGCGGGTGAAATCAGAAAATAAAATTTTTACAGACTGCCTCGGCAGTCTGTTTTTGTTTAAAATGGTATTGCTTTTGTTCCAGATATGGAATATAATAATTATGATAACTTTGGAGGTAAAAAAATATGTTGGCTTTTATGACTGCTAATGAAGCTGCTGAAAAATGGAACATTTCTCATAGACGGGTAATTACTCTTTGTAGAGAAAATAGAATCGCAAATGCGGCAATGCTTGGAAATATGTGGATAATACCTATCGAATCTACTAAACCGGAAGATGCGAGAACATTGAGACATGTTGGATTTGAGGAAAATAGCGTTAAACCGTTTTTGAAGTGGGCGGGAGGAAAAAGTCAGCTCCTTAAAGAGATCGAAAAATATTATCCTTTTGCAGATCAAGGATTTACAAAATATGCTGAACCACTTGTTGGTGGAGGAGCTGTATTGTTTGATGTTCTTAGTAAATATGATTTAAAAGAAATATACATCAGTGACACAAATAAAGAACTTATAAACACTTATAGGGTAGTTAGAGAAGATGTTGATAGTTTAATTGTAATGCTTGACAAAATGCAGGACGAGTTTATACCACTGGATGACGCACGTAGAAAAGATTACTATTATAACAAAAGAGAACGATTCAATTGTCTTAAAAGTACCAACATTTTTGATGTTGAAACTGCGGCGTTGATGATATTCCTTAACAGGACTTGCTTTAATGGACTTTATAGAGTGAATAAGAAGGGTCAGTTTAATGTTCCTATGGGAGCGTATAAAAAGCCGCTAATCTGCGATGAGAATAATCTGCTTGCTGTTTCAGGCAAACTTCAAAATGTTTGTATTTTTTGTGGTGATTATAAGGAATCGGCAGAGTTTATTGATGAACATACTTTTGTTTATTTTGATCCGCCATACAGACCTTTAACTAAAACATCAGGTTTTACAGCATATACGGAAACGTTGTTCGATGATAAGGCGCAGATGGAGCTGGCCAAATTCGTTGATGAGATAGATAAAAAAGGTGCTAAAATCGTTGTGAGTAATTCAGATCCTAAAAATATAAACGAAAGTGATAATTTTTTTGATGAAATTTATTCGAATTATAATATTACAAGAGTAGAAGCGGTCAGAATAATTAATAGTAACAGCAAGGACAGGGGAAAGATAAAGGAACTTTTGATTTCTAATTTTTAGGGAGGATAGATATGAGAGATTTTAATACATGGTTGTTGGGATTCCGTGATAGTATTGCTGATTATGGTTATTACATAGATTTTGAAAAGGTTCATAGAAATGTAGAGAACATTAAGGTTGAGCTTAATATACTTAATTCACTTATTGGTTCTAAAAATATTGAATCAGATTTTGAAAATCTTATAAAAAAATATCCTGAAGTACTGAAGTGTATACCTTTGCTTTTAGCTGTTAGAGCAAATGAAATTTATTGTCAGGACAAGAACGGCGGATGTTTATATCAATTTAATGGATTGTCGGTCAATAGCGATAATTACAAATATTTTATGAGAGAAACCGGACTGTTTGATTTATTGGAAAATCATATTGTTAACAACTTGGTAGATTATGCTACAGGTGTTGAAACCGGGCTTGATTCTAACGGTCGTAAAAATCGAGGCGGACATCTTATGGAAGATTTAGTTGAGAGCTTTATTCAGAAAGCAGGATTTATTAAAGATGTCAACTATTTCAAAGAAATGTATATTCATCAGATAACTGATAAGTGGAATATAGATTTATCTGCTATTTCAAATAAAGGAAAAATGGAAAAGCGTTTCGATTTTGTAATCAAAACGCCTGAAATGATTTATGGTATTGAAACCAACTTCTATGGTAGTGGTGGAAGTAAATTAAACGAAACAGCACGTAGTTATAAAACTCTTGCTTGGGAAACCGAAGAAATAGACGGATTTACATTCGTTTGGTTTACTGACGGAAAAGGTTGGGCAAGTGCACGGAATAACCTCGAAGAAGCATTTGATGTTATGCAGCACATCTACAGTATCAGAGATTTGGAAGATGGAGTAATTAGTGAGGTTTTTAAATAATGGCTAAAAAAATAACTAGATGGGAACCTGATGTTTTTGAGCTTGAGATGACCACGCATTGGACCTTTCCGAAAAGAGGAGATTGGGCAACCCACGATGCACAGTGGCGAGGGAATTGGTCTCCGTATATACCACGAAATATAATGCTTCGTTATTCTCAGGAAAACGATTTGGTTCTTGATCAGTTTGCAGGTGGTGGCACCACTCTTGTTGAAGCTAAGTTGCTTAACAGAAACATTATAGGTGTTGATGTAAATGATGTTGCTCTTGCTCGTTGTAAAGAGAAAACGGATTTTGAGCACGAAGGTGCAAACGGAAAGGTTTATTTGCATAAAGGAGATGCCCGAAATCTTGATTTTATTCCGGATGAAAGTATTGATTTGATATGTACTCATCCGCCTTATGCCGATATTATTCAGTATAGCGAGGATATTCCCGAAGATTTGTCTTTGCTAAAGGTAAAAGATTTTCTTGAGGAAATGAAAAAGGTAGCTGACGAGAGCTACCGTGTTCTGAAGAAGGATAAGTTCTGTGCTGTTCTTATGGGTGACACTCGTCAAAAAGGTCATATGATACCTATGTCTTTTGAGGTTATGCGAATTTTTGAAGATTCAGGATTCAAACTTAAAGAGCTAATTATCAAGGAACAACATAACTGTAAAGCAACAGGATATTGGAAAACAAATAGTGTAAAGTATAATTTTTTATTGATTGCACACGAATATTTGTTTGTTTTTAAAAAATAAATTGTGTCCAACAGACTGCCTCGGCAGTCTGTTTTTGTTGCACAATTTCCAATTAAATGTGCGGAAAATCTACATATTATCAATTGACTTTTTCTGCCAAAAGGGATAACATTATAGTGTGATAATTTCATATTAAAAAGGAGGTATTCTCCCTATGTATGTTATGGCTTTAGACCAGGGCACAACCAGCTCCCGCGCAATTATTTTTAACGAGAAAGGTGAAATCGTTGCAAAGGCTCAGAATGAGTTTACGCAGATTTATCCTCAGGCGGGCTGGGTTGAACACAACCCTATGGAAATTCTCGGCAGTCAGCTTCAGTCCATGTCAATGGTGCTTGCAAGCGGCGGCTTTGACCCTGCCGAAATCAAGGCAATCGGTATCACCAATCAGCGTGAAACCACAATTATCTGGGACAAAACCACAGGTCTTCCTGTTTACAACGCCATTGTGTGGCAGTGCAGAAGAACTGCTGACCTTTGTGAAGAGCTGAAGGCTCAGGGGCTTGAGGATTATGTCCGCGAGCATACGGGTCTTCTCATAGATGCTTATTTCTCAGGCACAAAAATCAAGTGGATTCTTGACAATGTGCCCGGCGCTCGTGAAAAGGCGGAGGCAGGTCAGCTCCTTTTCGGAACGGTTGAAACCTGGCTCATCTGGAATCTTACAGGCGGTAAGGTTCACGTGACCGACTATTCCAACGCTTCAAGAACAATGCTTTTTGATGTTGACAAGCTTTGCTGGGATGAATATCTTTGCGAGGTGTTGGGCGTGCCGATGAGTATGCTTCCCACCCCCGTTTCTTCGAGTGAAATCTACGGCGTTGTTGCTTCCGACAGAGTTGCAGGTATTCAGCTTCTCAAGGGCGTGCCCATCTGCGGAGCAATCGGAGATCAGCCTGCGGCGCTTTTCGGTCAGGCCTGCTTCAAAACAGGTCAGGCAAAAAATACATATGGAACAGGTTGTTTCCTGCTTATGAACACAGGCGAGGAACGAGTCCGTTCCAAAAACAACCTTGTAACAGGTGTTGCGTGGAGCCTTGGCGGCAAAACCACATATTCAATTGAAGGCAGTGCTTTCAATGCAGGCTCGGTTATCAAATGGCTGCGCGATGAGTTGCAGATGATTACCGAAGCTCACGAATGTGATATTCTTGCCGAAAGTGTACCCGATGCTAACGGCGCATATATTGTGCCTGCTTTCACGGGACTTGGCGCCCCTTATTGGGATATGTATGCAAGAGGATGCATTGTGGGCCTCACCCGCGGAGTCAACCGCGCTCATATTGCACGCGCCGTGCTTGAATCCATCACCTTGCAGATGAAGGATTTGCTCATAGCTATGAATAAAGACAGCGGAATTGAGCTTTCCGAGCTTCGTGTTGACGGCGGAGCAAGTGTCAGCAACATTATGATGCAGATTCAGAGCAACTTCATCGGAACTCCTGTCAACAGACCCAAAACTGTTGAAACCACCGCTTTGGGCGCGGCTTACCTCGCAGGCCTCGCGGTCGGCGTGTGGAAAGATGTTGATGAAATTGAAAAGAACCGTGAGGTTGACAGAATTTTCACCCCCGAAATGGATGTTGAAACAAGAGATAAAATTTATGCTCAGTGGCTCAAGGCCGTTGAAAGGGCTAAAAGCTGGGCAGATTGTGAATAATAAAATAAATCATTAAAGATGGAGGTCTTTATTATGCCTAAAATGATATTGGATTGGAAAACCACTCACGATTTTATGAAGGACGCTTTCATCGGCGTTGGTGTTCCTGCTGATGATGCGGAAATCGTTGTTGATGTTCTTCTTGAATCTGACCGCCGCGGTATCGAATCCCACGGCTGCAACCGTTTTAAGCCTGTTTACATTGACAGAATCAATGCAGGTATCCAGAACGCTGTTACAAATTTTGAAATTATAAAAGAAACTCCCACAACCGCAGTTGTTGACGGTCACCACGGTATGGGTCAGGTTATCGGCCACAAGGCTATGACAATGGCAATTGAAAAAGCAAAAATGTACGGTATGGGTATGGTTGTTGTGCGCAACTCTTGCCACTACGGTATTGCAGGATATTACACCACAATGGCAACAAAAGCAGGCTGTATCGGTATGACAGGCACAAATGCCCGTCCTTCAGTTGCTCCCACTCTTGGTGTTGAGGGTATGTTCGGCACCAACCCCTTCACAATCGGTGTTCCCACTGATGAAGATTTCGACTTCAACTTTGACTGTGCAACTTCAATCACTCAGAACGGTAAGGTTGAATATTACGAAAGAATCGGTGAAGATGTTCACCCCGGCACAATCATCGACACCGACGGCAACCCTGTTGAGGGTGACGCAGGTGTAGCTCTCAAAAAAATCCGCAACGGCACAGCCGCACTCACAACCCTCGGTGGTATCGGTGAGGCCCTCGGCGGATACAAGGGTTACGGCTTTGCAATGGCAGTTGAGTTCTTCTCATCAATCCTTCAGGACGGCGCTTACGGCAAAGACCTTGACGGCAAGGATGAAGAAGGCAACATCCGCCCCTATCAGCTTGGCCATTACTTTATTGCTATTGATACAAATCACTTCCTCGGTGAAGACATTGCCCGCAAAAAGGCAGGCGATATTATCCGTTCTGTTCGTGCTTCAAAGAAGATGCCCGGTGAAGAGCGTATTTACACCGCAGGTGAAAAAGAGTGGGAAATCTGGCTCAGCCGTAAGGATAGCGGTGTTCCCATCAACGAATCTGTTCAGGCAGAGATGAACAAAGTCCGTGACGATTTGGGTCTTGATTACAAGTTCCCCTGGGATTGATTTTTGGAGGATTTAAAATGGATTATGCAAAAGAAGCCCTCAGATGCCATTATGAATGGCAGGGCAAAATTGAAGTTACCGCAAGAGCAAAGGTGGATGATAAGGAATCTCTTTCTCTTGCTTACACACCAGGCGTTGCTCAGCCTTGCCTTGAAATCAGAGATGATATCAACAAGAGCTATGAGCTTACCCGCCGTCACAATCTCGTTGCAGTTATCACCGACGGCACAGCTGTGCTCGGTCTCGGTGACATCGGCCCCGAAGCAGGTATGCCTGTTATGGAGGGCAAATGTGTGCTCTTCAAGGAATTCGGCGGCGTTGATGCTTTCCCTCTTTGCATCCGTTCAAAGGATGTGGATGAAATTGTCAACACAATTGCAATGATTGCAGGCTCATTCGGCGGCATCAACCTTGAAGATATTGCTGCACCCCGTTGCTTTGAAATTGAGCGTAAGCTCAAAGAAAGAGTTGACATTCCCGTGTTCCATGATGACCAGCACGGCACAGCTATCGTTTGCTCAGCCGCATTGATGAACGGACTTAAATGCGTTGGCAAAAAGGTTGAGGATGCAACTGTTGTAATCAACGGTGCAGGCTCAGCAGGTATTGCAATTGCAAAGCTCTTCATCCAGGTTGGCGTTAAAAACGTGATTATGTGCGACCGTTTCGGTATCGTTTGCAAGGGCAAAGAGGGTATGACCTCGGCACAGGAGGAGATGGCTGAAATCTCAAACAAAAACAACATCGACGGCACTCTTGCCGATGCACTTGTGGGCGCTGACGTTCTTGTTGGCGTTTCTGCCCCCGGCGTTGTAAGTCAGGATATGATTCGTTCAATGGCAAAGGACCCCATTGTTATGGCTATGGCTAACCCTGTGCCCGAAATTATGCCTGATGAAGCAAAGGCCGCAGGTGCCGCAGTTGTGGGCACAGGCCGTTCAGACTATCCAAACCAGATTAACAATGTTCTTGCATTCCCCGGAATTTTCCGCGGTGCCCTTGATGTGAGAGCAAGTGACATTAATGAAGCAATGAAGGTTGCTGCTGCAAAGGCAATTGCTTCTCTTGTTTCTGACGAAGAGCTTTGCCCCGAATATATTATTCCCAAGGCTTTTGATGAAAGAGTGGGCACAACTGTTGCCGCCGCAGTTGCTCAGGCAGCTAGAGACACGGGCGTTGCAAGACTTTGATTTGAATTTTAAGATAACCGTTGGTGAAAGCCGACGGTTATTTTTTTGCCTTTTTTGTCATAGATATGAGAGAGGTGAAATTATGGAAAACAGAAAAACCAACCAAAAAACCAAAAATAAAGAAACAGATTACTTTGTCAAAATCACCGCCGTGCAGTTTCTTGTGTGCGGATTTATGGTGCTTTTGATTTTTGGTGTGTGCCGTCTGAGTCCCGACGGCGGTGCATCTGTCAGGGCAAAATACAATGAAATTATGCTCACGGATATCAGTCTTTCACAGGTGTGGAGCAGTGTGAAAGAGGTGGCGGAATATGTGATGAAGCCTGTTGAGGTGGAAAAGGTGCAGAAAAATCTGTTGCCGGATGAAGAAACTTCAACAGTTGCACAGGAAGAGGAGGAGTCGGCGGCTCATTCCGAAACAACTACGGCAGAGGAAGAAAACGATGACCGCGAGGTCGCAGCGGTGATGTCCTTTTTTGGCGATACGGGAAAAATGACCGCCCCTGCTCACGGCAGAATAACATCATATTTTGGTGAGCGCGAAGACCCTATCAGCGGTGAAGACGGCGTGCACAATGCTGTTGATATTGCTCTTGATGAGGGAAGCTGTGTTTCTGCCGCCTGGGACGGTGTTGTGAGCAAAACGGGCTACGATTCAAAAAGCGGAAAATATATCTGGCTTGTGCATAAAAACGGCAACGAAACCTTTTATTGCCACCTTTCCGAGGTGCTTGTGAGCGACGGTGTGGTCATCAGGGCAGGGGAGACTATTGCTTTTTCGGGCAACACGGGTTACAGCACGGGACCTCATCTTCACTTTGCTGTTAAAGAAAACGGAGAATATGCAGACCCTCTTGATTTTCTTGATGCAAAAGACGGCAGAATATGACAGCTTTTGTTAAAGATACAAAAATTCAAATCAGCGTTTATTTTGCCCTTTTGCTGACGCTGGTTTTTGCACTGTCACCCCAAGGATATGCTCCTGTGGGGCTTGTGTGTTGTCTTCTGCATGAAGCAGGGCACCTGATTTGCATGAAAGCTGTTGGGTGCAAAATCAGGGGTGTAGCTTTTGGAGCTTACGGGATGAGGATAGGCAGTGATTTGCCCCTTTCTTTTAAAAAAGAAGCTTTAGTTGCTCTGGGCGGACCGCTTGTAAACATAATTTTAGCTGTTATCGGCTTTGTTGCAGGAAACAGAATGTTTGCTGTTGCTAACACCGCTATTGCGGTTTTTAATCTTCTTCCTGTTGAATCAACCGACGGACACAGTGCGCTGAAAAATCTGCTCTGCATTCGATTTGAAACGCAAAAAATAAAAGCCGCACTGAATATTGTCAGCGCAGCTTTTTTGTTTTTGATGTATTGCTTCGGCTTTCTGCTTCTGTTTAAAAGCGGATATAATTTTTCCGCTCTTGCCGTCAGCATTTATTTAACGGTTAAATTCTTGTTTCAAGGAAATCAGCCTTACCGTTGATTGTGAATTTGCCGCTGTTTGCGGGGATGAAAAGGCTTTCACCCTTAACCATTGTAAGAGTGGCTTTTCCGCACTCAACGCTTGCTTCACCGTCAAGGCAAAGGAGAGAAACAAAGGATGTTTCGTCAGCAAAGCTTTCATAATTGCCGTCAACCTTGATGTCATACATCTTGAAAAGGTCGCAGGCTGTGAGCTCAGCTCTTACACCGCCGTCCTGAGCTTCTGTTTTTCTCTGAGAAGCGTCGGGAATAACAGGGGGGCAAAGGTTGGTTACATCAGCGGCTTTGTCCACGTGAAGGGGGCGGGGCTGACCGTCGGCACCAAGACGGCCGTAGTCATAAATTCTGTATGTAGTGTTGGAGTTCTGCTGAACCTCTGCGAGCATGATGCCCTTGCAGATGGCGTGCATTGTGCCTGCTTCAATGAAGAAAAGGTCACCTTTTTTAACCTTAACCTTGTTCACGATGTCAAGCATTTTTTCACTCTGAGCGGCTTCCTTGAATTCTTCAACGCTTACATCACGGTTGAAGCCGAGAATAAGCTCAGCGTCATCGTCACAGTCAAGAATATACCAGGCCTCGGTTTTGCCGTATTCACCCTCAACGCGCATTGCATATTCATCATCGGGATGCACCTGAATTGAAAGGTTGTTTTTAGCATCAATAAGCTTAATAAGAATGGGGAAAAACTCAAACTTGTTGCCGTTTGTTCCGCAGATTTCTTTGTTGCTTTCATAAATTTCCTGCAAGGTTTTTCCTGCAAGGTCACCTGCCTCAACAGTTGAAGGGCCGGCCTTGTGGCAAGAAAGCACCCAAGCCTCGGCGGCAGGATTTTTGTCGGTTTTGATACCGTATTCGTCAATAAGTCTTGTGCCGCCCCAGATGTAGTCGGCAACGGTGGGGATGAGCTTAAACATTTCCATAATGATTCTCCAATCAAACAAAATCACATATTATATTACTTTAAATCTTTCAAAAAGTAAATAGGTTTTTGAGAGTTTCTATTTCTTCGGCATAGCCGGGCAACTCGTTTGGTGTTTCAAGGTAGAAAGGTAAATCCCTGAGGGCAGGGTGGTTGATGATTTTTTTAAAAGCATCAATGCCGATATGCCCTTTACCGATTTTTTCGTGACGGTCCTTGTGGGCGGCAATGGGGTTCATGCTGTCATTGAGGTGAATTGCCTTCAGGTAAGAAAGGCCGATTACATCGTCAAACTCTTTCACAACTGCATCAAGGTTGTTGACGATGTCATATCCGCCGTCGTGAACGTGGCAGGTGTCTAGGCAGACGCCTATTTTATCTTTAAGATGAATTTTTTCAATGATTGCGCTGATTTCTTCAAAACTTTTGCCAACCTCCGAACCCTTGCCCGCCATTGTTTCAAGAAGAACAACGTTTTTTTGCTCTTGGGTGAGAATAGAATTGAGCATATCTGCAATTTGCTCAATTCCCGTTTCAACACCCTGACCGGTGTGGCTTCCTGGGTGGAAATTGTACATGCATCCGCCAAGAAGCTCAAGGCGGCGAAGGTCATCCTCCATAGTTTCTTTTGCAAAAACTCTTGTTTCGGGGTTTGCGGAGCAGGGGTTAAGGGTGTATGGCGCGTGAGCAAGAAAATGAGAAATTCCGTTTTCACTGCAAAAAGCAAGAAAGGCAGAAATGTCGGCAGGGTCAATTTCCTTTGCCTTGCTTCCGCGAGGGTTGCGGGTAAAAAACTGAAAAGTATTTGCGCCGATTTTGAGGGCATCCTTGCCCATTTGCAAAAATCCCTTTGAAACAGATAAATGACAGCCGATTTTAAGCATAGTGACCTCCACGGGAAATAATTGATAAAATTATTTTACCACAAAAAAGATGGGATAGCAATTGCCATCCCATCTGAATTATTATGTATCTGAGATTACCACTTGAAGTCTTTGAATACAACTGTTGAAGCACCTGTTGCTGTGCCTTCTGAACCCATAACGTTAGAGATTTCATATTTGAAATCATACTTAACTGTCATGCCTGTGATGTTGCCTGTTTTAGCATTAACTGTTGCTGTTACAACAGCGTTTGAGTAGCTTTCAGAAATGTTAGCTGAAGCTGCAACGTCATCAATTGCATCATAAACGTTCTGAGCGTTCTTGTGGTCCCAATAGCTCTTGTCGCCTTCGCCCTGTGAAATGCCGCACTTGTCAAGAGTTGTGCCGCCGGCTGATTTAACCTTGCCGCCCTGAACTGAGCTTGCACCGTCCTTGAGCTGAATTGTGATTGTGTAAACCCCGTTGTTGTCTACGCAAGTAGCGTTTTTAACATCAGCGGGAGTGAGCTTGGAAGCCTGAAGGAACTTGTGGTAGCTGTCAACTGTGTCTTCTTTAACAACTGTTGCTGTGTACTTGTTTTCTTCGCCAACGCCCATGAACTGATAAACAAGGCTCTTGAATGCGTTGAGAGCAAGACCTGCTTTGTATGATTTTTCAACAGAAACTCTTTCTTTTGAGAAGAGAACCTTTTTGTCAACTGCTTTTTTAGTAGCTGTGTTGTAGTAGTTGAGAATGTCAGCAACTGATGAAGGAGCCTTTGAGCCTGCATCTGTGCTTGCCTGTGTGTCATTGGCTGCGGGAGCATCAGTTGAATCCTGAGCGCCGTTATCTGCAGCTGTGTCGTCACCTGCAACTGTATCATCTGTTGCAGTGTTGTCACCTGCAACTGTGTCGTCTGTTGAAACATCGCCTGAATTGTCGGCTGTTGAATCGTCGCCTGCAACTTCGCCGCTTACTGCGCCTGCAGAATACTTTTCGGCAACTGCAATCTTGTTGTCAGCAACCTTGCCTGCGCAGATAGAAATTGAAACTGCAACGATAGCAACACAAACAACTGCGCTGATGCTGCTGATAATTGCGGAAAGAACTTTTGCGTCTGTGGGCTTCTTTTCTTTAACCACTTTTTCTTTTTTACTCATGAGAAATACAACCTCCTGAATTATATTGAAATAATTATATATTAAACAAATAGCTTTTGCAACACAATTTTTGAAATTAAAAGCAAAAATCAACTAAAATTATCCACAATTTCTCCGTTTGTTGCCGAAATCATAATTTTTTCGTCAGAAGACATAAAGCCGATTGAAACTTTAACGTCTTTGAAATTATAATTTTCAAACTCTTCATAGCAGGTGAGTGACATCTGCTGAATAGATTTTGCAAGCTCATTGTAAATGTCGGGCTCTAAGGAGTAGGAATATCGGCAATCTTCATACGTTTGTGTGGCGTATGAGGCTATGATTACCTGATTTTTTTCGTTGTCATAGTAGCCGTGGGCTTCAAAGTGCTTAAGCATAAACTGATGCTCAACGTCTTCAATCAGCTTTTGAGCAAGCTCCTCTCGTGTGTTGATTTCGGAGTCCGTTGTGGTCACGGGCGGAAATGCTGCGGTGTTGTTTTTTGCAAAGCTTCCGCTTTTTTCTTCTCCGTTAACAACGTAGGAATAGCCCACCGCCTTTGCACTTTCGGTGCTTTCGGGCAAATCAACGGTTATGGTTGCTTCGTGCTCAGGGTCAACATAAACGGCATATTGCCCCTCGATTGTTTCAATTTCGGCGCCGCTCTTGTCATAGGATTTTACGGTTATGGCAAGGTTATAAATCTGAGCCTTTTCGTGGCTGAGCACGGTGAAAATTCCGCTGACACCGCGGCTTGTTTTGTTAAGCTCACAGCTTGTGATTTCAACACCTGCTTTTGCCGAACAGCCCGAAAAAAGGCACACAATAAAAGCAAAAACAAAAAATACACTTATAGCTTTTTTCATAATCATTCATCCTTAAATTCCGAAAGACTGTCGATAAATTGCCTTGCAATTCTGCCGGACATTCCGCCGTGGCGAAGCTCCCAGACTCTCGCTCTGTTAAGAAGCTCTTCTTCGGACAGGTTGATACCTGCTCTTTTGGCAAGGTGGAGAACAATTTGCTGATATTCCTTCTGAACGGGTCGCATAAAGCTGATTGCAACGCCGAATCGTTCTGCCAACGAAAGCTTTTCCTGCACCGTGTCGGAGTGGTGAATGTCAGCCTGAGTGTCGTTGCGGTCGGACCAGGTTTCTTTAATGAGATGACGGCGGTTGGAGGTGGCATAAATCAGCACATTGTCGGGCTTGGGCTGAATACCGCCCTCGATAACAGATTTGAGGTATTTATATTCAATTTCAAAATCCTCAAATGAAAGGTCGTCAATGTAAACGATGAAGCGGTAGTTTCTGTCTTTGAGTGAATCAATCACCGCCGAAAGATAACGGAACTGATATTTGTTCACGTCAATAATGCGAAGTCCCTGACCCCAGTATGCGTTGAGAATTGCCTTGACGGAAGTTGATTTGCCTGTGCCTGCCGCACCGTAAAGCAGACAGTTGTTTGCGCTGTTGCCGTTGACAAAAGCTTCGGTATTGTCGCAAAGCTGTTTCTTCTGCGTTTCGTATCCCCACAAATCGTCGAGGGTAACGGTGCTGAACTTGGTAACAGGCTCAAGGGTGAAGCTGTCACCGTTTTCTTTGATAACAAACGCCTTGTTGATGCCGAATGTGCCTGTGCCGAAATCCTTGTAAAAGTTTGCGATTGCTTCAATAAAAGCCTCGTCGCTTTCTGTTTTGTCAAGCTCACGGGCGAGCTCAACAGCCATCTGACCGATTGCATAATTTTCGGTGCCAAGTTTGTCGGGGTTGGGGGTGTAATTTCTGATGCACTGTGCAACAGAATTATTTTTAATTTCAGCGTTAAAAAGTGAGCGGAGCACCTTGATGTCGTTCAAAGCAACCCAATAAACCGAGCCCTTGGGCATATCTCTTTTTTCGCAGGCAATTGAAAACGCATTTTCATCGTTGATGATAAGAAGCGCAAGATAAGCCTTGAAAACGTCACCGCTGAGGGAGTGCTTTTCTGCCGCAGTAACAATTTCGCAAACGGCGGGGTAAAGGTCTTTTTCGTTCACCAAATCAAAGATATTTTTGTAGCCGTCATATTTTCCGTAAAGTATCATTGAGTTTTCCATTTTAAAATCCTTCTTTCTTTCTGCAGAGAATTATACAATAGTATTAATTTTTTTTCAATACTTCTTTTATCCCCTTGATTTAGTGAGTTAAAATGTAATATAATATGATGAATAATTATTTTGTGAGGTGACAGTATGCTTGATTTTCTTGCCCCGTTATCCCGCTATGCGCTTACGGGAATGGGCGTTATAATTCTTGCGGTGTGCTGTTTTTCACTTCTCAGAATAAAAGCGCCCAAGGTTGAGCCTGCCCTTTTTATTGACACCGTCAAAGGGGAGGAATACCCCGTAATTCATTGGGAAACGTCAATCGGCAGGAGTAACGCCTGCGATATAACCCTCAGCTTTTCAACGGTGAGCAGATTTCACGCCGTGCTCACAAAGCAGAAAAAGGGCTGGGTGATCACCGACACCCTTTCCCGCACGGGCACTTACGTCAATAACAAAAAAATAAAAGAACCAACGGTTATAAAAAACGGCGACATTCTCATTTTCGGCGGAGTTTCGCTTTTGTTTAAAGAAAGGTAATTGAAATGGACAATTTAAAGGATGCAAAAAAAATAGTTGTCAAGGTGGGCACATCTTCCCTCACCTATGAAACAGGCAAAACTAATATAAGAAGAATGAAAAAGCTGGTTGAAGTGCTCTCAGACCTGAAAAACAGCGGAATGCAGATTGTGCTTGTCACCTCGGGCGCAATCGGTGTGGGTGTCGGCAAGCTCGGTCTTAATGCAAAGCCCCAGGACACACCCGGCCGTCAGGCGGCGGCAACGGTTGGCCAGTGCGAGCTTATGTTTATGTATGACAAGCTTTTTTCGGAATACGGCCACACAATCGGTCAGCTTCTCATCACACGCTCCGACATTGAAAACCCCGAAAGAAAAGAAAATCTTATCAACACATTTGATAAGCTATTTGAATACGGTGCAATTCCCGTAATCAACGAAAACGATGCCGTTGCGGTTGAAGAAATCGTTTTCGGTGATAACGACAATCTTTCTGCCATTGTTGCAAGGCTCACCAATGCCGACGGACTTGTTATTCTCACCGATATTGACGGCCTTTTCAGCGGCAATCCCAAAACCGATGACGAGGCTGTGCTTATTCCTGTTGTTGAAGAAATCACCGAAGAAATCGAAGCTCTTGCAGGCGGTGCAGGTTCCAACAGAGGCACAGGCGGAATGATAACAAAAATCCACGCCGCCAAAACAGCAGGAGAAGCAGGAATCCCCACAGTTATTATCAACGGCACCAACCCCGAGGATATTTACAGAATTATTGAAGGTAGGCAGGTAGGCACATTCTTCTGCGCCAAAAAGTGAGGTTAAACTATGTTGAACGAAATCGGCGCACGCGCCAAAAAAGCTTCCCGTGTGCTTGCCACTGCAGGTACCGACACAAAAAACAGAGCCCTCGTTGCCATTGCAGATGCACTTATGGCAAGAGCGGAATATATTATTGAAGCTAATAAAAGAGACATTAAAACAGCCAGACTCAACGGAATGAGTGAGGCTATGGTTGATCGCCTTGCCCTTGATATGCGCCGCATTGACGCCATGGCAAGAGGTGCCTTTGAGGTTTCGCAGGCAAGCGACCCTATCGGCAAGGTTATCAGCGGAACAACAAGACCAAACGGACTTAAAATAGAAAAGGTTACCGTTCCTCTCGGAGTAATTGCTGTTATTTATGAATCACGACCCAATGTTACGGCTGACGCTGCCGCACTTTGCCTTAAGTCGGGCAATGCGGTAATTCTCCGCGGCGGTAAAGAGGCAATTTATTCAAACATTGCCATTGCCCACACAATGCGCGAGGCTGTTGAAAGCGTAGGACTTCCTGCTGATTGTATTCAGCTTGTTGAAAACACTTCACGCGAAAGTGCATCTCAGCTTATGAAGCTCAACGAATTTGTTGATGTTCTCATTCCCCGCGGAGGTGCAGGGCTTATCAAGGCTTGTGTAGAAAATTCAACCGTTCCCGTTATTGAAACAGGCACGGGCAACTGCCACGTTTATGTTGATAAGGATGCAAATATCGACATCGCAAAAAATATCATTGTAAATGCCAAAACCTCACGTCCTTCTGTGTGCAACGCTTGCGAAAGCCTGCTTTTTCACAGAGATTTGGATGAAAGAGCTGTTTTTGCTCTTTGCAAGGCTCTTGATGATAAGGGTGTGCGCATTCATTCCGACAACAAAGTGAAAAGCATTTACCCTGCCGCAGTTGAAGCAACTGAGGAGGATTGGGGCACGGAATATCTGGGATACGAAATCAGTGCAAAATTTGTTGAAAACATTGATGAAGCTGTTGAGCATATTTCAAAATACGGCACGGGTCACAGCGAATGCATTGTGACCGACAATTACTTTGCCGCCAACAAATTTACCTCCGAGGTGGATGCGGCAGCGGTTTATGTCAACGCTTCCACCCGCTTTACCGACGGCAGTGAGTTCGGCTTCGGCGCAGAAATCGGCATTTCCACCCAGAAGCTTCACGCAAGAGGCCCGCTCGGCCTTGATAATTTAACAAGCGAAAAATATATCGTTACAGGTAACGGACAGATAAGGTGATTTGATGTCGCAGGAAAATATGGAAGTTAAGAAAAAGCATCCCGGCAAAAGTTCCTTTGCTCTGGGGCTTGTGATTATCTGCTTTGCGGTAATCGGCATTGTGAGTGTGGTTATGTATGCCGTCGGCGGTGTGCAGACTTTGTTTAATCAGGAAACCCGGAAGGCGGAGTATGAGGATTTTCTTTATCCGGTGGTTATGCTTGACCCCGAAGTGTTTGACGACGTAACTGCGGCAGATATGGAAGATTTGCTTGTGGCGTCAATTTTGTCACTCCTTTCAGAGGATGAAAGCAATCCTCACGATTTCCCCTTTGTTGAGGGTGAGGTTTCGGGTCTTGCCATTCCTGAAAAAACGGTTAACGAAGCCTTTGCCGACCTTTTCGGCACGGATATAAAGCCCGAGCACAGAAGTGTTGAATGCTCAACCTGTGTGTTTGAATATCAGAGTGCCGCGGCAAGATATGTTATTCCTCTCACGGGTTATGACCCTGCGTTTTTACCCGATGTTATTGAAATTGACAAAAACCGTGAAGGCTCGGTTGCTCTTACGGTTGGCTATGTTGCTTACGGTGATTGGTCAGTGAATGAAGAAAATTCATTTGCTCAGCCTGAGCCTGCAAAATACAGAAAAATAACTTTGCGCAAAACAGAGTCCGGTTACTATGTCAGCGCAATTCAGAATGCGGATGTGACAGTATGAAAGAAATATTCAGTACAAAAATTTTCCCCGAGGGATATATTCCCGAGGTTCACGCTTCAACTGTTTTAAAAGTTGATGACAACAGACTTCTCTGCGCCTTTTTTGGCGGCACAGAGGAAGGTAAGGACGACGTTGATATCTATCTTTCTTCCTTTGACGGAGAAAAATGGACTCTGCCCGAGGTTGTTGCCGGCGGATATAACGAGCCCTGCTGGAACCCTGTTCTTTTTGAACACGACGGCAAAATCAGCCTTTATTACAAAGTGGGTAAGCCCATTCCCAATTGGCACACGATGGTTAAGGATTCCTTTGACGGCGGAAAAACCTGGAGTGAAGCCCGCGAGCTTGTGCCCGGTGATGTTGGCGGACGCGGCCCCGTTAAAAACAAGGCAATCATTCTCAAAAACGGCAACATCTGTGCCCCTTCGTCCATTGAAACCGAAACCACTTTTGACGCTTTTACCGACCTTTCACGCGACGGCGGTGAAACCTGGGAAAAGAGTGAGCTTGTTCCCTTTGACCATTCAACTGCAGACGGCAGAGGAATTATTCAGCCAACCTTGTGGGAAAGTGAAGATAAAATTTATATGCTCATCCGCTCTTCAGAAAGCCGCATTATGAAAAGTGTTTCGCTTGACGGCGGCAAAACCTGGGCAAGGGCAGAGAAAACTGATGTTGTTCACAACAACAGCGGAATTGACTGTGTTCAGCTTGCAAACGGCGATGTGCTTGTGGTGCACAATCCCATTGAAGCCTGCTGGGGTGACAGAAATATTATTTCTTATGCAATCACCCACGACAATGCACAGAGCTTTGACGAGGGCGTGATTATTGAACAGAGCGATGACACCGAAGCAGAGTTTTCTTACCCTGCGGTTATCAGAGATGATAAATATATTTATATGACTTACACCCACAACCGAAAGAACGTAATGTTCAGAATATTTGAGTTATAAAAACAAGCCATAAGACCGATGAAGTCTTATGGCTTTAACTTTTATAATCCTAACTTTTCTTTCAGAATTGCTGTCAGCTTTTCTGAAATGATTTTGTGTCCGTCGCGCAAGGGGTGGAGGGGTTCAAGAGGTACCCAACCCGATGAATTGATGAAGATAATGTTGCAACCGTGCTCTTTATTATATTTTTCAATGGTTGCTTCAAGCTCAACGGGGAATGCTCCGCAAAAAGCGCTCAATGCAATAATCTGCGATGTGGGGTTGATGCTTCTGATAACATCAAGGAGCTTGCAATATTCTTCGGTATATTTTTCTGCCGTTGCGCCTCTGTCGTTTGCTCCGTGGTTGATGAGAATGTAGTCGGGTGACGCGTATGTCACCTTATGGCCGTCAAAGCAATAGGGGTACGCCTCGCTTGCTTTGGGTACGCTTCCGCAGCCGCCCTTTGTTGCGCCGACTGCACCGTAGCCCATATGCAACGGAATAAGATTAAGGTTTTGTGCTGTGAGGTAAGCGTAGGTGGCAGTTGAGTCATCCTGATAAGGTCGGTTAAACATACCCTCGTTTTTGTCCCAATTTCTGTCTTCCACCAGAACACCCTCGGTGATTGAGTCACCCACAAGCTCAATGGTTTTTCTGTTGTCTGCAGGCAAAACTGCACACTCCTCAGCCTCGTATCCGATGAATGAAATTTTCCCGACCAAGGGATGATACCAACGCTGATGCATTTCAACCGCGCTTTTGAAGGTAACGGTGAC
The DNA here is from genome assembly GCA_045121005.1 of Acutalibacteraceae bacterium. GTDB lineage: Bacteria > Bacillota > Clostridia > Oscillospirales > Acutalibacteraceae > CAG-488. Next base: position 54,681 of record JBGVFJ010000011.1, read on the forward strand.
AACGTGCTCCCCGTCATCATTTGCTTCAACCCGGAGGAAGGGATTAACGGGAGCTTCAAATCTGCATCCGCCGTCAATGCTCAGCCACAGGTGAGGATAGGGGTGAGAGTTCCAGATAGTGTTGAAATGAAGTGTTGCCCACTTGCCTTTGAATGCGATTTTAATAACTGAGCCGGGTGTGGCTGATGTCATTGTTTCGTTGAATTCACTCCATCTGCCGATGAATTTTATGCTGTTATCTTTGTATGAATAAAACATAAGCTTACTCCTCTATATAAATTTCACTTATCATAAAGCCTGTAACGGGTTCTGTTATTTTAACCTCGGCATAACCGTTTGTGAAAAAGTCAGCGGGAATTGTGTAGTTGATTGCAGTGTAACTGTCGTTGAGATATGTTTTGCCGTATTCCTCATCAATCTCACCGCCGTAAGGCTTGCCGCAGTAAAACTCTTTGCCGTTGATTTCAATTTTGAAGTTATCAATGCTTTCGTCAAAGCGGCGGTTTTTGTAGGTGATTCTTACCTTGCAGCCGTTGTTACCTTTAACAGAAAAAGCAAAACGGATGTTGTAGTGGTCAAAAACCTTGGTCAGGCGCATTGGCAATGTGCCGTCGTTAACGGGGCGGTCACCTTGAAAATCCATATAAAATTCGCCCTCCTGCCTGCCGATAGCCTCAAAGCCGTGAAAAGCAAATGAAAAATAATTTTCATCGTAGCGGAGATTGATTAAGCTGAGCAGGGTGTCTTTATCGGCACCGTTGTTGATTTTGTTCAGCAGATAAAGTCTGTCTGTTATGGGGCGGTCAATGGTGTCAAGGGTGCAGCCTCTGTCCCACGCCTTGCCGTGATAATTTTCAACATCCAACTGCATACCGATTAAATCAAACAGCAGCTTGCCGTGGGCGCTGATGCTGTTTCTGAGCTGATTGTATTCGTCGCTGAAAGGTGTTTCGAGAATTTCCTTTGCTTTGCCGATGCTGCCGTTTCTGATTTCGTTTTTGGCTTTTTTGATAAGTCCGTTTTCAAAAACGAATCTCGATTTAACAAGCATATCGCACTCTGCTGCAAAGAGATGCATCACAAAGCGGAAGTTTTTCATTGTTGTGGGGGTTACGAGGGATGTGATTTTGTTATAAACCGCATCAATCACGGGGTTTTCGTCAGGCGCACCCTCCCAGCACTTTTCAAGCATAAAAATGCATTGCGCAAATTCGTCGGCATTAACTTCGGGGATGTACGCTCTGGCATAATCCTTTGCAATTTCATAAATGTCGCAACGCGGGTCAAAGTCAAGAGCACTCCACATAACCTTGTTAAGGTCGTCATGAATTCCGTCGGAATAAGTGACGCCTCCGATGAGGAATTTTTCTGTTTGTCGGTGGATGTGACGGTATTCGGCGGGTCGCGGGTTAACGCTTTCGCGGCCGAAGGTGCAGGCAAAGGTATAGTGCCAGTCATTCCTGTCAAAGTGAACGGGATATTCACATCTTACACAATGGGTAACATCAGGATAAAACCTGAGAGGATATTTTGAAGGCACGGCTTTTCTCAAGGCTTCAAGGCTCATTGCATGGTTCGGACCGTAAATAATACCCTCAATGCATTCAGGCTCTTTGCTGATTTCTTCTGCAAATTTTTCGCCCCAATCGGGATATTCGTGAGGTGCCTGAGCAGAAATCCACAGCTTTGCACCCGGGTGAATTTCATTGAGAATTGACTTAATCAGCTCGCAGCGTTTAAAGAAATCTGCAGGCATCATATCTCCGGGGTCGCCGCCCGGGATGAATAAAACATCAACACGCTTTGCATCAGAATAAAAATCATAAATTTTGGTTCTGATGTCTCCTTCGGTTTCTTTTGTATATGTGGGGTGCCACACTGAAACATCAATATCAAGCTCATCACACACGGCGGAAACCGCGGTGAACATATCCTTGATGCTGAGGGGCATAAGGCAGTTTTGTTCTTCATTGTCACAGATACCCTCAAAGGTGTTGAGCCCGAACATCATAAGGTCAAGGAGATATCTGCGGTATTGCTCCGTATTCCAGGCGTCACAGGTGTTGTTAGTGTCACGGTATCCAAGCTGATGACCGCGGATTTTTTTGGCGGGAGAATAGCTTTCGGATATATCTTCTTTCAGAACAAACTGACCGTCTTTGATTTCGCTCTTTCTCAGAAACATTGAGTAGCCGTAAATAAATCCTCTCAGGCGGTGAGCGCAAACGGTGATTTTTTTGTCGGTTACATCAACAGAAAAAGCCTCGCTTTCAGGGCTGTCGGTGATTGTTTTAAACTCGAAAACGGTTTCACCCTTAAATGAAAAGTCAGGCACCCTTGATTTTATTTCATCTTCAAAAAGTCCGCAGGCTTTTTTTGCAGTATCTGTGTCGTATTTAAATTTAAATTGCGAAAAAACCAAACTCATAAAAACACAACCTTGAAAATTAGTTTTAAATATTGTAACATATACAGGTAGGATTTAGCAACAGGTGAGAAAATAATGATTGAAAAAATTGTTGAACAAAATGTGTGGTATGTTTTAAAAAACACTCCGCTTCCCATTGTGATTTACGGAATGGGCAACGGCGCCGATATGGTTATAGACAAGCTCCGGGATATGGGTGTGGAGGTTGCCGGAATTTTTGCCAGTGATAAGTTTGTCCGCGGACAGCTTTTCAGAGGAATGCAGGTCAAAAAATATTCCGATATCTGCAAAGAATATGATGATTTTTTTATCGTGATGAGCTTTGCTGTGCACGATGACGAAACCATTGAAAACGTAAAGAAAATGGCAAGCGAGCATCCTTTTGTTGCTCCCGATGTTCCCGTAGCGGATGATTCGATTTTTACCCGTGAATTTATTGAAGCCCACGACGAAGAATTTGACAAAGCGTATGAGCTTATTGCTGACGAAGAATCAAGAGAGAATTATATCAATATTCTCAATTTTAAAGTCAGCGGAAAGATTGAATATCTTTTTAAAGCGGAAAAAGAAAAAGATTTTATTTACAAAGAAATTTTCAAAGTCGGAGATAACGAGACTTTTGTTGACCTTGGTGCTTATGACGGTGACACAGTCCGCGAATTCGTTGCGGCTTGTGACGGCAAATATAAAAGAATCTATGCCTTCGAGGCAGATGAAAAAAACTTTAAAAAGCTCAAAGCAAACACGGAAGAGCTTGAAAAAATTTATGCCTTTAATCTTGCGGCGTGGGATAAAAAAGAAACCCTCCTTTTCGAAAAAAAGAAGGGCAGAAACTCCCGGCTTTCATCCTCAGGTAACGTTGAGGTTCAGGCACAAAGCGTTGACAATGTTGTTGACGGTGAAGTGACTATTCTTAAAATGGATATTGAAGGCAGTGAAGAAAAAGCACTTGACGGAGCAAGGAAAACAATTGTAAAATATTCTCCGAAGCTGTATATATGCGCATATCACCGCAACAGTGATATGTTTCTTTTGCCATTGAAGGTTCATTCAATGTGCTGTGATTACAGATTTTATTTTTACCACCACAGATATATCCCTGCGTGGGAATCAAATTTTTACGGGGTGATTTAATGGCAAACCCAAAAAGTAAAATATTGCCCGGGATTATGAGCACATTTGCGCTTGTGCTTATGTTTTTTTGTGTGGATGCATTCGCACCCATGCTTCAGGGGGACCTCAATCAATTCGGCACAAACGTTATCGGTGCAGGTCTCGGTCTTGTTGCCGTAGGTGTGGTCTGCTTCACCAACCACCGCCCGCTGGCGAGCCTTGGTCTGATTTTTGACCCGCTGAGAATGCTCAGGGGCTTTGTTGTGGGCGGAAGCATGGCGCTTTTGCCGCTGCTTGCTGTTTTTGGTGTGCAGATGGACATATTCACTGTCACAAAAATGCCGTCTCTTGCTCCGGGGTTTGCAACTCCTAATGCAAACGGTGAAATGTCGGTTGTCAATATCGTTATTTTTGCCGTCGCCTGCGGAGTAAGCGCCCTTATGCAGGAAGTCACCTTCCGCGGATATGTTGTGCGTTCAATGCGCCCTCAATATCCTTTTCGCGATGCCAACTTTGTTCAGGCGGCGCTGAGCGTTGCGCTGCCCCTTGTTCTTGTTGCAAGAAATATTGTTTTTGGTCATTATTCGTTTTTGAGCGGTTTCAAAAAAATCGTTTTCATTATTTCTGTGGTTTTGTTTTATGTTGTTTACACATTCTTTTCTTCAATTAAAAGAGGTGTTGTAACAAGAGTTTCGGGGGACATCTGGCCGTCTTTTATCGGAAATTTTTTGTTTATGTTTGTCGGCGGAAGTCTCTTTGTTCAGAACAATATAATTGTTTCATATTCATCAATGCTCAGACTTCTTGTTGCTGAAATTATTTCGCTTGTAATTGCTTCGGTTTATTATTCCGGGCAGTACAATCGCAACAAAAAAAGAAAAGAAGAGCACGAAAAAAAGGTCGCAGAGCACAAAGAAAAAATGCGCCTTGAAGAGCTCAACCGAGAGGCTGACCCGAACATTGAAGACCTGACACAGAAAAGCGTCAAAGAAATTATGGAACAGCACCAACAAAAAATCATTGCTTCAATCGGTTCTCATTCGCGCCTGGTAACTGCCGAGGATAATGACGGCATTGCGAGCCTTGATGAAGCAAGAAATAATAACAAATAACAATCGCCTGCCTTACATTGAGTAAAGCAGGCGAAATTTTATTTAAATGCTATGTAGCAGTATGTGTATCCGGCTTCATTAAAAAATGAAGCGTTTGAGTCAATGGTGCTTCTGTTTGTTTTAAATCCCGATGCAGTGAGCCTTACCCCTGATGTGGAGTAGTTTTCTGTTGCGATAGCGAAATGACATTTTGCAGAGTTGCCTGCAAAATTGATGTGTATAACGGGATAATCGCTGCAAAAAAGCATCACGATTCTTGGCTTGAAGCCCAGATTGAATGAAGTGGCAGACTGCCCGTCTCCGACGTAGTATCCCGAAACAAAGGATTTACTCCACTGCTCCTTTTCTTCGGGGGTTACGTGCATATCGTTGTTTGTGATATGTCCGGAGCAGATAAAATCCTTGCTCATAAATGAGGTAAAATTTTCATCAACACTTTCGGCAGGGCAGAAGTCGGCAACGATTTTAAACCAACCGTTACACACCAACGCACTTGTATCTCTGTCTGCTTCAATTTCCTCGCAGCCTGACTCTTCAATGTTAAAGTCGGTGCGGAAGGTGAGGGCATCCACAATTTTTGTGAAATAGTCGTGACAGGCTGTACCGCCGTAGGAATAAGGCACACAGATGCTCAATCTCATTTTGATGTTTGCCGTGCGGCAGTATTCCTGCTTTTCCAGCACGCCGTCATCATTTGCAACAAATTTGTCAACAATACTCATTTCGTTGATACCCACGGCAACGATAGCTTTTTTTAGAGGGACCGATTTCATAACAGGCGGGAATTCGGTGAAAAAGGTCACGTCCCCCAGCTCCGTCTGAACGCTGAGCCACTCGACAATTCTTTGCGGAATCGCAACTATTCTGTCCATTATTCTTCAACAACCTCCCTTATAATTGCCCAGATGTACAGCGGATTTTCTCCGCAAAAAACCTTTTCTGCGCGGTCAATAGTGTATTTTGTGCCGTCACAAAGAATGTAACCGTTCATCGTGTCAAAAGTTGTCAGGTCGTGCTTTGCGGGGCCGATGTAGAGGTATTTACCCTGATTATCAAAGCCGATAACCGTATAAACACCGTCGAGGTACATTTTGTTTTTGTATCTCAATGGCTGAACAAAGCCGTGAAAAATCTCTGAGCTCCAGCCGTCGTCCTGACGGAGCAGAATTTCTCTGCCGAATTTTTTGAAAACCGTGTCAAGCTGGGTTTGTGTCATATACATCCACCTTTCCGAAGAAAAAACCGTTATCCGCAACAAGAGGTGCAAGGTCAAGCATTGCCGCGTCGCGCATATCTTTTGCAAGGCTAAGCTGCTCTGAGGAGTTTGCTTCGTTAAAAGCAATGCTAAGGTCACCAGCTTTGAAGGAAGACATATCTGCAACGTCCTTTTTGTTTGCCCGTTTAACACACAGCCTGTAAAAGGCAACGCCTGTTGCGGCGGATGTGATTCTCGGGTCGGTGAGGTCAACACCCGGCTTCAGCTTCAGGTTAATTTCATCAAGCGCCTGCTGGCAGATTGATTCAACTGCTTCTTTTTCGCTTTCTTCAATTTCTGTTAACAGCTCCAATGACTTTGCAACTTCCCATACGTATGCCATATCAGTTGCCCTTGGTGACAACCTTTGAAGCGTCACCGATAATTTTGGCAAAGCCGTCGATTGAAGTGATTGAAATCTGATGAAGCTGGCGGTCAATAAGCTTGCCGTAGTCGGTTTCAATGTCACCAACCTTAATGTGCTCAAGAGCGCAGGATTTGTCAAGGCCGATGATTGTGCCGCCTGAAGAAATAGCGGAAGTTTTGATAAGCTTGGTGCCAAAGGGGGTAATCATATTGCCTGTTCCGTGGAAGCTGAGACCTGCTGAGCCGTCACGGAATTCGCTGAGCTTGAGAATCGCACTTGCTGCATCGGGTGAAGCAAGGATTGTATTGAGCTCATAGGGTGAAAAGCTGTTCCAGAAATCAATAAGGCTGTCGTATGTGTAGGCGTTTACGGAAGATGAAGCGGCGGGGTTGCTGTTGCCGTCACCGTTGATGAGAACATTTGCCGCATCTGCCATAAGTGTTTGTGAAAGATATGCACCGATTCTTTTGAGAGCAACGGCAACAATATCAAGGCGCTGAAAACGAAGCACGTCGTAAGATGTTGTAATCATTCTGCCGCGCTTTTTGAGTCGGATTGTTCTGTCGCTGACAGAAAAATCAGCTTCGGCAAGAGTTTCTCCCTCTGTGTATTCGGGCATTTCCATATTTTCCTTGCTCATCACAAGGTCCATTGCACGGTAATCCATAGAATCAATTGAAGTTGTTGCCGCAACAATGTCAGGAATAAAGTTTGCCTCGTCCATACCGTGACGAACAGCTCTTGAAACATATTCGGGAAAAAGAACAGCTGCATCACTTGTGCTGAAAAATTTGCCCACAACACTGCTGTCCGCACCCGAAACCTTAATATCAAATCTTTTAAGCTGACGCTGATAAGCGTCGAGGCCTTCAAGAGAAGTGCCTTTATAATTTTCGGAAGGGTCAATTGCTTCCAGTACCTGAGTAAATGAACGGCCTGTGCCGTACATTCCTTTTTCGAGTTTTACGTTATCAAATGACATTTTTTATTTCTCCTTTTTAAAATACAAATTGATTATTGTCTGTGCTTTTTGTTTCGGCAGGCTTTAACTGAGGCGTTAAAGGAATAACCTTGCCTGCTTTTTCCAAAAATGAGTTTCTGAGTTTTTTGAGTCTTTCAATATCAAGACCTCTGCACATATCCTGCGCTGTTTTAACATCAATACCGTTTAAAGCAAGGGCGGCAAATTTAACCGTTTCGTCGGTAAGCTCCCTGCGGTATGCTTCACCCTCTGCGGCGGCTTTTTCAAGGCGGGCAAGTCGTTCACCGAGCTCCCTGGAAAGGTCGGAGCTGAGAATGATTTCGTTGCCTTTGCGTATGGCTTTTGAAAGCTCAGAGAAGGTTTTGGTAACCTTTTGCTTGGTGTGGTTTTTAACAACCCCTGCTCCGACCTGAGCCGGAACAGCAACAAATGACCATTCATACGCGTCGGAAGGGTCCTTTAAAATGCAGTGGCAAACCTTGCCTGAATATTCAACGCCTTTGATATGGTTGCATTTTTCGCTTCGCATATCGTTGCCGCATACCGAGCAGATATAACTTTTTACACTGCAGCAAACGCTGACTTCCTTTTTGATGCCCGCATCAATTTCGGCAATAAGGTTTTTGTTGTGCTCCGTGCGGGGCATATATGCTGTTGCTTTGAGATATGTGTAAGCTTCGCCGAAAGAGGTGCTTCGGCTCTGGTCTGTTATGACCTCTGTTTTAAAAATTCTTGCGGTCTGATTTTTGCATGAATGATTGTGGTCAAAAATTCCCGTGATGCCCACGAACATGCTTTTGAGCCTTTCGAGTGAGTGTGTGTCAAATCTTTCACCGTCGCGGTCAATTTCATTGTCGCAAAGAATAACATTAAAAGTAAAAACATCTTCGCTTTCAAGCTTTTTGCGGGTGAAACGGTTAATAAGCTCAAGGTCTTCTGCAGTCACTTCCTGCGCATCGGGTGTTGATTCAATGCTTTTATCCATTTGGTTCTCCTTTCATTTCCTGTTGAATTTTTTCTCTCTGGGCGTCATAAAGACGGGCTTTGCTAAGCTCACATTCATCCTGAAGAGTGATGTTATCCCACACAATTTCAGGTGTGTCCGCAATGCTGTTGAGAGTTAAAAACATTTTGCAGATTTTGAGAATAACGGGTGTCAGAATGCGCCTGTATGCTTCAAGCTCACTGGTAAGAAGGTCTGCCTGCTGGCTCGACATTCTTTCGGTGGATGACCAGGAAAGACCCAGCATAAAGGGAGGAATTCCTGTTTTTGCCACAATCTGTTCAAGCATCTGACGCACGGGCACCTCACTGTCAAGAATCTGACTGTCAGCGCCGATGGCCCTGATGCTCACGTCACCCACAGCAACAAAATCCCTCACGGGACCGCCGGCCTTCATCGCTTCGCCCCATTCCCGGGCAACCTGCTGAGCGCGGTCTTTGGCGTATGCTCTGTCAACAGCATCGTTCTGAGGCTTGTAGGTCACGGCATAACGGATGTTACCTGCGCGCTCCCAATTTTCGCCGATTGTTGAATAAATTTTCATAAGAATTCCGCTGACAAAGGGAAGCCCTTTGAGAATTGAATTTCCGCAAAGTGTTCCGCTTTCGGGGTTGAGCACGCTCGTAAGCACAAGCTCCGGATATTTTACCGGCACGGCTTCTCCGCCGCTTCTTGTACATACGAGGCAGTCAATGTTATTGTCTGCTCTGCGAAGTTCAATGTCTTCAATGTCTGCGTTGTAAAGTGCGGCAATGTTACCTCTTGAATCAGTCACGATTTCACCAACGGCTGTTCCGTAGGTGAGCAGCTGCTCAAAATAAGTTGAAATAAATTCAAAAACACCGTGTCTGCCTGAAGAAACAGGCACGCTTTGCAAAAACGAATTGAGAAGTGCCGTGTGCTGAGGCTTTGCACATTCCACTCTGAAACCTCCCGTCAGACGCACGGTTTTGAGAATTGCCGCATCGATTATCGGAACTGCTTCACGAAGCTCGCGATAAAGCCTTGTCTGTCCGTTTGAAAGGGGAACATAGCTGTTCACAAAATCAAAAATCTGCGGTTTGTATGTCTGCGGTACTGATACCGCTGTTTTGGCTGATGAAATTTTCTTGAAAAATCCCATCTCACATCTCCTTTCTGTTAACACTCAGGGCAAAAAAGTCATCTTCAGGAGCATTGAGAATTGTTGAAACAAAATATCGTATATCGTCCATAGCGTGGTCATTCTCTTTTCTGGGGGCGTCCTTTGATGATTTTTCGTCCCAACGGTAGAGGGAAAACTCCCTTAAAGTGTCCTTGCATTCGGGTGAAAAATAAATTTCCTCCTTTTTGAGCGCATCAGACACAAGGCGTATTCCGTCAAGAACATCATTCTTGGCGGGAATGACCTTGAATTTTCCCTCGCGGCGGATACATAGAATGAAGCTCGCGGCACTGGGGTCAACCACAACCGCTTCAACCGGCAGGCCGTCTGCCAGCTTTTCAAGGCTGCGGTAATGCTCCATGTCCGTGCGCTGCTGACCCTCGGAGCGGGAGTTGTAATAATATTCCCTAAGCCTGTACCATTTGCCGCGGTTCAGGCCCCAAAGTCCTATGGAGCAGGGGTTGACCGTGCCGTAGTCACAGGAAATGTAATATTTGTCACATTCAGCCGTGTCCGGGGTTCTGATGTGGATTTCCTGCGAAAACATCGAGTAAACCGTTCCGTAAGCCGCAACCCACCTGCCTTCAATAAACCGTTGATAAAAAGCCCCTGAGTAAAGGGATTCGTATCTTTTTCGGATGTTGTCTGTAAGTCCGGGGTTATCTTTCATTGTGAAATGAAGATAAAGGCAGTTTTTATCTTTTGCCTTTTTTATCCATTCACGATAAAACCAGTGCATAGGGTGTTCGGGGTTGCAGTTAAACCACAGTCGGGATTTTTCAACCGAGCAGCGGGCAATGGCCTGCTCTACAAAGGAACGAGGCATCAGCGCAACCTCATCAAGGAGTATCCCTCCAAGGGTCATACCCTGAATCAGCGCCGCAGAGCCTTCATCTTTTCCGCCGAATAAATAAAAGCGATTTGTTCTGCCCTTGTATGAAATTTCGATATAATTCTTTGAAGTTTTTTCTTTGCATTCAAAACCGAGTGAGGTGAGTATCGGCAGCATCGGAACAATAAGATTTCTTCTGAGTGATGCTATTGTTTTGCCGCAAAGAGCAAAAGAGGTGTCATCAAAATCATAAAAAGACCAGACGATGAAAGAAAGGGACATGCAAACCGTTTTGCCGGAACGAACAGCCCCGTCGCAGATTATTGCGTCCTTGCTTCTGTGGGGTGACGATGCGCACCACCAGTTGAGTACGGTGAGCTGCTTTTTTGAAAATCTGCGGAAAACCTCCGTAGGGTTAATAGCCATCTTCATCATCTCTTATTGCCGCCGCGCTTCTTTCAATCACATCATAAAAGGGTAGCGCGCTGTCACTTTGAGAAACGGCAGAGGCGTTTTCAAGATGTTCAAGAGCCTTTAACCGGTCAAAAAATTTAATTTCAATCCCGCCGT
>JBGVFJ010000012.1:0-23257 GCA_045121005.1 Acutalibacteraceae bacterium
GGTGCTGCACAAGCAAACATACTGATTACACCTGAAAGAACAAGCATATTCCAGAGTGTGTTTGCACCCTGAGCTGAAATGAAGCCTGTTTCTGAGTCAATGCCTGCTGCTGAGAATGAGATAACACCGATAAATGCGCCAACAGCCATACCGATTTTGCTGATAAGGGTCTGCATTGCGAAGCAGATACCTTCGCCTCTTTCACCTGTTTTCCATTCGAGATAGTCAACTGTATCACCAATCATAGCATAAGTGATGATGTTGTTAACACCCTGAGGAATACCAAGCATAACAAGAGCAACTGCGGCAACAATAAGTTTCCACGGTGCATCGTAGCCAACGAAATACATAATTGCCATTACAACGCCGCCGAAAAGGTGAACAGCGATGTATGCCCATTTTTTGGTGAATTTCTTGCTCATCCAGGGAACAAGAACAGATGCAACAAGACCGCCGGGAACAACAAGCAGAGTGATAAGACTGTATGCGCCCTCATTCTGAAGAACATACTTGGCAAAATAAAGACCGCCTGTGTATGTATAAACCATTCTTGCACCGCCAAGGATACCAGAAAGAACGATGAGAAGAAGCTCTTTGTTTTTGAAGAGGAGCTTAAGGTTGTGTCCCAGTGAGGGAGGATTGTCTACCGCTGTGAAGCGTTCTTTTGTGTTTTTGAAGCCATAGAAGAACATGGGAACTGAAGCAACAACAAGAACAACTGCGCAGATGAAATATGTCATCTTAAGTGTGTCAGCATTTGAAACTTCCATACCCATTTTAACTGTGCCAACAAAGCTCTGAGCAGCTTCTTCAAGAGAAAGACCCTGATTTGCTGCCACTTTTGCAACAGCATCAGCCTTATCAACAAGAATCTGAGCAACATCAGCGTCTGTGTACTTAAACTTTGCTGTAACTGCACCTGTGATAATGGGAACAAAAACAGTAACGATACCTGCGCCGAGGGTGCAAACAAGTCTTGCAACTGTAAGAATATTACCTCTGACAACGGTGTCGTTTGTCATACAGGTTGAAAGTCCCCAATAAGGAACGTCGGCAACTGTGTAAACAACACTCCAGATAACATAGATGATTGCAATAAAGATGAATGATGAGGGAGCTTTTGCCTGAAATACGGGCAAGAAGCAGGCAACCGTCATAATAGCGATTGGAATTGCCATCCATTTAAGATACGGACGGCATTTACCCCATTTGGTACGTGTTCTGTCAACGATTGAGCCCATAATCGGATCGTTGAATGCGTCGAAAATTCGTGTACCAAGCATAAGGTAAGCAACAGCCATTGCACCTGTGATGCTGCCGATTGTAACGCCCTCTGCACCAAAGAGAAGAGCGTCGGTAAGGAAAATTGTCAAGTATGAACCGATAATTGTGCAGATGAAGTTCTGACCGAAACCGGTTATACTGTAGGCGATAGCTTCTTTGGGCTGAACACCTTTACCGGGAGTTGTGCCAAAGAGGTTATGCCAAAAGGATTTCTTTTCCATCAAAAAACCTCCAATAATATTATTAGTATAACTATACCACATTTCAACATTGTTTGCAATTGCCTTTTATACAAAAATAGGCATATAAAAAAGGCAATCTGCCGAAACAGATTGCCTTTGAAAGCAAAATATATTAGCCGAGGTTTGCTTTAAGAGTATCAAGCTCTTTTGCAAGCTCTTCGGGAAGAGTTTTGCCGAACTTGCCGTAGAACTCTTCAATGCCCTTTGCTTCTTCTTTCCAGAGAGCCTTGTCAACGTCAAGAATCTTCTTGAGTGAATCAATAGAAACTTCACCCTCAAGGCCTTCAATGTTGATGTCTTCTGCCTTGGGAAGGTAACCGATAGCTGTTTCTTCAGCATCAACCTCATTTTCGCAACGCTTGATGATCCATTCAAGAACGCGAAGGTTATCGCCAAAGCCGGGCCACATGAAGTTGCCGTCTTCATCCTTACGGAACCAGTTAACGTTGAAGATTTTGGGAGCCTTGTCAGCATCGAGTGTTTCACCGATGTCGATCCAGTGCTGCCAGTAGTCACCCATATCATAGCCGCAGAAGGGAAGCATAGCCATGGGGTCACGGCGAACAACACCTACTGCACCTGTTGCAGCAGCAGTTGTTTCAGAAGCCATAATTGAACCAACGAACACACCGTGGTTCCAATCTCTTGACTGATATACAAGAGGAGTGAGAGCTGCACGGCGGCCGCCGAATACGAAAGCTGAAATGGGAACACCTGCAGGATTTTCAAACTCGCTTGAAATGCAGGGGCAGTTCTTTGCAGGAGCTGTGAAACGGCTGTTGGGATGAGCACCTTTGATTTCGTCAACCTTGCCGTTCCAGGGCTTACCTGTCCATTCAACAGCATTCTCGGGGGGATTCTTATCAAGACCTTCCCACCAAACAGTGTTGTTGTCAAGGTTATGAGCAACGTTTGTGAAGATGGTGCCCTGCTTTGTTGATGCAAGAGCGTTGGGGTTTGACTTTTCGTTTGTACCGGGAGCAACGCCGAAGAAGCCGTTTTCGGGGTTGATAGCATAGAGTCTGCCGTCTTCACCCTTACGGATCCAAGCGATGTCATCGCCTACACACCAAACCTTGTAGCCTGCTTTTTTGTATCCCTCGGGGGGAACCATCATAGCAAGGTTTGTTTTGCCGCAAGCTGAGGGGAAAGCTGCGCAGATGTATCTTACTTCACCCTTGGGATTTTCAACGCCGAGGATGAGCATATGCTCTGCCTGCCAGCCTTCGTGCTTGCCCTGATATGAAGCAATACGAAGAGCGAAGCACTTCTTACCGAGAAGAACGTTTCCGCCGTAGCCTGAGTTTACGGAGATGATTGTGTTATCCTGGGGGAAGTGGCAGATGTATCTGTTGTTTTCATCAATCTGACATTTGCAGTGGAGACCGCGTACCCAGTCATTGCTCTCGTCACCGAAAGCGTCAAGAACAGCCTTGCCAACTCTTGTCATGATAGCCATATTGAGAACAACGTAGATTGAGTCAGTAACTTCGATACCAACCTTTGAAAGCTTTGAGCCGATGGGACCCATTGAATAAGGGATAACGTACATTGTGCGACCCTTGTAGCTGTCTCTTGCGATGTCATAGAGCTTTTTATACATTACATCGGGGTCTTCCCAGTTGTTTGTGGGGCCTGCTTCTTCCTTTGTCTTTGTGCAGATAAAGGTACGTCCCTCAACACGTGCAACGTCGTTGGGGTTTGTTCTGTGAAGTAAGCAACCGGGGAGAAGATCCTCATTAAGTCTTTCCATTTCGCCTGTTGCACAAGCTTCGTTGCGAAGAGCCTCGAGCTGCTCCTCTGAGCCGTCAATCCAAACAATGTTATCGGGTTTAACAAGAGCTACCTGCTCGTCAACCCAATCAAGGATTGTTTTGTTATTTGTAAGTGCCATATAAAAATTCTCCTTTCAGAATTTTATTCAACGTATGTCGTTATATATTATAATCGATTTTTTGTAAAATTTCAACCTTAAAATATATAATAAACAAAAACAAAATGTTAAATTTTTGTCATTATTCACAAAATGAAATTGAATAATATTGTTTTTTGCTGACTATAATTAATTTAAACGGTTATTTCAAAAGAAAGGATAACTCTCAATGAAAGATTTAAGAACAGAAGGACAAAAGCTTTTTCACACTTTTATCACCCTCGCGGTAATTACTGTCAGCTTTATGCTAATTGCAATGGGTATTTTTGCCGCCAAAAACAACACCGCAATGATTGATTCCGGCATTACTCCCGCTATGATTTATGCCCGCCGCGAAAGCAGGCAGATTTCGGTGCAGATTGGCGAAGCACTTTATGAAAACGCACCAAGAAAAGAAATTCCGCTGACACTCATTGCAAAGCTCACCCCTGCCCCAATCAACGGAATATACATCATTTATGAAAATATAAACGAAATAATAAAAAAATAACGGTAGCCGAAGCTACCGTTAAATCTTAATATTCTACTACGCCTTCGTAAACCTTGTTTGCATCGCCGAGGAGATAGATGTTTTCACCGTCGTATCTTACGGTTACATCACCGCCGCGCATTTTAACTGTGATGTCTTCATTGAGGTTGCAAAGACCTTTTTCGATTGCGGCAACAACAGTTGCACAGGCACCTGTTCCGCAGCCGAGGCTTTCGCCGTTGATTGCACGCTCATAGCAACGCATCTTGATTGTGTTTTTGTTAACAACTCTTGCAAGCTCGGTGTTGATGTACTCGGGAAGGAAGCCCGAATTTCTCATTGTGTCGCCAAGCTCGTTTACATCAACATCTTCGATTCTGTCACCGAAAATTACGCAGTGAGCATTACAAACTGATACGCAACTGATTTTATATTCCTTACCGTCAACTGAAAGAGGATAATCAATAATCTTATCAGTGTCAACATTAACAGGAATATTCTTGGGGTCAAGGTCGGGCTTGCCGAGGTTTACTCTTGCAGAGCGGATTTCACCGTTGTAGGAGTAGAGCTTAACCTCAATAACACCGCTGTCAGTTTCAATTTTCATCTCTTTCTTAGGAACAAGACCCTGGTCATAGAGATACTTTGCAGCACAGCGGATGCTGTTAGCAGCCATAAGAGTAACAGTACCGTCGGTGTTGAATACTCTCATTTTTGCGTCAGCAATATCTGACTTTTCAAGGAATACAGTACCGTCAGCGCCGATACCGAAGTTACGGTCAATAAAGTTGATTGTAAGTGATTCGGGAGAATCAATATCACCGTCAAAGTTGTTGAAGTGAATGTCGTCATTACCTGAAGCCTGCATCTTTGTGAAGCTGATGCGCTTCTTTGTTTCTCTCATTTTGTTGATGTCAACAAGCTCGGTGTTCTTCTGAGTGAAACGGCTTGCAATGATATCGGCAAGAGCATTTGCTGTGTCGAGAGATGTGAGGCAGGTAATAGAAAGCTGAACAGCTCTTCTGTGAAGGCGGATGAAGTTTTCGATTGACTTCTCTTTGGTGGAGCCGGTATAAACAATGTAGTTTACTGCACCTGTTTCAAGAAGCTTAATCATATCGTCGCCCTTGTTGATGCTGCTTACAACCTCAACATCTACGCCGAGGCTTCTGATAGCGTTTGCAGTGCCGTCGGTTGCATAAATCTTAAGTCCGACGTCGCTGAACTTCTTGGCAAGGGGGATAACCTCGTCCTTATCTTTATCCTGAACGGTGATGAGAACACCGCCGTTGTGGTGCATATGGTGATATGTGCTTCTTTCGCAAAGCTTGAAGCCGGCTGAAACAAGACCCTTGAAGAGTGCTTCGTTAAGGCTTCTTGCAAGGCCGAGAACCTCACCCGTTGATTTCATCTGAGGGCCGAGTTCGGAGTTAACATCGCTGAGCTTTTCAAATGAGAATACGGGAACCTTGATTGCAAAGTAAGGCGGAGTTTTGTAAAGACCTGTGCCAAAGCCGAGGTCACGAAGCTTCTGACCAACCATAACCTTTGTTGCAAGCTCAACCATAGGAACGTTGGTAACCTTGCTGATGTAAGGAATTGTTCTTGAAGCTCTGGGGTTAACCTCGATAACATAAAGCTCGTTCTGATAGAAGAGATACTGAATATTAACAAGACCCTTTGTGCCAAGTGAAAGAGCAAGATTTGTTGAGCATTCAACAACCTTTTCAATCATTGTGTCGGTGAGGGTGAAGGGCGGATAAACTGCAATTGAGTCACCGCTGTGAACACCTGCACGCTCGATATGTTCCATAATGCCGGGAATAAGGATATCTTCACCGTCGGAGATTACATCGACCTCAAGCTCCTTACCCATCATATATTTGTCAACAAGCACGGGGTTTTCAATCTTCTGAGAAAGAATGATATCCATATACTGTCTGACATCATTTTCGTTATATGCAATTGTCATATTCTGACCGCCGATAACATAGGAGGGGCGGAGAAGAACGGGATAGCCAAGCTCTTCGGCAGCTGCAAGAGCGCCGTCAACATTCATAATTGTGTGTGCCTTAGGTCGGCGGATGTTGAAGGATTCAAGAAGAGCTTCGAAACGCTCTCTGTCTTCAGCAATGTCGATACCCTCAGCAGATGTGCCGAGAATCTGAATGCCGTTGTCATCAAGGAACTTTGTGAGCTTGATAGCAGTCTGACCGCCGAAGGCAACAACTACACCAATGGGATTTTCAACCTTGATAACATTCATAACATCTTCTTCGCTGAGGGGCTCAAAATAAAGTCTGTCAGCGGTGTCGAAGTCAGTTGAAACCGTTTCGGGGTTGTTGTTGATGATTACAACCTCATAACCGAGCTCTTTAAGAGTCCATACGCAGTGAACGGAAGAGTAGTCAAATTCAATACCCTGACCGATACGGATGGGGCCTGAGCCGAGAACGATAATCTTTTCTTTGTTGCTCTTGGGAAGTGCTCTTGATTCGCAGTGGTTATCGTAGGTTGAATAGAAATAAGGTGTTTCTGCGGCAAACTCTGCAGCGCAGGTGTCAACCATTTTATAAACTGCATCTCTGGTTTCTTCGGGCAATTTGCCTGCAAGGCGCTGAATTGCCTCGTCGGTGTAGCCGTACTTCTTACCTTTGATGTAATAATCCTCGTCAAGGTTGCCTGATTCAAGCATCTTTTCGTAATTTACGAGGTTAAGAAGCTTTGAAAGGAACCATTTGTCAATTCTTGTGATTTCATTGATTTTGTCAATGCTTACGCCTTCTTTGAGTGCTCTGAAAACAGTGAACAAGCGAAGGTCATCGCAAACACCGAGACGCTCAACAACATCCATTCCGTCGGGGAACTTTTTATAGTTAAGTGTATCAAGTGAGATTTCAGCACCGCGGACAGCTTTCATAATTGCCATTTCAAATGAGGGAGCAATTGCCATAACCTCACCGGTGGCTTTCATCTGTGTGCCCAATTTGCGGTTTGACTGAACGAATTTTTCAAAGGGCCATTTGGGGAATTTAACCACAACATAGTCAATTGTGGGCTCAAAGCAAGCGCAGGTTTTGCCTGTGATGTCATTGCGGATTTCATCAAGAGTGTAACCAAGTGCAATCTTTGATGTAACCTTAGCAATGGGGAAGCCTGTTGCCTTACTTGCAAGAGCAGATGAACGGGAAACACGGGGGTTAACCTCGATAACAGCATATTCAAAGCTATCGGGGTTAAGAGCAAACTGACAGTTACAACCGCCCTCGATGCCCAATTCTGTAATAATATCAAGAGAAGCCTTTCGAAGCATCTCGTATTCTTTAATAGAAAGAGTAACAGCGGGAGCAATAACAATACTGTCACCGGTGTGAACACCAACGGGGTCAATGTTTTCCATTGAGCAGATTGCAATAGCGTTGCCTACGCTGTCGCGCATAACTTCAAACTCAATTTCCTTCCAGCCGTAGATGTATTTTTCAACAAGTACCTGAGTAATGGGTGAAAGAAGAAGACCGTTTTTGGCAATAACCTTAAGTTCTTCAACATTATAAGCAACACCGCCGCCTGCGCCGCCAAGAGTGAAAGCGGGGCGGATAATAACGGGGTAACCGATTTTTTCAGCGATTGCGATTGAATCTTCAAGAGTTTCTGCAATGTCTGAAGGAATGCAAGGCTGACCGATTTTAACCATTGTGTCACGGAACATCTGGCGGTCCTCAGCCTTGTCGATAGCTTCATAGTTTGTGCCGAGAAGCTTAACACCCATTTTATCAAGATAGCCGCTTTTTGAAAGCTGCATTGCGATGGTAAGACCTGTCTGACCGCCCAAGCCTGCAAGCAAGCTGTCGGGACGCTCTTTTTCGATGATGCGCATTACGGTATCTTCGGTGAGAGGCTCAAGATAAATTTCATCAGCGAGAGCCTTATCTGTCATAATTGTTGCGGGGTTGGAGTTTACAAGAACAACATCAAGACCTGCGTCCTTGAGCACTCGGCAAGCCTGAGCGCCTGCATAGTCAAACTCAGCAGCCTGACCGATAACAATAGGACCTGAGCCGATAACCAATACTTTTTTGATATCTTTATTAAGCGGCATTAGTTCTTACCTCCCATCATTGCAACAAATTCGTCATATAAAAATTCTGTATCCATCGGACCTGAGCCTGCGGCGGGATGGAACTGAACGGAAAAAGCTTTTTTATCAGGATATTTAACACCTTCGCAGGTGCCGTCGTTAGCATTTACAAAAGCAATGTTACCAACACCGTTGAGGCTGTCGGGAACTACAACATAGCCGTGATTCTGGCTTGTGATGTAGGTCTGGCCGACTTCAAGATTTTTAACAGGCTGATTAGCGCCGCGGTGACCGTATTTGTGCTTTTCGGTTGCGCCGCCGTTGGCAAGCGCCATAATCTGATGGCCGAGGCTGATGCCGAACATAGGCTGTTTGCCCATAAGAGCCTTAACCTGTTCAACAGAATAAGCATTGTCGGCAGGGTTGCCGGGTCCGTCGGAAAGAACAACACCGTCTGCACCGAGAGCAAGGATTTCATCTGCAGCAGTGTCAAAGGGAACGCTTACAACCTTGCAGCCGCGCTTTGTGAGCTGCTTAACAATGCCGCTCTTCTCGCCGTAGTCAACAACGGCTACTGTATATTTCTCGTCGCCGTCTGCAGCATAAGTTTCTGTTTCACCGCTTGAAACAGTTTTAACTGCATCAGCAACTTTATAATTTTCAAGTTCTGCTTTGATTTCATCGGTAACTTCATCAACGATTTTTGCGTTCATAACACCTTTTTCGCGGATAATCTGTGTGATTTCGCGTGTATCAACATCGCAGATACCAACGATGCCCTCTTTTTTGAGGTATTCGTCAATGTCACCGTCGCAGCGGAAATTGGAGGGAGCTTCACACCACTCTCTGACAACAACGCCCTTTACATAGCTCTTTTTGCCCTCAGTGTCTTCATAAATCATACCGTAATTACCGAGAAGCGGGAAGGTCTGAACAACAATCTGACCGCAGTAGCAGGGGTCAGTAAGTGTTTCAATATAACCAACCATACCTGTTGTGAAAACAAGCTCACCGAGGGTTTCACCGTCAGCGCCGAAACGCTTACCCTCAAAAACGTGGCCGTCTTCAAGAACAATAAAAGCTTTTTTCATATCAATCATCCTTTTATAAAAATCCTGAACAGGAGTCAGTCCGATAAAAAATCCTACTGACTCAATTTTAAAATCTTCTTCATAACATTATACAATTACAAGGTGTTGTTGTCAATAAAATTACTCTTAACTTTCGTAAAGTTTTTGCAAAAAAACCGCGCTTTTTTTTAGTAAATTTGCCTTGTTTTATATATGTATATATCTGCAGACATTCCAAAACAGCGTACACCGGTTAAAGTGTACGCTGTTTTACAGTTAATTATTCAGCGTCGGGAGCATAGAGAGCCTGGAGCTTAACAAGATGTTCATATCTTGCCATAGCTGTAGCCTCAGCCTGACTGAAGAGTGCATCTGCTCTGTCGGGGAATGAGCGGATAAGAGATGCATAACGGTTTTCGTTCTTGATGAAGTCCTGATAGCCTGCTGTGGGAGCCTTGCTGTCAAGAGTGAAGGGATTCTTGCCTTCTTCAAGAAGAGCGGGGTTGTATCTGAAGAGATTCCAGTAACCGCAGTCAACAGCCTTCTTCATTTCTGCCTGGCAGTTCATCATTCCGCCGCCCTTGATACCGTGCATTTCGCAGGGTGAGTAGCAGATGATGATTGAAGGACCGTTGTAAGCTTCAGCTTCTTTGATTGCTTTGAGAGTCTGATTGTTGTCAGCACCCATAGCGATCTGAGCAACATAAACGTAACCGTAGCTCATAGCGATTTCTGAAAGGCTCTTCTTAGCAATAGCCTTACCTGAAGCAGCAAACTGAGCAACCTGGCCGATGTTTGAAGCCTTAGAAGCCTGACCGCCTGTGTTAGAGTAAACTTCTGTGTCAAATACCATAATGTTTACATCTTCGTGAGCAGCAAGAACATGGTCAACACCGCCGAAGCCGATGTCGTATGCCCAACCGTCACCACCGAAGATCCAAACAGATTTCTTTGAAAGGTATTCTTTGTTGTTAAGAATAGATGCACAAAGGTCGCAACCTGAAACTTTTTCAAGTTCAGCAACGAGAGCGTCTGTTGCAACAGCATTCTTTTCGCCGTCTTCAACAGTGTCAAGGTATGCGTTTGCAGCAGCCTTGAGCTCGTCAGCAGCCTTGTCGGAAGCAGCAACTTCCTTAACCTTAGCAATAAGGCTGTCACGGATAGCCTTCTGGCCGAGGAACATACCGTAACCGTGTTCTGCGTTATCTTCGAAGAGTGAGTTTGCCCAAGCAGGACCCTGACCCTTGCTGTTTACAGTGTAGGGAGATGTTGCTGCGGGGCCACCCCAGATTGAAGAACAACCTGTTGCGTTTGAAATATACATTCTGTCACCGAAGAGCTGAGTAACAAGACGAGCATAAGCTGTTTCTGCACAACCTGCGCAAGAACCGGAGAACTCAAGCAAGGGCTTCTTGTACTGGCTGTTGATAACAGTCATATTAGCTGTTATTTCGGGCTTCTCGGTTACGTTAGCTACACAGTAATCAAATACTGCCTGCTGGTCATCCTGTGATTCACGGGCAACCATCTTGAGTGAGTTTGTGGGACATACGCCAACACAAACACCGCAACCCATACAATCAAGGGGAGATACTGCAAGAGTATATGTGTAGTTTGTCTTAACGATAGGTTTAGCTGCTGTCTTGATGTTTGCGGGAGCTGCTGCAAGCTCTTCTTCACTCATAGCGAAGGGACGGATTGTAGCATGGGGGCAAACGAATGAACACTTGTTACATTTTGCACAAGTTGTTGCATCCCATTCGGGAACAAGAACAGCAACGCCGCGCTTCTCATAAGCTGATGCGCCGTGCTCGAAAGTACCGTCAGCATGGTCAACAAAAGCAGAAACGGGAAGTGAGTCACCGTCCATCTTTGAAACGGGCTTCATAATACCGTCTACCATCTTAGCAAGCTTTGCGGGGCCTTCTGCTGCTGATTCTGCTGCTGCATCAGCTGCATTTGCCCAATCAGCGGGAACGTCAATCTTAACATAAGCTGATGCGCCCATGTCGATTGCTTTTTCGTTCATTTCAACGATTTCTTTACCCTTCTTCATGAACTTCTGAGCTTTTTCTTTCATGTAGCCGATTGCTTCCTCAGCGGGAAGAACATTAGCAAGAGAGAAGAAAGCAGACTGAAGAACTGTGTTTGTGCGCTTACCAAGGCCGATTTCTGCAGCGATGTCAATAGCGTTAACAGTGTAAAGCTGGATGTTGTTAGCAGCAATGTAACGTTTTGCAGCTGCATCAAGCTTTTCAGCAAGTTCGTCAGGAGTCCACTGGCAGTTGATAAGGAATACGCCGCCGGGCTTAACATCCTGAACCATCTTGAAGCCTTTTTCTACATAAGAGGGGTTGTGGCAAGCAACGAAGTCAGCCTTGTTGATGTAATAGGGGCTCTTAATCTGCTTGTCGCCAAAACGAAGATGGGAGATTGTGATACCGCCTGTCTTCTTTGAGTCATACTGGAAGTATGCCTGAACAAATTTATCAGTATGGTCACCGATGATTTTGATTGAGTCTTTGTTAGCACCAACAGTACCATCACCGCCGAGACCCCAGAATTTGCACTCGATTGTGCCTTCTGCTGCAGTGTTGGGAGCGTTGTCCATCTCGTCAAGTGAAAGATGTGTAACGTCATCGTTGATGCCGAGTGTGAACTGCTTTTTGGGAGCATCTTTCTTGAGCTCGTCAAATACTGCGAACACACTTGCGGGAGGAGTATCTTTTGAACCGAGACCGTAACGGCCGCCGATTACCTGAGCCTGTCTGCCTGTAGATGCAAGAGCTGCAACAACATCAAGGAAGAGAGGTTCACCAAGTGAGCCGGGTTCCTTTGTTCTGTCGAGAACAGCAATCTTTTTAACTGTTGAGGGAATAGCTTCAACAAGCTTTTCTGCTGAGAAGGGTCTGTAAAGACGAACTTTAACAAGACCAACTTTTTCACCTTTTGCTGTGAGGTAATCGATAACTTCTTCTGCTACGTCACAGAATGAACCCATAGCAACGATGATGTTTTCAGCATCGGGAGCACCATAGTAGTTGAAGAGCTTGTAGTCTGTGCCGAGCTTAGCATTAACCTTGTCCATATATTCTTCAACAATAGCGGGAACTGCATCGTAATATTCATTACATGCTTCTCTGTGCTGGAAGAAGATATCGCCGTTTTCGTGAGAACCGCGCATTACGGGATGCTCGGGGTTAAGAGCGCGTTTACGGAATGCGTCAACAGCATCCATATCGCACATTTCTTTAAGGTCTTCATAATCCCATGTTGCAATTTTCTGAAGCTCATGAGATGTGCGGAAACCATCGAAGAAGTTGATGAAGGGAACGCGGCTCTTGATTGTTGCAAGGTGAGCAACTGCGCCGAGGTCCATAACTTCCTGAGTGTTTGTTTCAGCAAGCATTGCAAAACCTGTCTGACGGCATGCGTAAACGTCAGAATGGTCGCCGAAAATATTAAGAGCGTGAGAAGCTACGCAACGAGCTGATACGTGAAAAACTGAAGGTAAAAGCTCACCGGCAATCTTATACATGTTGGGGATCATAAGAAGAAGACCCTGAGAAGCTGTATAAGTTGTGGTAAGAGCACCGGCTGCCAATGAGCCGTGAACTGTACCTGCAGCACCTGCTTCTGACTGCATTTCTGCTACTTTAACTGTTGTGCCGAAGATGTTCTTCATACCCTGTGCAGACCACTGGTCAACATAGTCAGCCATGGGGCTTGAAGGTGTGATGGGATAAATGCCGGCAACTTCTGTGAATGCGTATGACACATAAGCGGCAGCATTGTTACCATCCATGGTTTTCATTTTTCTTGCCATTTTTGATTGTCCTCCTTTTAAGTATATACCATATAAATAGCGTTCATTTACACCACCAACAATAATAACACTTTTAAATCGAATTG
Source organism: Acutalibacteraceae bacterium (assembly GCA_045121005.1). Lineage (GTDB taxonomy): Bacteria > Bacillota > Clostridia > Oscillospirales > Acutalibacteraceae > CAG-488. The sequence goes on from JBGVFJ010000012.1 coordinate 12,989, forward strand.
TAAACATTAAAAAACAATTTTTTTGTCAAAAATTTAACTAATTCAGGAAAATCTTTTGTTAAAAAGAAATAATTTCTCTTTACTTAACATTTTACTTGATTTTAACAGAAGTTTGCTATACTATAATAGTTAAAGAAAGGGGGCGCTTTTTTGAACCTCAGATTTCAGGACAGAATGAACTCCAACAGCTTTGTTCTGGCATTGAGAAAATTCTTTATGTCAAAGCTGTGCGTTCTTCTTCAGCTCATTGCGGCAATTGCGGTCATAATCATCCGCTTCAAGGGCGACAATATGCCGATTGTTTACGGTATTGCAGGTTTTCTCATTCTCGAATCACTGATTCTTGTTTTTTGTGACGATATCATTTCCACCCTGCCTGCATTTATGATGATTGCCACCATTTCCATTAAATGCTACGATTCGTTCAACCAATTTATGGAAGTGTGGTGGATTCTCCTCTTTGCCGTGCCTGCCGTGTTATTTCATTTTATCGTTTACCGCAAAAAGCTTCAGACCGGCAAGCTTACCGTACCCTACATTGTAATGGGCTTTGTATTCTCTCTTGGCGGCGTAGGAATCATCTCCGCTGAGGACTATTTCAACGGCGCTTCTCTTTATCACTCTTTCGGCCTCGGCTTCGGAATGCTGATTATGTATGTGATTTTAAGTTCACATCTTCACGTAAGCAAGGATTATAATCTGCGCATCCGTCTTTCCTACATAATGATGGCGGCAGGTATTCTCTGCTCGTTTATGGTATTTTTCCAATACTTTATGTACCGTGACATTGTTTTCAGTGAATTCAGAATTATCTATATGCAATGGAGAAACAATGTTTCAACCATTCTTATGCTGGTGATGCCTTTCTCCTTTTATGTTTCAACAAGGAAGTACCCCTACTTCTTCCTGGGCCTTATTGAATACGCTGCTCTTCTTCTTTCAGGTTCGCGCGGCGGCGCAATGTTCGGCACAATTGAGCTTGCGCTTTGCCTCATTGTTCTAATTTATACCGACAAGAAAAACAGAAACAAAAACATCACTATCATCACCGTTTGCACAATCATCCTTTGCACCTTTGCAAGAACGATTGTTGAATTCTTTATGCCAACCCTTCAGCGCTTCCTTGACGGTGACAGCATCAGAAGCAACCTCATTGCAAGGGCGCTCAGCGACTTTAAATCAAACGTTTTTTTCGGCAGAGGAATAGGATATTCGGGTAACAGTGACGTTTATGAAGGCAAGAGTATGGCCATCAACTGGTATCACTCCTCCCCGTTTCAGGTTATCGGAAGCTTCGGCATAATGGGCATTCTCGGCTTCGGCTATCAATTCATTGCCCGTTGCAGGCTTTTTGCCTCAAGGGTTACTCACTTTAACCTCACGCTGTTCATTGCATTCATCGGACTTACGATGATGTCAACGGTAAACCCGGGTGAATTCTGCCCCATGCCCTACGGCTTCCTTGTGACTTATTTCTTCGTTGTGTGTGAAAAATGCAACGCCGCTTCGATCAGAGAAAACGGCAACGAATCAGAAGAAACCTATATCAAGCTATAACAAAAACCGACGGACTAAAATTCCGTCGGTTTTACTTTTATAAATTCTGCCTTCTCAAATTCACCGCAGACGGTTATCACAAAATCTTCTTCTGTCAAAGACACAAAGTGATTTCCGTAAGCATAAAAATCTTTTTCGCCGGTTGCAAACTCATATTTGCCGTAATCGGCAATAGTTGCCCCGTTTCTTTTGATTATACTTTCTTTAAGAGTCCACAGCCTTGTGAAGGCAACGTCATCCTCTGCCGCAAGGCTTTTTTCTTTTTCGGTGCAGATTTTTTTGAGAGTTGTCTCCCGCGGAGTCACAGTCTCCTGAATATCTGCCCCAATTTCTTTTTGGCTCACGACGCAGACAAACCCGTTTTTGCTGTGAGAAAAGCTGAAATAAACCGGGTTGTCTTTTATATAAGGCTTACCTGTTTCGGTATAACCGAGAACAAACTTTTCCACGCCGTATTCCTTAAGTGCCTTCAGAAGCAAAAGATATGTGCCCACACAATTCTTTTTGTCTTTTTCAAAGCGTAGACGGTGATATTTCTCTACCCTTTCACAAGGAAGGAGGTGAAGGAATTTTTCGCAATCAAAATCATAACCGTTGCAATAATAAACCTTTATCATTTTTCTTCTATTCCGAGATAAATATATGCAAGGCTGTCTATATAATCAGCTTCAACCTCGCGTATAACCGCGGCATCATAGCTGACGGCATAAGTTTTATCCTGCGCTGCTTTAATCTGCTCAGCTGCCTTTTCGCTTGCTTTGGTTGACCTTATGGAATAATTCCAGTAATCACCGTATCCGTCAACGAAATAAACAATTCTGAAAGCGTCCTGTGAATCAATAATTTCAACATCGCCTGCTTTTCTTTCATCGGAAAGAAGCCAGTCTTTCAGCCCGCTGTCGGTCATATTCATACCCACAGCGCCTGCATTAAGTCCGCCGGACGAAGCATTGGCGCCCTGAGATTCTGTCATTGCATAATAGATGAAGGTATCCTCTGTTGCATCGCCGTCATTCCACTGTTCAAGCACGGCTTCCGCTTTTTGCTCAATTTCTTCAAGGGCTTCTCCCTCAATGTATTTTCCGTTGGCATCGGTTTTGTTAAAAACGATTTCGCGGTAGCTTACACAATCTTTTTTCGTGTAAACAGGAGCATAAACAAAAGCAACCGAATATCCGTTCTGGGTTTTGAAAACAGACACGTCGTTCTGCTTTCTCTGGCGGTCAAATGCCCACTCACCCATCTCCTCACTGTAAGTGCCGTCAATATAATATTTCGGCACGGCAGGATATGATTCTTTATTGGCGCCGCCACCCACATTGGCAGAAATTGAGTCGGTGAATTCATTGAGGCTCTTTGATTCGGATGCAATTTTTTGCGCAACATCAAAGGCATTGTCACCTTTCACCTCATAAACATAGAGGTCTGCAAAATCGTATTCCTTATAATCAGCATCGTAAATCGCCTTAACATCTTCGTCGGAATATTTTGCCATAAGCTCAGCGTTGATTGCGGAGTCATATTTTGTTGCCATATATTCTCTGATAAGCTCGTTTTTGAAAAACTCCTCGTCGCAGGATTCACCAAAAAGAATTTTAAGATATTCATCAAGGTTGGGGTATCCGCCCTGCTTAACGGCAGTTCTCAAGCCCTCAATATGGTCATAAACCTGAAGTCTTACATCATCAGTAAGCTCAAGGCCCATTTCCTGTGCAAGCTCAAATTTAACACGATAAGAAACCATCGACTTCACGGCGTCATTGCGGATATACTCTGACCAGGAAGCCTCCTCTCCCGTTTCATCGTCAACAGACACGGTCGACTGCATATCAACAGGCTTATTGAAGTCAAAAGTGTTGGGGTTTTCTTTTGCAAAGTCCTGATAATACTCATCATAATAATCGTTAATCAGAGTTTCATCAAAAGAATCGCCGAGCTTTTTGCTGACAAATTCTTTAAAAGAAAGCTGAACGCTGTTTTGAAGAGTGGAATAACTCTGGCGGTAGAAAAACTCATACTCCGCCTCGGTAATTTCAACGTCACCCATCTTCATAAGCACGCTGTCCTTATCAACCTCAAAGGTGTATTCGATATTGAGCGGTCCTTTTTCTTCCGCCTTGTGATTGTTGCGGCTGCCGATTATATTAAAATGGAACAGCAACCCCAAAACAACACCCACCACAACAACAGCTGATACGATACCGATAATCAGCCCTTTGTTAACAGGCTTTTTGCCGCCCTTCTTTTTGAGTTTTTCGTTTTTGGCGGCCGCCTTTTCTTTTTCTTTCTTTATATAGGCTTCCATTTCTGCGTCGCCTTTATTCTCTTTAAATACAGTGCCGCACTTTTTGCAGTTGGCAGCATTATCGGGCAATACTTTGCCGCATTTAGGGCAATTCATAATATGTCCCCTTTCGTAAACACAATATATTTTACATTCTAACATTAAATTTGATGTTTTTCAACACGAGAAATGTAATTTTTTTTAATTTTCTTATTGACAAGATGTAATTGCATGTGTTAGAATGTACCGTACAGTAATTAAAAATACCCCTTGCAATAAGCGGAGGGAGGGAACAAAATGAGTCAGGTAAAAGTTAAAGAAGGCGAATCATTAGATAACGCTCTCAGAAGATTCAAGAGACAGACTTCAAGAGACGGCGTTATTCAAGAGGTTCGTAAAAGAGAGCATTATGAAAAGCCTTCCGTAAAGCGTAAGAAAAAGTCTGAAGCTGCTCGTAAGCGCAAGTTCAAATAATGACTTACATACCGGGTGCATTTAGTTGCATCCGGTTCTTTTTTTACAATAATTTTATATTGAAAAAATATATCATTTGTATTATAATAACTGTAATTTTCCTTTGGAGTTGATTTGTTTGATTACAACGTCACCCGTCTCTTTTTCAATGCCCGCAGTGGCGTTGAGAGGATTGGTCGTTTTTCCCGGTATGAATATCAGCTTTGACGTGGGCAGAGAAAAATCCATCAATGCCCTCAAAGCCGCTATGGCTGAAAAGCAGGAGATTTTTCTTGTGACTCAGAAGGACATCCGTGATGACGACCCGGACTATGACCAATTATATAAAGTGGGCACAATTGCAAGAGTTAACCACATTGTGCGGATTCCCAACTCAGAAAACATCCGTATTTCTGTTGAAGGCATCCGCAGGGCGAAGCTTTGCTCGGTTCTGCTCAGCAAGGACTATCTCGTTTGCGAGGTTAAGCCCAGAAACGATGCTTCAATCAAATCAGAAAAGCACGATTACGCTCAGGCGCTTGTTCGCCACGCCAAGGATTTGTTTGAAGAATATGCCGAATATGCCCCTCAGCTTCCGCCTGATATCATTCTTAACATTCTTGAAACTCACGATGCGGGCAAAATGGCTGACTACATCGCAGGCAACATTATGCTTGAATACACCGACAGGCAAAAAATCCTCAACGAATTTGACCCTGTGACAAGACTCGAAAAAATGTGCTACCGCCTTGCAAAAGAAGGCGACCTTTTAAAGCTTGAAAACGAAATCAGCGACAAGGTTCAGGAGCAGATTGACAAGGGTCAGCGCGAATATTATCTGCATGAGCAGATGAAGGTTATTTCAAAAGAGCTTAATGACGGCGGCTCTCCCGAAGAAGAAAGCAACGAGTTCAAAGAAAAAATCCTCACCCTCGGCCTCATTGCCGAAAGTGAAGAAAAGCTTCTTAAGGAATGCTCACGCCTTGAAAAAATGCAGTATCAGTCCCCCGAGGCCAATGTGCTGAGAATTTATCTCGAAACCTGCGTTGCCCTCCCCTGGAATATTGACACCAAAGATAACCTTGATTTAGCTAACGCTCAGCGTGTTCTTGACCGTGACCACACAGGCCTTGAAAAGGTTAAAGAGCGCATTATAGAATCCCTTGCGGTAAAAAACCTCACCCAATCCTCATCTGCGCAGATTCTCTGCCTTGTTGGCCCTCCCGGCGTGGGCAAAACTTCAATTGCCAAATCTGTTGCTGACGCTCTGGGAAGAAAATTTGCAAGAATTTCTCTCGGCGGTGTTTCAGACGAAGCCGAAATAAGAGGGCATCGCAAAACCTATATCGGCTCAATGCCCGGCAGAATTATTGCCGCCATTCAGCAGACAAAAGTCAACAACCCCCTCATTCTTCTTGATGAAATCGACAAGCTAGGCTCTGATTACAAGGGTGACCCCGCTTCAGCATTGCTTGAAGTTCTTGACCCTGAGCAGAACAAAACCTTTGTTGACAGATATATTGAAATCCCCTTTGATTTGAGTAAGGCAATGTTCATCACAACCGCCAATGACAAATCAACCATTCCCGGTCCCCTTCTTGACCGAATGGAAATCATCGAACTTTCAAGCTACACAAGAGAAGAAAAATTCCGAATTGCCAAAAATCATCTTATTGCCAAGCAGAAAAAGCTTCACGGACTTAACGGCAACAATCTCCGCATTACAGACAAGGCTCTTTACGCTCTTATTGACGGCTACACAAGAGAAGCCGGCGTGCGAAAGCTTGAGCAAAAAATCGCCTCACTTTGCCGTAAGGCAACTGTTAAAATCGTTAAAGACGGTGAAAAACGAGTTTCCGTTAAAGACACCGACCTTGAATCAATCCTCGGCGCGGCAAAATTCACTGCAGACACCGTTGAAGAAGCTCCTGTTGTGGGTGTTGTCAACGGTCTTGCATGGACTTCCGTCGGCGGAGAGCTCCTTCAGGCTGAGGTTGCCGTGCTTGACGGCAGCGGCAAAACCGAGCTTACCGGCTCTTTGGGTGATGTTATGAAGGAATCCGCCCTTGCTGCAATCAGCTACATCAGGGCCAACGCCGAAAAATACGGCATAGATTCAAAATTCTACAAAGAAAAGGATATTCATATTCACTTTCCCGAGGGTGCCGTGCCCAAAGACGGCCCTTCAGCGGGCGTAACAATGGCTACTGCCCTTGTGTCTGCTCTTTCGGGAATCCCCGTCAACCAGAAGGTTGCAATGACGGGTGAAATCTCTTTAAGAGGCAGAGTGCTTCCCATCGGAGGCCTCAAAGAAAAAACAATGGCAGCTTACAGAGCAGGCATCAAAACAGTAATCATTCCCAAAAAGAATGTTCCAGACCTCAACGAGGTTGACCCTGTTGTTAAAGGTGCAATTGAGTTTGTGCCCGTAAGTGAATTGAGCGAAGTTTTTGACACAGCTCTTTGCAAAAATGAAAGTAAGGCTGTTGCCGCCGCTTCGCTGAATATCAAAAATGAAAAAACCTACACTACAATAAGAGCAGGTGGATTGAATGAATTTTAATAACGTAAAATTTGAAACATCCTTCGGTGTTTCAGCTCAGTTGCCCAAAATCGATAATGCAGAAATTGCTTTTGCCGGCCGCTCAAACGTTGGCAAATCCTCATTGCTCAACAAAATTTTCAACAGAAAAAACCTTGCAAGAGTCAGCTCCGTTCCCGGCAAAACTGTTACAATCAACTTTTTTGACTGTGACGGTGTTAAAATGGTTGACCTCCCGGGTTACGGCTATGCAAAGGTTTCTTTTGACGAAAAGCGTCGCTGGTCCGACCTTATGGAAAGCTATTTCAGCTCCGGCAGAAACATCAAGCTTGTTGTTCAACTCACCGATATGCGCCACAGCGTAACAGAGCAGGACCTTGAAATGATGCGCTTTCTGAAGCATTACAATTACCCCTTTATTGTTGTTATGACCAAGAGTGACAAGCTCAACAAATCAGAAACAGCAAAAAGGCTTGAAGACATCAAAACAGAGCTTGCTGAATTCGGTGATGTGCTCACTATCCCCTTCTCTGCCACAAAAGGTACGGGAGCGGAGGAAATCAGAGCTGTCATTTCACAAGCAGCAGGAGGTTAAAATATGTTTGTTTCCCAATGTTTAAACACAAATGAAAATAATCATCTCACAATCGGCGGATGCGATACCGTTGAGCTTGCAAAGGAATTCGGCACATCCTTGATTGTTTATGATGAAAACGAAATCCGCAATAACTGCCGTGCATTCGTTGGTTCAATTCAAAAAAATTACAACGGCAACGGACGAGTTCTTTACGCCAGCAAGGCCTTCAGCTGCAAAGAGATTTACCGCATTGTAAATGATGAAAATATGGGCATCGACGTTGTTTCGGGCGGTGAGCTTTATACCGCGCTCAGCGTCGGCTTCCCTGCAGAAAAAATTTGTTTCCACGGCAACAACAAAAAATACAGTGAGCTTGTTGAAGCTGTTGAGGCAGGCGTTGGCAGAATTGTGGTGGACAACCTCACAGAGCTTGAAACACTTAATGCCATCGCAGGTGAAAAGGGCAAAAAGGTGAGCATAATGTTCCGAATCAAGCCCGGCATCGACGCTCACACCCACGACTTTGTGAGAACAGGTCAGATTGATTCAAAGTTCGGCCTTGCACTTGAAACAGGCGAAGCTATGCAGGGAGTTAAAACTGCACTTGCAATGCCTAATGTTGAACTCAAGGGTGTTCATTGCCACATCGGTTCGCAGATTTTTGACATTGACCCCTTTGAGCTTGCAGCAGAGGTTATGATGAAGTTTATAAGCAACATCAAAGCCGAAACAGGCGTTACAATAACCGAGCTTAACCTCGGCGGCGGCTTTGGTATCAAATATCTTGTTGATGACAAGCCCGAAGCTTATGAAAATTATATGGATAATGTAGCAAAGGTTGTTACTGCCAAGGCCGAAGAATACGGTCTCCCGGTGCCCTTCATTTATATTGAGCCCGGCCGTTCAATCGTGGGTGCAACCGCAATCACCCTTTACACCGTTGGCTCCGTAAAGAAAATCCCCAACATCAGAAACTATGTTTCAATTGACGGCGGTATGGTTGACAACCCCAGATACATTCTTTATCAATCTGCTTATGAAGTTGTTTGTGCCAACAAAATCAACAACGAAAAGGTTATGACCGCAACCGTTGCAGGCAAATGCTGTGAAAGCGGCGATTTGATTCAGGAAAACGTCAAGCTCCCCGAGGTTGAGGCAGGTGACATTCTCGCTGTGCTTTCAACAGGAGCCTATAACTACTCCATGGCTTCCAACTACAACAGAATTCCCCGCCCGCCCGTTGTTATGGTAAAAGACGGCAAGGCAAGGCTGATTATAAAAGGCGAAAGCTACGAAGATATTATCAAAAACGACATATAACTCAAAAGGGACTGCCTTACAAAAGTAAGACAGTCCCCATTTTTTGCCCCCTTGCATATAATAAAGCGGGAAGTAAAGACTAAAGATATGCGGATATAAAGGTGCGGCGCTGAGGCTATAAAGTAACCGCACCGCCTTTTGGCAGATATCCGCTTAATATACCCCGTCTGTTGCGGCAACAATTCGGACGGGGATAAAAAAAGAAAAGCACCCGATATGGGTGCTTTATTTTTGCAATTACTGCTCAACTGCGTAAACGCTAACCTTTTTGCGGTCTTTGCCAACACGCTCGAACTTAACCTTACCGTCGATAAGAGCGAAGAGTGTGTCGTCAGAACCTCTGCCAACGTTGTTGCCGGGGTGGATGTGTGTTCCGCGCTGTTTAACAAGAATGTTACCGGCAAGAACAAACTGACCGTCAGCACGCTTTACGCCGAGTCTCTTTGATTCAGAATCACGGCCGTTACGGGTTGAACCCATACCTTTTTTATGAGCAAAAAGCTGAATGTTGATTTTAAGCATTATGGCACCTCCGTTTAGATGTTTGTAACTTTAATGTTTTTTGGATAATCCTTAGACAGGCTTATCAAATGCAGCTGTAAGCCTTTGAGAATCGTTTGTGTTTCACTCATCGGGGGAATTTTAAAATTCATGTATCCGTCACGCACCGTTATGTCCGCTTTAACAAACATAACATCGGTTATGGTGTTAGCCACCATATACGCTGCAGAAGAAACTGTTGCGCAGATGATGTCTGTTCCTGTTTCTCCTCCGCCATGACCGCTGATTTCAAACCCTGTGAGCAATTCACCCTGATTGAAAAATCTGGCTTTTATCATACCAAATTAAGCGTTGATAGCTGAAATTTCAACCTTTGTGTAGGGCTGTCTGTGACCCATCTTACGCTTCTCGTTTTTCTTTGACTTGTAAGTGAAAACAACAACTTTCTTTGCTTTGCCGTTCTTTTCAACTTTTGCTGTAACTGTTGCGCCTTCAACATAAGGAGCACCTACAACAATACCGTCATCCTTACCTACTGCAACAACTTTGTCAAAAACAACTTCGTCGCCGGCTTCAACGTCAAGCTTTTCGATGTAAACAGTTTCACCTGCTTCAACCTTATACTGCTTGCCGCCTGTAACAATGATTGCGTACATATTTCTTACCTTCCTTTATTATGGACTCGCTACTGTGGGGCGGATAAATCACTTGTGTTGCATAGCAACGCCCGAAGTACGCGGTATGAACGAGTATAACACAATGTAAAGCGTTTGTCAACAACTTTTTAATCATAACCACTAGTAAACTAGTGGTTTGCACAGCCCCTATAAGGGGCACCTACAGGCAAAGCCCCTGGAAGGGGCATAGAAGTTTACAACGCATTACTAACTCAAACAGCCGCTCACGTGCGGCTGTTTGTTTTTTGCTTACTTATTCTTGATACCCGTAAACGGGTCCATATATTCTTTAAAGCTTATCTGATCTTCCGCAAAATCTTCTTCAAGTTGATTCTTGATGTATTCTGCTATTACCTTT
>JBGVFJ010000013.1:0-6870 GCA_045121005.1 Acutalibacteraceae bacterium
CAGAGCTATTTCTGAGCTTAGAAAAACAGCACTTGATAAAGAAACAATTTACACCTGCTATTGTACAGATTCACAGCGCAGACTTGTAGGTTCAGTTCCGCTGAGAAGATTGATTGTTTCACCCGAAGACACCGTCATTAAAGACATTATGTATGATGACGAGCAGTTAATTTACGTTAACACTCTTGACGACCAGGAAGCTGTTGCTGATATTGCAAGAAAATACGACTTGCTTTCTGTTCCCGTAGTTGACAATGAAAAAAGACTTGTGGGCATCATCACCATCGACGATATCGTTGACGTTATTGAAGAGGAAAACACCGAGGACTTTGAAAAAATGGCTTTGCTTATCCCTTCTGAGGATGAATACCTGAAAACCGGTGTTTTCACACTTACAAAAAACAGAATTGTGTGGCTGATTATCCTTATGCTTGCCGCCACATTTACGGGTCAGATAATAGAAGGTTATGAAGATAAGCTTTCAGCTTTTGCAGGCCTTACGGCATGTATACCGATGATTATGGGCACAGGCGGTAACTCAGGCAACCAGACCTCAACGCTTATTATCCGTGGATTATCACTGGGCACAATCAGAATTAATGATTATTTTAAGGTTCTTTGGAAAGAGTTGAGAGTAGCTATCATCTGTGGTATTGTTCTTGCTGTTGCAAACTATGCCAGAATGTTTATTCTCCGTGAGATTACGGGTAGCGATGTTTCGAATTCAGTTTTTATTGTAGTTTGTATCGCAATGTTAATTGCGGTTGTTATTGCAAAAACATTAGGTTGCTCTTTGCCGATACTTGCAAAGATACTTCATCTTGACCCTGCATTGATGGCGGGTCCCCTGATCACAACTCTTGTTGATACAATAACACTTTTCGTTTATTTTGCAATTGCAAATTCTATTTTAACTGTATAAATTAAGGCTTGACCGATTCAACGGTCAAGCCTTTTTCGTTAGATAAGAGTTGAAATCAAAGCTTTTACGGTATCAACGATGTCGTAAATAACTTCAAAAATCACATAATATTCGCCTGTGAAATTACGGATAATTCTGTCAATTGCATTTGTGTTGAGCAAGCCGTCTGCTGAATTAAATTCATTGAACTCACTGTTTGTTTTTTCGATTGTGTAGTTATCAATTACATTACCTTCAAGGTCATAGGTATAAAGAGTGAAGGTAGTATCTGTGAATTCAACGGTGCTGTAGGTAAGCTCCTCTGACATATATTCATAGCAAAGCCATTCATAGTCAAAGGGTTCATCATACATACGGTTTCTGCCACCTGCACTTGAAGCAGTGAAATAAAGTGTGCCCTCAGGGTCTACTGCCTTATTCTTTGAATAATCCATATCTACGATTTTATCATCATACATAAAGTATGAACGTCCGTAGTAATGCTCGTGACCGGTGAGGCAAACATCAATATCAAATTCATCACAGATTGACGAATAAATTGCCGAAAGAAGTTTGGTATCGTTATCGCCTGCGTGATGTCCCGGACCGTAAATGTCGTGATGGAACATAACAACACGCCATTTAGCATCAAGGTTTTCTGAAACAGCCTTTTCAACAAATGTGTATTCATTGAATACATTATAGTTTGTTGAACAAAGGTTAATAAACAATACATCACCGTAACGGAAATAATATTCATCGCCACCGGGAGAAGTAGAAATTGCCTTGTTCGTGTTGGGGAGATTTACAAAATATTTGTAGGTGTCCCCTTTTCTGTCGTGGTTACCGTATGTCGCTGTGGTAGGAAGACTTCTTAAAGCCTTGGGAGCCATTGTACCTGCCCATTCAAGATTGCTATCACCTGAATTTGTCATATCACCGCAATTGAGAATAAATGAAATATCATCATTTTTATCAAGAGCAGATGTGAGAACATTGTTCCAATTTTCAGCATTTATGTTTGCATAGCCGTCATCATCAAGACCGGCCTGAACATCACTTATATAAAGTGCTTTGAAGCTGTCTGATTTTAAAGTTCTGTACATTTCGGGTTCAGAAAATTCATCGTTACCTGCGGAATAAGAATAATAATACACACTATTCTCTTCAAATCCTGAAGCAGTAACGTAGTTAGCCTGCCAATCGTCACCGTGCTTTTTAAAAGTACCTGTGAATTCAGAATAAACTTCCATATCCTTACTCAAACCAATTCTTACTACGGGTTTTTCACCGGTTCTTTCACTATGCCAACAAAAATTAAGCTCACTTTCGTCAGCACCGACATACAACTGCATCTGAGCAAAGTTATCTTTGTTTTCTTCCCAATATTCAGCCCAATCTGAATCGGCGGCCGAAATATTGAAACTGAAGCAGCAGATGAACATAACAAAAGCCATCATTAATGCAAAAGATTTTTTTAACATATATAATCCTCCGTTTTTTTCTATATTGTAAAACAGAAAAATAATCTTGTCAATATTTTATTCACCTTTGGTAAGTTTAGCAAAGTTAGCCATAAGCTTTTTGGTTCCTGCCTTATCAAAAGCAATTTCAAGCAAAGTGTCATTAGCAACAGGCTGAACCGAAAGCACAACACCTGTTCCGAAAACTCTGTGCTTAACCGTATCACCGATTGAATAAGTATCGGTGCACACGGGTTTTACCGGCTTAACAGCAGAGCTTTGCTGAGAATAAGTCTTGTTTACTCGCTTAGTCGGAGTAAACATATCACTGTGACCCTCGTCATAACCGCTCCATTCACTTCTTCCGAATCCTGATGCAAGTGAAGTGGCACCGGTCTGATGTGTCAGCTCTTCCGGAATTTCTCTTAAAAATCTCGATGGAGAATTCCTTGAAGTTGAGCCGAATAAAAGTCTTGTGCGAGCACTTGTGATATAAAGCTTTTCTTTTGCTCTTGTTATGCCCACATAAGCAAGTCTGCGCTCTTCCTCGATATCACCCGGGTTGTATATTGACTGAAGTCCGGGGAAAATACCCTCTTCCATACCGGGAATGAAAACAACGGGAAATTCAAGACCTTTGGCTGAATGAAGAGTCATCATTGTAACTGTTTCATTTGATTCATTATAATTATCAATATCAGTCATCAACGCAATTTCTTCAAGAAAACCGTTCAGGTCTCCGTCAGGAACATCCTGTGCAAAGCGCAGAAGGTTATTTTTAAGCTCCATAAGGTTTTCCTTACGATCCTCACAGGTATCTTTATCCGCCTCAAGAGAAGCATAATAACCACTTTTTTTCAAAACAAGTTCCAGAAGCTGGTCAAGCTCAAGTTCATCGGTCTGAGCTCTTACTTCATTTATAAAAGTTGTAAATTCTAAAAGCTTTTTTGAAGCTCTGCTGAGAGCAGGATAAGCATTAGCATTTGAGATGATCTCAAAAATACTTGTACCAAGTCCGGCGGCAATCTCAGCTGCATGATTAAGTGTGGTGTCACCGATTCCTCTTTTAGGTTCATTGATGATTCTGCGAAGCCTTACATCATCATTTACATTATTGATAACGGTAAGATATGCAAGGGCATCCTTAATTTCTTTTCGTTCGTAGAAACGAAGACCGCCGATTATTCTGTATGGAACACCTGTTCTGATAAACGCATTTTCGATGTTGTTTGACTGGGCATTCATTCTGTAAAGAACGGCAAAATCATTCCATGAACGGTTGTCAGCAACCTCACTTGAAATTGTGTCAGCAATATATCTTGCCTCATCGTTTTCGTCGTAAGCGGTGTTTACCGTAATCAATTCACCTTTTCCGTTGGATGTCCAGAGCTCCTTGCCTTTACGCTGAGTGTTGTTTGCAATAACGGCATTTGCCGCATCAAGAATATTCTGAGTTGAACGATAATTCTGTTCAAGACGGATAACCTTTGCATTTGTATATTGCTCTTCAAAGCTGAGAATATTTTCGATAGTTGCACCTCTGAAACGGTAAATACTCTGGTCATCATCACCAACCACACAGATGTTTTTATATTTATCTGCAAGAAGTGAAGTTAGTCGGTACTGAGCGTGGTTAGTGTCCTGATATTCGTCAACCATAATATATTTAAATTTATTCTGATAATATCTTCGGGCTTCTTCGTCAGATTCAAGAAGAAGCACCGTGTTATAAATCATATCATCAAAATCCATTGCGTCGGCTGATTTGAGCTGCTTCTGATAAAGCTTGTAGGCTTCACCAATTTTTTTTAGTCTGAAATCGTTGCCCGCCTGTGCAAGATACTCATCAGGAGAAATAAGCTGATCCTTGGCGTTGCTGACTTCTTTTAAAATTACCTTATGAGAAAGCATCTTATCATCAATGCCAAGCAATCTCTGAACCTGCTTCATAACTCGTTTTGAATCATCAGTGTCATAAATTGTGAAATGATTGGAATACCCGATACTTTCACCGTAGCGTCTGAGAATTTTGGCACATGTTGAATGGAATGTGCTTGCCCAGATGTCAATTGCACTGTCACCAAGCATACGGGCAAGACGCTCTTTAAGCTCGTTTGCCGCTTTGTTGGTGAAAGTGATCGCAAGTATTTCCCACGGTCTGGCGGGTTTTACGCTGAGCAAATCAAAAACATCAAACAAATCAACAGAATCATCAAGGAGATATGCATTCATCAAATCCACATCGTCCTGCGTAGGTTCAAACTCACTCCATGTAGAATTATAAGCCTGACCGTATTTAATTAAATTTGCTATACGGTTAACAAGAACCGTAGTTTTACCGCTGCCTGCACCAGCAAGAAGCAGCAAGGGGCCCTCTGTTGTAAAAATAGCCTCTTGCTGCTTATCATTCATTCTCTGAAAGTCTTTTGCTATTATGCGGCGGCGAAGTTGTAAAAATTCGTCTTTCAACATAATAAAGTCCTTATTTTAGATTGAGATTTCGTGTGCAATTTTATAAACTTCAAGGTCGATGCTCTTCTTCATATTGAGAGCTTCGAAAATATCGTAGTCAACAATTTCTTCCTTCTGCATTGCAACAACTCTGTTGCCTACACCTTTGAGAAGGAGCTGAACAGCGTGATAACCCATTTTGCTGCCAACAACTCTGTCTTTAACAGAGGGACAGCCGCCTCTCTGAACGTGACCGAGAATTGTTGCTCTTGATTCAACGCCTGTTTCAGCCTCGATGCGCTTTGCAAGCTCTTCAACACCGCCGATACCTTCAGCAACAACAATAACAAAATGCATTTTGCCTGTTTTCTGAGTTCTGCGGATTCTGTCAATAACGTCTCTCTGGAAGTCATATTCAACTTCAGGAATAAGAATTGATGTAGCACCGCAAGCCATACCTGCATTGAGTGCAAGGTAACCTGCTCTTCTGCCCATTACTTCAATAACTGAGCAACGGTCATGAGAAGCTGTTGTATCACGGATACGGTCAACCATCTGCATAATAGTGTTAAGGCAGGTGTCGTAACCGATTGTGTAGTCACAGCAAGCAATATCATTATCAATTGTGCCGGGAATACCGATACAGGGAATACCTCTTAATGAAAGGTCACGTGCGCCTCTGAAAGAGCCGTCACCACCGATAACAACAAGGCCTTCAATGCCGTTTTTCTTGCAAACTTCAATTGCGCTCTGCATACCCTCTTCTGTTGCGAATCTGGGGCTTCTTGCAGAATAAAGCTTTGTGCCGCCGCGGTTGATAATGTCAGACACGCTTCTGAGATCCATAAGCTCCATTTTGTCATTCATAAGACCTTCGTAACCGTGGTCAATACCATAAACTTCAAGTCCGTTTTCACAACCAGCTCTGACAACTGCACGAACTGCAGCGTTCATACCCGGAGCGTCGCCTCCGCTTGTGAGAACACCGATTTTTTTCATTTTTGTCTCCTCCTTGGAACCTTTTGTATAACACATTAACCCACATTTTACAACAAATAATATTATATGTCAATTATTTTAGCTTATTTTGTCAAAAAACTTTGTTAATTATTGAGCAGCAACTCCATTTTCACCAAGCAGATTTTTCAACTCACGAATTAAAGGATCGTTTAACGCTACAAATTTTGAAGCAGGTTGAAGTGAATATTTTTTAGTATCGTTAAAATAGTAGTAAACGGGAGTATTACCGTCAAAAATCAGCATAAATTTTTCCGCTCTCAAGATTCTCGGGTCATGCTCGTTTTCAAATTTAAGGAACAAGCCGTGACGCTTCTTTTTTTGCGGTTGCGGTATGTTAGACTTAGCGGTAGCTGCATTCTCCGGCTTTTCAACAGAATCACAGATGATTTTTGTATCTTCATCTTCTCTTATGCTGACCCTGCCGTTAAAAACAAAAATTTCACCGTCTTTAAGAATGTGTGCATAACCGTCATAAATCTTTGGAAAAACAAGCAATTCAACTGAACCGAATGTATCTTCAACGGTTACATAAGCCATTGTTGTATCATTTTTAGTTATTTTTTTCTTATAGGAGGTTATTATTCCCATAATTTTAATTCTGTCGCCATCTGAAAGAGTAGACTCTTCATCGAAAATTGCATTCACGGGAGTACAACCGAGAGACGTCGCTTTTTCAGTATATGCGAACATAGGATGACCTGACAAAAACAGACCGGTTGTTTCTTTTTCCATAGTGAGCAGCTCAGAAGAGGAAAACTCATCAAGTAACGGCAAATCAGGTTCGTTGTTTTCGATATTATCGTTTCCTATATCAAATAAGCCCAACTGACCGTCAATATTTTTTCTTTTAGAGTCGTCAAGGGAAGATAAAATATCGCCCATACCGGAAAGCATGCTGCGTCTGTTTGAGCCGAGCGAATCAAGGGCTCCGCAACAAACAAGGCTTTCAACAGCACGCTTATTCAGATCTGTTCCGTGAATTCGCTTACAGAAATTATAGAAAGAAACAAACTTTCCGTTTCGTCTTTCTGCAAT
>JBGVFJ010000014.1:0-2170 GCA_045121005.1 Acutalibacteraceae bacterium
AGCTCTTAAAAAACTTCGCAAAGCAGGAATTGTTCACATAGAAATAACAGAAGGCTCAGGCAAAAAAATCGATGAGTTAAAAGAACAGATTGCCCTGCTTGAAAGTGCGGTTTTTCTGTTAAGCGAAAAGAAAAATAAGAACATTGAGCAAAAAGACATAACTGCTTCCGAAGCTGTTTCAGCAGCAAAAGAAATAACTTCCTTAGCTGAAAAAAAGAAAGCTTATCTGAATGAACAGCATTTATTGATTTCCGAACTTGAGCGAATTAAGGGCTGGGGCGAAGTCAACCCTGACGACATTAACGATTTGTTAAACAAAGGTGTTGACATTTCGTTTTATGAAATGCCGATAGCTGAATATGGCAGTATTCCTGAAGCAGTAAAAACCATTAGTTTAGAAAAAACTAAAAATTCAGTGAAGTTTGCTCTGATTATATCCGGCGTTGAGGGTAAAGAAACTGCAGAAAAACTCAAAAGCTATCGTTTTGAGTTACCGAAGATTTCCACCGCAGAGATAAAACAAAGGCTTGAAGAAATCAGCAAAGCGATAGAGTCAATTGATGAAAAAATAATTGGCTATGCAGGGTATAATTATGGTATGAAGAATACGGTTAAATCCTGCGAAAAGGAAATTGAATTTGAGGTATATGCCACCGGTATGGCAGATGAAAGCTTATCGGAGAACGATAAAAATGATGTTTCGGTTGCATATTTTACGGGATATGTTGAAGAGGAAAATCTGCCTCACCTTAAAGAAATTGCCAAAGATAATTTCTGGGGACTTCTTATTGAGGATCCCACTGAAGAGGATAATGTTCCGACAAAGCTTAAAAACAATAAGTTTGTAAGCCTTATTTATCCGCTTACTGACTTTTTAGGCACTGTTCCGGGGTATTTTGAGTATGATATTTCAGGTTGGTTCTTAGGCTTTATCCTCGTTTTCTTCGGAATTATATTCGGTGATGGTGTTTACGGACTGCTTATTTCAGCTGTTGCTGCAGTGTTGATTATTAAATCTGCAAAAGCAAAGAAAGAAATCCCACCCGCATTTCTGTTAGTTGGTCTTTTCGGTATTTCGACAATACTCTGGGGAACATTAACCTGCACATGGGGCGGTCTTCCTGCTGAAATGCTGCCCGAATGGCTTCAAAAGCTATCAATCCCGTTTATCTCGAATGTATATGCCGATAGAATATGGTATCCTTTCTGGACAAAGGGAGATGCCGGGCTCACAACCGCACAGAATTTGCAGATTTTCTGTTTCTCACTGGCTCTCATTCAGCTTGTTATAGCACATCTTAAGGTTGCAAAAAGAAACAGAAAATCAGTTAAGATACTCGGAGATATCGGGTCGATATTGCAACTAGTGGGTATCTATTATGTTGTACTGAGCTTCGTTGTTAATCCCGATGTTTTCAGCTTCGGACTTGTAATCAGTGGTATTCCCGTGGGAACAGTTGCACTTATTCTTGTTATCGTCGGATTTGTTATGAGCTTTGTGTTTGCAAATTATGAGGGAAGTATCGGCAAATCTATACTTGAAAGTCTGAAAAACATTGTCTCTGTTTTGCTTGGTGTAGTCAATGTTTTCTCAGATATAGTTTCTTATATAAGGCTTTGGGCAGTCGGTCTTGCAGGTGCAGCGATATCTGCAACTGTAAACGAACTTGCAAGTCCGTTGCTTGGCAATTTTATGTTTATGATAATTGCCATAGTCCTTCTGGTATTCGGACACGGACTTAATATGATACTGAATGTTCTGTCTGTTATTGTTCACGGAATCAGACTGAACACTTTGGAATTCTCATCACATCTTGATATGTCCTGGAGCGGACACAAATTCAAACCATTTAAAGAACAAATTGATTAAAAAAAGGAGAATTACTATGAATTTAGGTTTATTAGGTACAGCGTTAGCAATGGGTATTGCCGCTATCGGTTCTGCAATCGGTATCGGTATCGCAGGTCAGGCATCAATAGGTGCATGGAAGAAGTGTTATATGAGCAATAAGGCAGCACCTTTCATTCTTACGGTTTTTGCAGGTGCCCCCCTTACACAGACTATTTACGGCTTTCTTCTTATGCAACAGATGAAATCAGCCACCGCAGACCCTGCTTTTCTTTTTGGTCTCGGTATTGCATCAGGTCTTGCAATGGCTGTTTCAGCTTT
>JBGVFJ010000015.1:0-10630 GCA_045121005.1 Acutalibacteraceae bacterium
AGCAGCCCCACTTTTGCTCTTGTCCATGAATACGGAAACAGTCCTAAGCTGTATCATTTTGATATGTACAGAATCGAATCATGGGATGATTTGTATTCAACCGGTTTTTTTGACTATCTCGATTCAAACGGAATTCTTGCCGTTGAATGGAGTGAAAACATTGTTAATGCTTTGCCCGATAATTATATAAGGGTCCAATTTAAAAAAGGCGAAAACGAAAATCAAAGAATTATTACTATCGGAGGTGACAATGCTTGAAAATTCTTGCAATAGATTCTTCCTCAAAGCCCGCAAGTGCCAGCGTTACTGAGGATGGTAAAGTGCTTTGCGAAGTTTTTGTCAACAACGGCTTCACTCACAGCAAAACGTTGATGCCGGTTATCAATGATGTGTTGAAGCACGCTGAAGCCTCACTTGATGAAATTGACCTTTGCGCTGTTGTCACAGGTCCCGGATCATTCACCGGTGTGCGCATTGGTGTTGCCGCAGCGAAAGGTCTTTGCTTCAGGCTTGATATACCTTGTGTAAGCGTCTCAACTCTTGAAGCTATGGCGCATAATCTTGCTTGTGTAAAAGGCTATGTTTGTGCAATTATGGATGCCCGTTGCTCTCAGGTTTACACAGCGACCTTCAGGTGCGGTAACAGTGTTGAACGCCTTACAGATGACAGAGCAATCAGTATTTCTGAATTGCTTGAGCATTTTGAAACCCTTGATGGTGATGTTTATATTCTTGGCGACGGTGCAGGTCTTGTGTATTCAAAGCTTGTGCTTGAAAAACCTGATTTAAAAGTCAAGGTCAGTCTTGTGAACGAAAACAACCGCTATCAGAAAAGCTCATCGGCTGCAGCCTGTGCGGAGCAGTTAACGCCCGAATGCTATGTTAGTGCCGATGAACTTGTTCCTGTTTACCTGAGATTACCCCAGGCTGAAAGAGAATTAAAAAATAAATTGAAATAAAGGTGATAAAAATGAAAGTTGTATTAGGTGCAGACCACGGCGGATTTGAACTCAAAGAAACAATTAAGGCTTATCTTTCAGATAAGGGTTATGAAATTGTAGATATGGGAACAAATACTCCCGATTCAATTGACTATGCTCCCATTGCCGAAAAGGTTGGAGAATATGTTGTAAAAGAAAACCTTCTCGGAATTCTTTGCTGCGGAACAGGTATCGGCATCAGTATTGCTGCAAACAAGGTTAAAGGTGTTCGTGCTGCTTGCTGTTCAGATTATTTCAGCGCAAGAATGACAAGAGCTCATAACAATGCTAACATTCTTTGCATGGGCGGTCGTGTTATCGGTGCCGGCATTGCTCTTGATTTGGTGGATATCTTCCTTTCAACAGAGTTTGAGGGCGGACGTCATCAGAGAAGAGTCGACCAGATTACAGCTATTGAAAATAAATAATCGGAGGAAGTAAATATGAGTAATGTAGTTATTACAAATCATCCCCTTATCCAGCATAAGCTTTCAATTCTTAGAAGAGTTGAAACAAGCTCAAAGGAATTCCGCGCTTTGATTAAGGAAATTGCTATGCTTCTTTGCTATGAGGCAACAAGAGACTTGCACCTTCAGGAAATTGAAATTGAAACTCCAATCTGTAAAACAAAGGTAAAATCAATTGAAGGCAAAAAGCTTGCAGTTGTGCCGATCCTTCGTGCAGGTCTCGGTATGGTTGACGGTATGCTTGAACTCGTCCCCTCTGCCAGAGTAGGTCATATCGGTCTTTATCGTGACCCTGATACTCTTATGCCAGTTGAATATTATTGCAAGCTTCCCGCTGATATTGCTGAGCGTGATGTTTTTGTTGTTGACCCTATGCTTGCAACAGGCGGCTCAGCTATTGATGCTATTTCTCAGATTAAGCTCCGCAACCCCAGAAACATTAAGTTTGTTTGCATTATCAGCTCACCTGAGGGTATTGAAGCATTACAGAAAGCACACCCGGATGTTGAAATTTTCTGTGCTTCTATGGATGAAAAGCTTAATGACCACGGATATATTGTTCCCGGTCTCGGTGACGCAGGCGACAGAATTTTCGGCACAAAATAATTGAGGTTTTATTATGCAGGTACCGCAGTCTGTTTATAACAGAATAGAAAAATATTCTCAGAAGCTCAGCCATCGTCTTGATTTGGTTAAGCTTTACCAAAATTGCTACCCCAACACCCTTGAAACAACAGTAAAAGCTATGGATGATGGCTCTGTTTTTGTTTTAACAGGTGATATTCCCGCGATGTGGCTTCGTGACTCAACCGCTCAGGTTTCTCATTATCTGCCTCTTGCAGCGGAAGATGAGGAAATGCGTAATATCATTAAGGGTGTTATAAAATCTCAGCTTAAATTTATCAGAATTGAGCCTTACGCCAACTCTTTTAATGCTGAAGCCAACGACCACGGACATACGGGTGACTTGCCTAAAAAATCACCCTGGGTCTGGGAGTGTAAATATGAGATCGACTCCCTCTGTTATCCGTTGAGGCTTTGCTATCTTTATTGGAAAAAAACGGGCGATATAACAATTTTTGATGACGATTTTAAAAAGACGGCTGAAATTATTGTTGATTTGTGGATTCTTGAGCAGAATCACTTTGAAAATTCAAAGTACCGTTTTACACGTTCTGACTGCCCCTGGCAGGATACCTTGCATAATGACGGCAAGGGCATGCCTGTCAGCTACACCGGTATGACCTGGTCGGGCTTCAGACCAAGCGATGATGCTTGTGTATTCGGCTATCTTATTCCCTCAAATATGTTTGCGGTTGTAGCTCTTGGCTACCTTCTTGAAATCAACGAAGCTTTTTATGCTGATGATGTTTTTTCTTCTAAATGTTGCAAACTCAAAGAAGAAATTGAGCACGGAATAGATATTTACGGAACATATGACCATCCGAAATACGGAAAGATTTATGCCTGTGAAACGGACGGAATGGGCAACAGAAGATTATTTGACGATGCAAATGTGCCGTCTCTTCTTTCAATTCCTTACCTTGGCTTTGCAGATAAAACTGACCCGATGTATCAGCGTACAAGAAGCTTTATTTTAAGCGAAGATAACCCTTATTTTTATAAAGGTAAATTCGGTGAAGGCATTGGCAGTCCACACACTCCCGAAGGCTATATCTGGCATATTGCTCTGTCTATGCAGGGTCTCACTGCTGACAACGATGAAGAGGTGAGGAGAGTTATTGATATTCTTGCTTCTACTCATGCGGGCACAGGTTTTATGCACGAGGGCTTTAATGCCGATAATCCTGACGAGTTCTCCCGTGAATGGTTTGCCTGGTCAAATTCACTTTTTGCAGAGCTTATTGAATACGCTGTTGACAATAATATTATTTAAGACGTGATAAAATGAAGCTTAATAAAATAACGAAAATTTTGACAATTCTGTTGTGTGTAGTTCTTGTGTTCGGTTGTGTCAACGCGATGATCGACAAAACAGAGGACAAGGCACAGCAGGTTGACGCTACCGCTCAGAGCACAACAACCACCAAAACAGGCTACACAGAAGCCAACCTTCTTTGTGCAGGAGACAATTTGATACACCAGGCTATTTTTGTTCAGGCTGGTCAGAGAGCAGGAGGCAGTGGCTACGATTTTTCGTATGCTTATGAAAATGTTGCAGACATTGTAAAATCAGCTGACATCGCCTTTCTGAATCAGGAAACTGTTATGGTGCCCTCAAAAGATGCATCTTCTTATCCTCTTTTTAACTCACCGCCTGAGTTGCTTGATGAAATGATTGAAATCGGTTTTGATGTTTTTAATCAGTCTACTAACCACGTAATGGATAAGCATTTAAGCGGTGCTCTTGAAAACTATGAGCTTTTTCAGTCTAAAGAAAATATACTTCTCACGGGACTTTATAAAACCTGGGATGATATGTTTGTTCCTCAGACTGTTACCAAAAATGATATAACTTTTTCATTTATGGGATTTACGGAGTTCCTTAACGGTCTGCGTGTTCCTGCTGATTCTGACCTGGGTCTTGTGTATCTCACAGATACAAGGCACACGCAGGAAGAACTGTATGACACAATGCAGAAGATGATTGATGCAGGCAAAAAAGCCTCGGATATTGTCTGTGTTTCAATGCACTGGCAGACAGAGGATATAACTGCTCCCGACGAGTCTCAAAAGGAAATTGCTCAGAAGCTTGTGGATATGGGTGCTGATATTATTATCGGCACAGGTCCTCACGTGCTTCAGCCAATTGAGTTTTTTGAGCGTGAAGATGGCTCTAAGGCTCTTGTTATATGGTCCCTCGGTAACTTTATTTCAACCCAAGCAAACGACCCCAATCTTCTTGGAGGGCTTGCTGACGTCACCGTGAGAAAAGATTATGCCACAGGCAAGGTGACAATCACCGATGTTGGTTTCATTCCAACTGTAACTCACTACGGTGCAGGCCGTTCGAACGTGAGAATTATTCCATTTAAAGATTATAATGAGTCTCTTGCTGCCGCACATGGCGCAGGCACAACATATTCCTTTATGAAAAGCTTTTATGAGGATATGTTTGGGGAATTTTTAGTGGTGAATTAAATGAAAGTTACTTTTAAAAATAATTCAGGTTTTAAAACCATCAGGCTTGTTATAAATGACGCTGAAAGAACAGTAAATCGTGATGAAACAGTTTGGTTTGATGTTGAAAAAGATTTTCATCTTATGGTATATGTTCCTAATGAGAACAGGGTAATTATATCTTGGATTCTTATCATTTTATTCAATTACTTAGGTGAATTTTTTGGCACAAGCGGTGTACTTAATTTACTAACTTGCAATGCAGAATATGATGTTCAGATAATTGATGAAAATGATTCTGTTGATATTGTTTTTTGCCAACTTGAAGCTCATGACACTGAGCAGTGTGAATATGAATCAGTTTATTTGAAGTCTGATAATTTAATGATTAAAAAAACAAATTATCTTTTAAATTCTACCGGAAAACTCATTCATAAGAGTAGGTTTTATCAGTCAATAATTGCTTCCTGGATTTTGGTGCTTATTCCTGCGTTTGTCTGTTATTTCGTGTTCAATGATTTTCTTGGCTTTTTAGTAGTTGCCGTTTGTATTTTAATTGTTTTTACGATACCTGCTTTTAAAAGATTAAGTAATATAACTCGTTTTTACAATGCGAAAAATGCTGATTACATTTTAAAGAAACAAGAAAAAGTTTATAGAAAAAATAACGATGCGCCTATTGTTGAAGAACCAAAAGGCTTGTTAGAAAAGCTGTTTAATAAAATTTCAAACTTTTTCTTTGGAAAAAAACAATGAGTTAACCCCTTGTTCCTTTTGGAGCAAGGGGTTGTTTGCTTTTATACTGTTCCTGTTACGGTTAGCGTTGCTGTGCCGGGGATTACGGTTATTACTCCCGTTTCGGGGTCCTGAGTGTAAGTTGCGGCGGGTACTGTTATCTGTCCGGGGATTGTGACAAATTCACCTGTTGCTTCGTTGTAGGTGTAGTTTGTTCCTTCGGTCCAGGTAGTTGAGTTGAAAGTTACCGTGATGTCAGAAAGTATGGGGTTAAATGTGTCTGTAACGGTAACGTTGTCTGTTGCTACAGCGGGTGTATTGCCGTTATTCTGAATAACGAAGGTATAGGTTATCTGTCCGTTTTCAACAACTGTTGACGGGCAGATTGCTTTGCTGATTGTAAGCTCAGCAGCATCCGCAGTGTTTATTGTGCTGGTGACTGTGACAGGTGTAGAAAGTGATGTTCCTGTAATTGTTGCTGTGTTTGTTATTGTGCCTTCAGTTTCTGCGGGTGCAAATTCATTCGGCGTTGCCCGGTAAGCTATTGTAGCGTTTCCGCCGGCAGGGACAGTCAGCCCTGAGACTACAAGTGACGGGCCAGCAGCAACCGTGGGTGTTGCTTGCAAAACACCGTTAATAAAATATTTTATTGAGTTTTCTTCGTAGGTAAGCGGAGTGAGGGTAAGTGTATTGAATTCATACGCGCCCAGGTCGTCGCTTACCGTAATTCCGCTAAGCGCAGTTGTGCCTGAATTAACTATATTTATAAGATAAGTTACAGTATCATCTGCAGAATATTCACTCTGAACAGCGGTTTTTGTTGCGCTTAAAACTTCTATTATTTCACCTGTAACGATGTTGGAATTAGTTGTATTATCGTTATAGGTAAGAGTTGCCTGATTAAAAAATACAGCCATAAATTTACCTCCTAAATTTGGGAAACTTCCCACTACATACTATGATAAATGAAGGGTTATGACACAAAAAAGCCACCCGAAGGTGGCTTTTGATTATTTCTGCATATATTTTCTGACGATTTTGAGAGTTGTTGTTTTGGGGAACTCATCGTCGCGAACAATAATTTTTGAAATGTTTTTGAAAAGAGGTGAATTTCTGTTATATTCAGCAATGTCACCGTTGATTCTCTGTCTTGCATCGGGATAATCTTCTTCGTTGAGGAAAACTTCGCAAACAATTCTGCCGTCTTCATCATAAACAAGAACTTCCTGAACGTAATCGATTGAGTGAATTTTATCTTCAATCTCTTCGGGTGAAACGTTTTTGCCGTTTGAAAGAATAATGAGGTTCTTGATACGACCAACAATAAAGAGGAAGCCGTCTTCATCAATTCTTCCGAAGTCACCGGTTTTGAACCAATCACCGTCAAATGCAGCAGCAGTTGCTTCAGGCTCATTATAATAGCCTTTCATAACGTTTTTGCCGCGAACATAAATTTCGCCGACACCTTCTTCATCAGGGTTATTGATTTTAATTTCACAGCAGTCAAGGGGAACACCAACGCTGCCTGCCTTATGTTTATCGGGTCTGTTACAGGTAACAGCAGGGGAGCATTCTGTAATGCCGTAACCGTTGATAACTTCAATGCCGAAGTCTCTCATTCCTTCTTCGTATTTAGGGTCAAGGTAAGCACCGCCGCAGATAATCATATAAAGATTTCCGCCGAGGTTATCGAGAATTGTTTTAAAAATCTTTCTTCTTTTATCAATGCCGAATTTAAGAAGAAATTTACTGATTTTGAGACCTTTTTCAAGAACTTCTTTTCTGCCGGTTTTTTCAGCAGTTTTCCAGATCCTGTTGTAAATTGTTTCAACAACAAGAGGAACGCCTGAGAAGTTGTACGGCTGATATTTCTGAAGATCCTTCTGAATTTCTCTTGTGCTTCGGCACATATAACCCCATTCACCGAGGATGTAAGATGCAAACAAAGCGCTGACCCAGGCATAGGTATGGTTGAGCGGAAGGAATCCGATAGCGTGTCGGCCGTTAAGCGCTCTTGTGGAAGAAACGCAGTTGCTGGCAACATTGCGGTGTGTGAGCATAACGCCCTTACTTTTTCCGGTTGTGCCGGATGTATAAACGATACAAGCTAAATCCTCGGGTTCAACTTTAGCGTCCACAAATTCTCTGTCGCCACTGTCATAGATTTCGTAACCGATTTTTTTGTATTCTTCAAATTCATCAATGGGGAGATAGTGCTTAACTGGCATATCGGGGTTTGCCTTGAAACCTTCAATCATTTTATCGTAATGATGAGAATAAACAAGCGCATCGCATTCACAGCGGATAAGCTGGTCACCAAGATCCTCTGCAGAAAGCTTGCAGTCCATCGGAACTGTAATGTTGCCGCCGACAAGAGTCGCATAGTAAGCTACTACCCAGTCAAAGGAGTTTTCGCCAATAATAGCAATTTTTGCTCCGTTCTTAAGACCTAAGGAGTTGAAATAGCAACCTATACCGCATGTTTCTCTCCAGGTTTCATTAAATGAACGGATGCATTCCTGATGCTTCTTGTTAAGAAAAACATACTGACGCTTGTCACCGCCGTTTTTTGTTCCTTCGATAATTATTTCTTTAAGAGTTGCGTATTCGGGCACATTTTTATTACCTACGTAAAACTTATCCATAATAATCTCCTGAAAATCAAATATTTTATCATATTCTATCACATTTCAAAATTAAATGCTACTACTTTTTTGAAATTAAACAACATTTTTTAAATAAATGTTGAATAAAATTCAAAAAAATAAAAAAAGTCGCAGATTGCGACTTTTGGTGGACCTGAAGGGGATTGAACCCTCGACCTTTCGGATGCGAACCGAACGCTCTCCCGGCTGAGCTACAGGCCCGATTTTTTTTAATGATATACTTTTAAAACCCGAATGTCAAGAATAGCCACAGAAAAATGCCGATATGTAAAGCTATTTCTACAGGCAGACCTAACATAAATTTGATGTGCTTTGTTTTGTGTCGGATTTTTTTCATCGTAAAAAGCATTGCCTCTGCGCCGCCAATTAAACCGAAAAACATCAGCACTGATTCGGGAACGCGCCATTGATGTTTGTGTGCAGCTTTTTTATCCTTAATTGTAAGATAAGATGATGCTACGCCTATAATAGCCCAGTAAAATAAAAGAGGTAAAATGTACTGTTTCATAAATCCTCCCAATACAATATAACGGTGATAGTATGAAAAAAATATTTGTAATTATTTTTGCTTTAATTATGCTGACCTCCTGCAATTCAGAAAAGCAAGAGGCTCCGAAGAAGACGGAACAAAATGATATAATTAGAGGCGTGTGGATTTATTATAACGAGCTTTCTATGAAAAACGAAGAAGGCGGTACGGCGGAATCTTTTAAAAACAAAATAAGCTCAATATTTTATGATTGCAAGCAATTAGGATTAAATACCGTTTTTGTGCAAATTAGACCGTTTGCTGATTCGTTTTATCCTTCTGAAATTTTTCCTTGGAGTGAATATCTCACCGGTAAGCAGGGTAGGTCAGTTAATTATGACCCGTTACAGATAATGATTGACTGCGCCGAAAATTACGGCTTGTCCTTTCACGCTTGGATAAATCCGTTTCGTGTTTCTCACAATGCTGATATAACTCAATTAAGCAAAAATCATCCTGCAAACAGATTCACGGATACTGATGAGGTTTTCATGAATGAAAACGGAATATATTTTAATCCTGCAGGTGTAGAGGCGCAAAAGCTAATTTTAAAAGGAATAAGGGAGATAGTTGAAAATTATGATGTTGACGGTATACATATTGATGATTATTTTTATCCGACAACTCAAGATGACATCGACAAAAAGCAATATCAAAATTATGTTGAAAACGGGGGAGAGTTTCCGCTTGAAAAGTGGCGCACAGAAATTATTAATGCATTTGTAAGTGCAATGTACCGAACAGTTAAAAGTGTGAAACCGGATATAATTGTTTCAATAAGCCCGGCAGGAAACATTAATAATAATTATCAAGAGCAATTTGCAGATGTAAAGCTGTGGTGCAGTCAAACAGGATATTGTGACATAATTATACCTCAGATTTATTTCGGTTTCAACCATAAATCATTGCCCTTTGAAGTGGCGGCAAAGCAATGGGAAAAAATTTGTGTTAATAGTGATATATCGCTTATTTGCGGAATCGGAGCATACAAGGCGGTTGAGCCGCAAAATAATGAAACATTTGATTGTAATACGATAATCCGACAGGCAGAAATTGCTCTGAGCACAAATCGGTACAACGGATATTGTCTGTTTTCTTACAGTAGCTTGATATCATTGCGAAATAAAACGGAGCTGAGTTCTGATGCTGTCGGTAAGAAGTGATACAGGTATTGAAATTAAAAACCAACCCACAGAAAATAATAGGCAAATCTGTCCGAATAAGTTTAACGGTTTGTTTGAATAATCCCAAACATTAAGACCCCAAAGCATATTCACACTGACACCCGTAATAAATTCTATTGTTGTTATAATTGCACAGCCCAGCGTGCATTTTATAATCAAATGGCCTTTACCGATGTATCCGAATAGTTTATATAGAATCGAAAAAATAAAACCTCCTGCCAAAAACATTGACCAATGAGTATAACCCCTGAATATAATTTCTATTAATCCGTAGGAAAAACCTCCGATTCCGAAAACGATTAAAAATTTTATTAGTCTGCTCATTCCATCACCGCTAATATTGTGCCCGGAAATAACAAAAAAAGCGGCAAAACTGCCGCTTAATTTTCGTCATTGATGCAATAAATTCCGGATGCGAGAAGAGCATATTCTTTTTCACCGACTCTGAAATACTTATAAACAGGCTCGTTGAACACAGCATAGTCCTTAACTGCATAATCCTCGAGGCGGATTGTACGGATTTTATAGTTTCCTTCATTGCAGATGTAGAGCTTATCGTCAGCTTTAGTTATAGATATTGGACGGTTAAAAGCTGTGGATGAACCTCCGCCGATTCTGAGAAGTACTCGTTTTTCAACAGGTGAATATCTGATGATTGCATTTTTTTCAGGAACTGTACTCCAGAAGCAAGTGCCGTCAAGAGCTATATCCTTCGGAGTTGAATCCTGATAAATCAGTTCACCTGACCAGAATAAGGCTCCGTCTTCATCAAAGAATGAAATTTCACCGTTAGGATAAAGAGTAACAACACCGCCGCTTTTGAAAACTGCTGAAGTGCATGTTATGTAATCACCAAGGGAAGTGGCAATGTTTCTGTATTGTGCACCGAATTTACATTCAAGATAAGTGTGAATTTTAATGGGGAGAATTCGCGCTCCCTCCTGGTCATACACGAATGTTGCAACAGTAGCTTCACCCGTGGGGAGAA
>JBGVFJ010000016.1:0-20601 GCA_045121005.1 Acutalibacteraceae bacterium
ATGAAATTGTACCCTGCATCATCGGCAGCAGAGTTGAAAAAATTCACCAGCCCTCACGAGAGGAGCTGGTTATTCACCTGCGCTCAAGAAGCGGAAGCTACAAGCTGTTTTTGTCGGTGAGAGTTAACAGCCCGAGGGTGCATTTTACGGCTAATCCCCCTGAAAACCCTGCAACACCGCCGATGTTTTGCATGCTGATGAGAAAAAAGCTGACAAACGGCCTTGTTACAGGCGTGCGACAGATGGGACTTGACCGAGTGCTTTATATTGACTTTGAGGCAAGCAACGATATCGGTGACAGAGTGCCCGTCACACTTTCCATTGAAATAATGGCAAAGCACAGCAATATTATTCTCATTGACGAAAACAACCGCATTGTTGACGCAATGAAGCGCATTGACCTGAGCCGTTCAACAGTGAGGCAGATTTTGCCGGGCTTCCCCTACACTCCCCCACCTGCTCAGGACAAGCCTGATTTGACCGACGTAGCGGCGGATGAAATTATTGAAAAAATTGAAGAAATGGAAAACAAGACCTTGTCCTCTGCCATTCTCAATTCAGTTCAGGGCGTTTCCCCTCTTGTTTCCAGAGAAATTGCTCACCGTTGCGGCGGTGACATCCCGGTATGGGACATTGATAACAAACAAAAGGAACGCCTTAAAAAAGAGCTTGAAGCCTTACAGACAGCGGCTAAGGAAAGCTCGGGCACACCATATATAATTAAAGACGAAGATGGATTTCCCGTTGACTTTTCTTTTATGGAAATCACTCAGTACGGCAGTAAACGCGTTTGCGAAAAGCAAGAAAGCTTTTCTGCTTTGCTTGACGGCTTTTATTTTGAAAAGGACCGCACCGAGCGCACAAGGCAAAAAGGCCGAGATTTGGTTAAGTTCCTGCACAATGCTATTGAGAGAACGGCGAAAAAGCTCAATCTTCAGCAGGCAGAGCTTCAGCAATGCGCCGACAGAGAAGAGCTTCGCATAAATGCCGAGCTGATTAACGCTAACCTCTACCGCCTTGAAAAAGGTTCATTTTACTACGACCTTGAAAATTATTACGATAACAACAACGTTATCCGCATTAAAGCTGACCCGTCACTTTCCCCTGCGGCAAATGCGCAGAAATATTTTAAGCTCTACCGAAAATCCAAAACAGCCGAGCAGATGTTGGTTGGCCTCATTGAAAAGGGCGAGGAGGATTTGCAGTATCTTGAATCTGTTTCCGATGCCCTTGACAGAGCCTCAACACAGGCAGAGATTGATGAAATCAAAAACGAGCTGATTATCAGCGGATATATGAAATCAAAAGGTAAGGGCGGCAAAAAGCAGATTAAAATGTCTGCCCCTCTTGAATATGAAACCACCGACGGATTCAGAGTTTTTGTGGGCAGGAACAATATTCAGAATGATAAGCTGACCTTTAAAACAGCAGGCAAAAACGATATGTGGCTCCACACCCAGAAAATTCACGGCTCCCACGTTATAATCGCAAGTGACAACCGTGAAATCAGTGACGACGCCATTGTGGAGGCAGCAGAAATTGCGGCATACCACAGCAAAGCGCGGGAAGCCAAGCTCGTGCCCGTTGATTACACTTATGTCAAAAACCTCAAAAAGCCCCCTGCCTCCCCTCCCGGCAAGGTAATTTATCACGTTTACTATTCGGTGAATGTTACCCCCGACCGAGAGAAAATTGAAAGGATGGCAAGAAATAAATAAAAGAAGACTACACAGGATTAAATCTTGTGTAGTCTTAATTTTATGCGTCTAATGTTTTCTGGCAACAAGGTTCAAGATATGCCCATTGACCTGTGCCGCGCTGTTTATAACAATTTTCAGGCGGCTGATACATATTTTTATCTGAATCATCTGCGCCCCATGCAAGCATAAACAACATCGTAAACTCAGGAATAACCATAGGAAGCATAGGAATGTTTGAAGCTCTGTTCCAAACTCTGCAGGCAAATGTTGTGCAGTTAAAAAACGGATCCCAATAATTACCCGTAAGAATGGTTGACGTTACCTTTTCTGCTTCCTTACGCGTAAGTGAATCTTTCAAGCGGAGGTATCCTTCGCCACAGTAGTTGTTGTTACGGCGTGTTTCAAGATTATAATAAACCCCCATACCGTCATACCTTGTAAATCCGTATGTGGCAACCGAAATGCCTTCACCGGGCGGAACATCATAAAGACCTATTTTCAGGTACTCATCACTTGTGTTGAGCACATACACCCACATATGTCCCACTGAAAATCCGCTGCCCGGAATGTAGCAAAGGTAAATTTCACCCACAACATCACCGGGTTTAGGGTCAGGCTTCGGCTCAGGCTCAGGCTCAGGCTCAGGCTCGGGCTCAGGCTCGGGCTCAGGCTTGGGTTCCGGCTCCGGATCAACTGTAGGATTGTCCTCAGGTGTTTCAAGATCACCTGTATTTTCATTTGTGATAACATCGTCTGACGGCACATCAGCTTCCTGAGCAATAACCGCAGGGATTGAGCTCATAATCATTATCACAGCCAAAAAAAACGACAAAAGTTTTTTAATCCTTTTCATTTGTGCACTTCCTTTATACAAACAATGTACAGCCTTGCTTTTTGAACTGTTCAATTTTCTTTTCCAACAGCGGAACATCGCAGTTGAATTTTTGAGCAAGGCAGTTTATGCAATAAAATTCTGTTGAGCCGCGGTTAATCAGCTTCTTCGTAAGCCCGATTTCGTTGCCCGTGAGCTCTTTTTCGCAAGCTTTGCATCGGCTCATTTCAGGTCAACAACCTTTGCTCTGTAAACCTCACAGCAATGGGCATCAATTTCAAAGCTGATGGTCGCATTTTTAACCCTTGATGTCTCACCTGTCCAAACGCTTGTGAGTTCAAGTGTCTTGCCTGTGCATTCACCAAGGCCGATGCCGTCAAGGGTCATAAATGTTTTTCTTCTGTCATCAGTAAAATTGAACACACCAATTGCAATGTCACCGTTTGCAAGCATTCTCACCATAACTGGCATATCCAAAGGATAATACTCATAAAGGGGCTCGTCAGCCTTTCGGTTACGGTTGAAATGGCGGTTGCCGTTGACCCAGAATGGCTGGCGGTAGGCTTCGTCGGTGTCGATGTCGATGAGCATTTTATTTTTGAGAATTGCCATTGCTTCATCATCAGCTTTTCTCAAATCGCATCCGATAATCAAAGGTGAGCCCATCATTGCCCAGAATGCAAAGTGAGTTTTATATTCTTCGGTGGTACAGCCTGTGAGACCCACATTACCCTCACCTTTCATGCCCACAACCAGCATATCCATATCATTAAAACAGCCGTTGCCGTTGTATTCAGGCACCTTGAGCTGACTTTGGGCAAGCTCTTTGATTGACTGCCAGGAATCAAAAATATCTCCTGTTGAGCGCCAGGTATGAGCGCCTGTTTCTTTAATCCACACTTTAGTGTTTTCATCACCCCATGAGCAGGCGGCAAAAACAATATCTCTGCCGCAGTTGGCAAGGGCAAGCGCCATTCGCTTGTACATATAATGTCCGAGGGTTGAATGAGGGTGATAGCAATAGTCATATTTGAGATAGTCTATCTCCCACTCCGCAAAGGATTTTGCATCAATAAACTCGTGATCAAGGCTACCCGGGTAGCCTGCACAGGTGAGCGTTCCCACGCAGGAATACATACCGAATTTGAGACCCTTTGAGTGGATATAATCGGCAACGTGCTTCATTCCGTTGGGGAATTTTTCGGGGTCGGGCACGAGTTCGCCCTTTTCGTTGCGCTCGCGAAGGCTCCAGCAGTCGTCAATAATAACGTATTCATATCCGCAGTCCTTAAGTCCGCTTTCAACAATGAAATCGGCAGTTTCCATAACAACCTTTTCATTGATCTTTTCGCCAAATGTGTTCCATGAATTCCAGCCCATAGGCGGCTTTTTAAGTATCATAATATCATCTCCTAAACTGACTGAAACAAATCTACCACATTCAGCAAATATTGTCAATAAATCTTTGACTTATATTTAGCAAAGTGTTATAATTGCTGTCGGATTTCAAAAGAAGGGGTTTAGTGAATTGAAAACTTCGTTTAAATACGCTTTCAAGGCAAGTCTCCCTGTGTTTGCCGGTTACATAGCTCTCGGTATCGGATTCGGTGTTTTGCTTGAAAGCAAGGGTTACAGCATTCTTTGGGCGGGGCTTATGGCGTTGACTATGTACTCCGGCTCACTTCAGTATGCGGCGGTTGATTTTATGAGTGGCGGGGCAACGCTTCTTACAACAGCTGTGATGACAATTTTTATTCAGGCGCGCCACTTCTTCTACGGTTTTTCACTTCTTGACCGCTACAAGGGTATGGGTGCGGCAAAGCCGTATATGATTTTTGGTCTGACAGACGAAACATATTCACTTGTGTGCACGGGTGAAGTGCCCGAGGGCGTAAACAAGAAAAAATACTTTCTGCTTCTGACAATGCTCAACCAGTCCTATTGGATTGCAGGGTGTATGATCGGCGCATTTCTGGGCTCGGTGCTCCCCTTTGAATTGAAGGGTGTTGACTATGCAATGACAGCGCTGTTCATTGTTATTTTTGTTGACCAGTGGAAATCACAGAAAAACCATATTCCCGCTTTGGTTGGTGTTTTTTCAACGGTTGTGTGTCTGCTGATTTTCGGACCGGAAAGCTTCATTATCCCCTCGATGGCTGTTATTACGGTTGTTTTTGCTCTCTTCCGCAAAAAATTAGAAAAGGAGGAAAGCAAAAATGATTGATATCAAATATTCACTTATTCAGATTGCCGTTATGGCAGGATTAACAGCGCTTATCAGATTTTCACCTTTTATGCTTTTCCCCGAAGGCAGAAAACGACCTGCTTTCATCACCTATCTGGGCAAAGTTCTGCCCTATGCCATTATCGGTATGCTTGTGATTTATTGCTTTAAGGATATTTCTTTTGCAACTTATCCTCACGGTCTGCCTGCCGTTATCGCAGGTGTTGCAGTGGCTTTGCTTCATCTGTGGAAGGGCAACACGCTGCTGAGTGTTTTTGGCGGCACTGCACTTTATATGGTGCTTATAAATTTTGTGTTCAAATAATAATTTCCCCTGCTTGGTTAAAACTAAGCAGGGGTGATTTTTTTGAAAGAAAAAGATAAAATTGAAATTTCCGCAAATGCAGTTCACGGTCAACCTGAGGACTCATTTGAGCAAATCAACAAATACGGAACCTACAACATTCAACCCACAAATGATGCAGACAGAGAGTTCCCTGCTGTTTCGCAAGGCTTACCAAAGAAGCACCACAGAAACAAAAAATGAGCTACGGAACTCCGTAGCTCTGCTTTTTATATCGGAATTGTTATGAGTGAATCCATAACGAGTCTGATGATTATTGCTATTATTTTTCTGATAGCCTTCCAGAAAGAGGATTCCCACTTGCTGTCATTAACACCTTCATTCTCTTCGGTCAAAGGAGACACAGTGTCCTTATCAACATCGTAAGAAAGGAACTGAGGATAATTTTCGTCGGAGTTGATAGTGTAATTTTCATTGTTGACCATCTCCGCCATAAGGAGATTCACAACATCGGGGAAATCCTTGTGGTTAAGATTTTTGATGAACCAGGTTTTTTCAGGGTATAGGCAGGTCGAAGCATCGATTTTTTTGTCAACGGATATATATTTATCCGTACCGTTGATTTTAGCAATTTCAATATAATCGTTGCTCAAATCAGTGCTGATTGTGCCTGTTGTTGCACCAAGAGAAGCACCTGTTACATCAACATATCTGTCGGAAAGAGCGTCGGAATTTTCGGTTACGGGAACTGACTGCATTCCGTATTTTGTAATGTTGTAATAATCAATACCCAGCTCTTCTTTTTGGTGAGTAATGATTTCTTCGGCAGGAATCTGAACATTGTAATGATAGCTGTCAATCAGCTCGATAAAATCAGCATAAACATCAGTATCTATACCGTCAAACACAACACGCTTTGCTTCGTCAAAATACTCCTCACCTACCATTGCCCAGTATGACGGGAATGAAGCGTAGGTATCTTTAAGAAGTCTGGGATAAAGATTATATTTGATTTTGGGCAAAACATTATTAAAGGCTAACAGAGCAAGGTCAAGGCCCTCTGTTTTGTTGGCAACAGTGAGGAAGCTCTGGATGAAATCTGTCATTGTTGCGTCAAGGCCAAGGTCGATGTCATAGAAAAATCTTTCAACACCGTCTGATTCAAGATAAAGGTTACCGCAAAAAGCCTGTGAGCAGAAATCAACACCTTTGAGTGCGCTGGCGTACATGATATGGTCAGCTATGTATTCACCATCGTACATTTCCATATAAGCCATTGTTACACAAGTGCCAAGGCAACGGCCTGCGAGAGCAACCTTGTCGTGACCTGTAACCTCACAAACAGCCTTGATATAGTCGTGAAGACCTTCCGCTATCTGATAGGGTGAAAGACGCCAGTCATAGTGATATCTGAACTGGTCAAATTCATATCCGCCGTTTACAGTGCTTGCGTTGAGTGTTTCCTTGGACCATTCCCACATAACGGTGCTTCCGTTGGTGGGCTGACCTTTTTCATCAAGCTTGATTTCAGCGTAAAGCGGTGTAAACTTTTCATAAAGCACATCGCAGAAATCATCCCAATCCTGAGTGATAACAGCTTTGATAAAGACATCAATATTCTCTTCAACAGCGGCTTCAATATAGCCTTCGGGAATCTGAATTCCGTAAACCTGATCGTAAGAGCCGTCTTCCTGTTTTATGCCCAGGCCGTAGCCCTGACCTTCAACATAAACGGTGGGGATTTCGGTGTAAACGTCAAGCGCTGACGCAGACGGAAAAGCAACCGCAATCAACGAGAAAATAACAGTAAGACTCAAAAAAACAGCTAAAGATTTTTTAAAAAAGCTTTTCATAACTGATCCTTTCTTATTTCTCAATTTCAACAGGAATAACAGCATCTGTTTCAACGTGTGAGAAGAAGAACTGTTCTCTTTCGGGTGTGTTGATAATTGTTACGGGCTTAATCTGGTTGAGAACCTTGCCCTGTGAACGGAGATATTCTCTGTAATCCCAATATGTTTTTTCTTTGAGGAAAAGAACCTCGGGAACGTTAATCATACCCCAACGGCGGTATTTGAAATATTTTTCGTTATAAGCGCTGAACTGATCATCAACCATTTTGATATACTTCTGTCTTTCCTCTTCGCTGACAGGCTTTTTGGCCTCAAGAAGCATAGTGTAACGGGGAGGATTGGTGGAGTGATCAGCATAAAGGCTGTGGCCTACAAATTCGTTATCCATTGCCTTTGAAAGATCGGCAACAACAGCGTCAACCATTGCAGTTGAAGTTTTTTCGTTGGCAAGGTTCATGCCGAGATTGCGTCTGTAAAGGAATTCAATCTGAGGAGTGTTGTTATACATTCTTGTAACTGTAACAACGTCTTCCATTCTGTATCTGTAAAGACCTGAATAGTTTGTAACAACGATTTCGTACTTCTTGCCCACTTCAAGGTCAGAGATAAGCAAGGGTGTTGCGCTTTCATCGGGGTCTTCCTCGTCATCGTTAACGGGAATGAACTCAAAGAAGAGGCAATGAGGAAGAAGAACACCGTCGTGAACATCAAGCTCTGTGGGCATTGAGAAGAAGCCCTCAGCAGCGGCAAAGCCCATATTGTGCATGGGAATGTCACCAATTGACTTGCGGAGCTTTTCAACATAAACCTTGAGGTTTGAGCCAACCATACCGTATGCCCAAGTGAGGTTGGGCCAGATACGGGGAGCGATGGGAGTATCGAAGCCCTTTTCAAATTCACGGCGGAGCTCAGCTGCTCTTTCGGGGTTGGGCTTGAACTTCTTTGAATATGCCTTGTAGAGGTCGGGGGTGATTTTGATGTTGGGGTTGATGATACCCTTTTCAATGTCATCGCAAAGCATTTCCCAATTTTCTTCAAGGTAGTCAAACATTGTTGTAAGCAAGGTTGCAACAAGTGAACCGAGATATGTTACGTTTCTGTTTTCAAGAGCGAAACGGAGCTGAAGATATGATGTATCAAGAAGCTCTTCGTGCTCGGGATAAAGCAATGATGTGGGAGAAGTGCAGAAAAACCTTGTGAGGGGCTTGAGGTATGTGAGAGGAACCTGACCTGCGCCGTTACACATTTTTCCGTCTTCAAGAGGATGACCTGTGAGGATGAGAACCAGAGGTCCGATCTGCGAGGGCATCTTTTTGCCCATTTTAGCAAGGTGATGCTTGGCA
This sequence comes from Acutalibacteraceae bacterium, assembly GCA_045121005.1. Classification (GTDB taxonomy): domain Bacteria; phylum Bacillota; class Clostridia; order Oscillospirales; family Acutalibacteraceae; genus CAG-488. Next base: position 8,257 of record JBGVFJ010000016.1, read on the forward strand.
ACTGCAAGTGTGCAGGAAAAACCGTGGCACTGCATATTCCACAAGTCCATAGCAGACTTGGGAAGAATTTTGGGCTTGCCAACGCTGCCCGATGATGAGCAGTAGCGGATGTTAGGGCCTGTGAACATAGGATTCTTGCCCTTGTTTTTAATCATATATTCAACATAGGGTTCATAGTCCGCATAAGTAGAAAGGGGAACTTTTGCCTGATATTCTTCGATGGACTTGATTTCACCTAAACCAAGCTTTTTACCAAGCTCACTGTTTTTGTTCCAGGAAATAATTCTTTTGAGTGTTTTGCGCTGTGCGTTCATAGGGTCTTTGGTAGCTTTGTTAACTAAAGCTAAAGAAGCTTCACCAAAAAGGATACCGACATCGGCAAGAGACATAATACTCACTTCCTAATCATAATATTTCGATTTGTATTCTATCATAAAAGCTTCGTCTTGTAAATAGTAAACTGAACATTTTGACATTTTATGTTGAAAAACTACTTAGGTTTGTTAACATTTGCCATTAAAAACACGCAAAAAACCACCAAATATTTTACAGTTGCAAACAGGTAAGATATCTAGTATAATAATATTACTATATTTACTTAGTGAAAGGTGAGAATATGGAAAACACAAAAATCAGACCCTTTGGCTGGCGCGACAAACTGGGTTACGCTATGGGTGATATGGGCTGTGGGTTTTCATTCCAGCTTGTTTCAACCTTTATGCAGTTATTTTATTTGCAGTATATCGGCATCAGAGCAGAAGATTATGCAATTATCATTCTTATTTCAAAAGCATTTGACGCTATTAATGACGTTGTTATCGGCAACCTTGTTGACACAAAAAGACTTGGCAAAAAGAGCAAATATATGCCCTGGATTATTGCCGGCGGCTTGATCCTCGTTCTTTTTAATGTTATGCTTTTTGCGCCTGTCACAGCTTTCTCCTACGCAGGCAAATATGCCTGGTGTCTTATCGGTTACTGCCTGTGGTCAGTTGCTTACACAATGGTTAATGTTCCCTACGGCTCACTTCACAGCGTTATCACCAATGACCCTCAGGAAAGGGTTTCACTTTCAACCTTCCGCAGCATCGGCGCTGCATTGCCCGCAATCGTGATTATGATTGTTCTCCCCGGCATTGTTTACAACAAGGTTACAAACCCTGTTACAGGCATTGAAGAAGAAATCCTCAAGGGTGAAACACTCCTCCCCGTTGCTCTCGGCGTTTCAATTGCAGCTTTTGCAACTCTCTGGGGCACAACAAAGCTCGTCAAAGAAAGAGTTCAGCGCGACGAAAACGCTCAGAAATCAACAGGCATCACAGCATTCTTCTCTGCTTTCAAATCCTTCTTCACCAACAGAGCTATGGTTGGTGCAACAATTGCTTCCGTTGCATCAGTTGCACTTTTCAACTCAACAATGGCTCTTAACAATATGGTTTTCCAGTATTTCTTCCAGGACACAGGCAAGGTCGGAGTTGCAATGATCGGCTCGTACGCACCTATGATTGTGTTTATGGCACTTCTTGGCAAGCTTACAGCCAAATTCGGCAAAAAGACCGTTATTGTAACCTGTATGCTCATCGGCGCTATTTCAGGCCTGGTTTCATTGTTTGTGCCAATTTCGGCAGATATGACAGGTATGATTATTTACATTGTTTGCCTTATGGGACTCAATGTAGGTAACGCAGTGTTCCAGATTTCTGTTTGGGCTATTGTAGCTGACTGCATCGAAGTAAGCTACAGAAAAACAGGAAAGAGTGAGGAAGGCTCACTTTACGCCCTCTATTCATTCTTCCGTAAGCTTTCACAGGGCATCGGACAAGCAGTTGTTTCTTGGGGACTTATTGCTATCGGATTTGTAGAAGGTGAAAATGCAGTTCAGGCTGCTGACTTCGGCGACAAGGTAAAAAGCCTTTATTTCATTGTTCTTGCAGCAGGCTCACTCATCGCTTTCCTTGCAATGGCTTTTGTTTATAACATCGGCAAAAAAGAAGAAGCAGAGCTTGCCGCAGGCGCAAACGCTGCTAAAGCTGAATAAAATCAAGCATCAAAAATGGCACTCTCTGATGAGAGTGCCATAATTTTTTATCTTTTTCTGCTCCAGAGGTCAGGGCTCAGCAATGCAAGAAGAGGGAAAATTTCAAGTCTGCCAAGGAGCATATCAAATATGAGCACAACCTTTGAAAGGTCGCTGTAATGACCGTAGTTTCCTGTTGCGCCAACAAGCTCGAAGCCGGGGCCTATGTTATTGAAACAGGCAACAACAGCCGAGAAGTTTGTACCGATTGAATAACCGTCCAGAGAAATAATTACAAAACTGAACAGCACAATCACACAGTAAACAGCAAGATATGCATCAACACCGTTTGCAATAGATTCGCTTACCTTATGACCATCCATTTTAACAAGGTGGACTCTTTTGGGATGAAGCACGTTACTGATTGTTCTGAAAATATTTTTGCCAAGCATCAGCACTCGCGACACTTTAAGACCGCCGCTGGTGCTTCCCGCGCAGGCTCCGACAAACATAAGCAAAAGCAAAATTGCCTTTGAAAACGCAGGCCATTGCTCAAAATCAACAGTAGAATAGCCCGTTGTTGTCATTATACTGGCAACCTGAAACGCTGCATGATGCAAGGCTTCGCGTACACTGCCGTAAAGGTTATAAATGTTCGCGGTTATCATTACCATTGAAGCGGCAAGAATGATGAAATATGTTTTAACCTCTTCGTTTTTGAAAACAGATTTGAACTGACCGAGAAGGACGAAAAAGTAAACGTTGAAATTAACACCAAAAAGTATCATAAACACGGTAATAACACCCTGAATGTAAGGTGAATAACTTCCGACACTTGTGTTCAGAATGCCAAAACCACCGGTACCCGCCGTGCCAAAGGAAATACAAAGGCTGTCAAACAGTGACATTCCTCCCATCAGCAAAAACACAACACAAAGTATGGTCAACACGATATATAACACATACAGAATTTTTGCTGTCTGCTGAAGATGGGGTGTAAATTTACCTACACTGGGTCCGGGGCTTTCCGCCTTCATAAGATAAATGCCTGAGCCTCGCACCTTTTTGGCCTGAGGAATAACAGCAAGCATAAACACAAGAACGCCCATACCGCCCATCCAATGAGAAAAGCTTCGCCAGAACAAGTTGCACCTCGAAAGAATTTCAACATCAGACAGAATTGATGCACCGGTTGTGGTAAATCCGGAAACAATTTCAAAAAGTGCATCAATGTAGCGTGGAATTTCACCCGTAAAAACAAAAGGCAACGCACCGAAAACAGACATTATTATCCAGGATATACTTGTTGCCGCGATGCCCTCCTGGGCATAAAGCGTTGGTTTGTAGTTTCGGCCTGCAAAAAACATAATCAGGCCAAACACTGTTTCAAGACCGATAACGCCAAGATAAATCAAAGCATTTCTCATTTCACCGTCATACAGCGCTATTCCTGCAGGAACAAGCATAAACAGCGCCATAATAAAAGCGGTGTATGACGTTATACGGCAAACGTATTTAACATTCATATATAAACACCCTCAAATCGGTTTGCCCAACTTATGCAAAAATATCGTTAAACTGCAAAATTGGTTCTTCGCGGTTAGTAACCACAATAACAGTGTCACCTATTTCAAAAGAAGAGTTACCGTCCGGAATGATTGTTTTGCCTCTGTGAGTTATGCAAGAAATAAGAATGTTCTTTTTAAGCTTGACTTTCTTAAGCGGAACATCTATGTGACGAGAGCACTCATTGATTACAAACTCAAGAGTTTCTGCCCTGCCGTTTGCAATTTTATGAATTGTAACTGCCGCACCTGCCTGATTCTGCATTGCACGGACATACTGCACAACGTTGGCACTGCACAATTCCTTAGGGCTTACCATACTGCCGATTGGAAGATTTTCAATCATACCCGTCATTTCGGTACGATTGATTTTTGTAACAATATGAGCAACACCCTGAGAATTGCCGTACATCGAAGCAATAACATTCTGCTCATCAACGCCCGTAAGGGTAACAAGAGCATCAGTTTCAGAAATACCCTCACTGTCCAGCACATCCTGAGATGAACCGTCAGCGTGAATAATTGCAACTTCGTCTGGAAGAATCTCGGCAAGGTGCTCACAACGGGCAAAATCTTTTTCTATAATTTTAACCTTGATACCTGCCGCAACAAGGGCGTTGGTCAGATAAAAACTCACTCTGCCGCCGCCGATAATCATAACATGACGGATTTTTTTCTGAGTAACATCAAGCTTCTTGAGAAGATAAGAAAGAATTGCAACAGGAGCTGTTACATAAATATGATCCCCTGCCTTGAGCATAGTGTCACTTGTGGGTATAAAAGCTTTACCGTTGCGGGCAACAACGCACACAAGAATTTTTCTGCCCTTGAGAGCGTGAGTAAGATTGTTGATGCTTACACCGTCAAGAATGCTGTTTTCGGGAATTCTGATTTCAACAATTTCAACTCGTCCCTTTGCAAAGGTTTCTCTTTTGAGAACACCGGGAAGCTGAAGAAGACGCAGTGTTTCCTGCGCTCCGTCTCTTTCGGGGTTGATAATCATTGAAAGACCAAGATCCCCTCTCATATCATAAAGCTGCTCTGTATATTCGGGATTTCGCACACGGGCTATGGTGTGAACAAACGGATTGAGCTTGCGGGCCGTGAGACAGCTGAGAATATTTATTTCGTCAGCACTTGTGGCAGCAATAAACAAATCTGCCTGCTCAACATTTGCCTCCTGCAAGGTTGACATTGCAGCAGAATTGCCAACAACAGTCATAACATCATACTGCTGAAGATTATCTTCCATTACATCGCGGTTAGTATCAATCATTACAATATCGTGGCCTTCATCAGAAAGAAGCCTGACAAGTGCCTGACCGACCTTACCGTCACCTGCAACAACTATGTTCATAGAATCTGTTCCTTTCACTTCCCTGCAATGCAGGTAATGTTATAAAACTGTTGGTATTATATATCATTTATCTTAAAAAGTACAGATGTTTTTAATAATAAACAAAAAAATTCCCGATATCACGAGGATACCGGGATAAATGAATCAATTATGCACCAAGGAAAGAATAGATAACCTTGAAAATAAGTTCAACAAGCTTTGTGAATGTGAACTGGTTGAGCAAATTGTCAATGGCACTCTGAATGCTGTCGTCAGCTTCTGCTTCAACAGGATAGAAGCTCTGATTGAGAACGTCATTCTGAAGGAACTGGGGATATTCTTCCAGATCAAAAACGGTAAGCTGTTTTTCACTTTCAAACATAATTCTGTAAAGTGCATCGTGACCGTCGTGAGTGGTGGAATGAAGCATATCCTTGATGAACCAAGTATTTTCGGGCATAACACAGGTTGAAGCGTCAATCATTCTGTCGGGTGACATAAAGTTCTTTTCAGGGTATTTTGCCTGAACATAATCTTCGGGAAGTGTTTCACCGATAAGTGCGCAGGTTGCACCCATTGAAGCATATTTTGAGTCAACTGTGCCGTCAGATGTTTCTCTGTGAGCGGTTACGAGAGGAGTTCTCTGCATATCGTAGCCGAGAACGTTATACATTGTGGTGCCGCTTGCCTTTGCCTGAGCAACAAGCTCAGCGCACTTTGACTGCACTTCGTAATGATAGAAATCGAGCTTTTCAATAAGCTTTGAATTCTTAACAGGGTCAAGCTGCATAAATTCCTTGCCTGACTCGTAATATTCATCGGGAACAAAGCTCCAGATTCCGGGCAATGTGCCGAAAATGGGGATAAGGCATTCGTTGAAAACTCTGTCTTTAAGGTTGAGAATAAGGTCATCGGCAATTACGAGAAGTGAATCCCACACTCCTGCCATATCGAGAGTTTCAATCAAAGCAAGAAGAATGCCTGAAAGGAAGTCACTGCCGAGCTCGGGAAGAGCCTGAGATGCGTAATTTTTGAGAGCATTCTTGTCGATTTCAACAAGACCGTTATAAAGCTCACCTGCAACGGCTGTGCCCTGAAGAGGACAGCACTGGAAAATGATAGTTTCGATATCTGCTGTGCCGTAAAGACGGATGTAAGCCATAGTGGTAACACCACCCATGCTTGAAGCGCGGAAGCGGACTGTATCGTGCTTGGTGATTTCTTTGACTTCCTGAATAAACTGGTGAAGAAGCTTTGCATTTTCTACAGGGTCAAGTCTGAAATCATATCCGAAATAGTAGCTGTAATCAAGACCATGGTCAGCTGAATCGGGATGGAACTCCTCGCAGGTTACTCTGTCACTTGAATTGCCGTTTTCATCAAGAGCAAGCTCGCCGAAAACGGAATTTACACAACCGATGAGAACATCACCGAAAGCGTCATAGTTCTTGTCGGCAATGAGCTGAACAGCCGCAGGAACAATGGGAAGAAGGTCGGGAAGAATTTCACCGATTTCAGGGCGGAAGAGTGTTCGCTCATTCTCTGTGCCCGCATCAAGGGTGAGAGTGCCGCTGCCCAGAGCAGCAACATAAATCAGCGGAGCTTCGCCGCAATTGCATTTATCGCTTTTTGCAAATGAGGGCAGAACAGCCACCGCCATAAGCACAACAGCGAGAAAAACGGATAATACCTTTTTCATATAAACACCTCGTTTAATATTGATAGCTTATTTTACCATATTGATACTAAAATTTTATATATACATTTTTGCCAAAAATGGGTCGGGATTTTTGTTATTGATTTCGACGTAAAAAAAGATATAATTTAGTTATATTCTACGATTCGCAGACAAAATCTACTGCCCGTGAGTTGAAAAATCACTCTACTGAGTGCAGAATATAGGCACAAAGGAGGTTTGAATATGGAAAAGAAATCAATAGGCACGTTCCTTGCAGCTTTGAGAAAAGCCAACGGAATGACTCAACAGGAGGTTGCTGACAAGCTGTGCGTTTCCAATAAAACAGTCAGCAAGTGGGAGCGTGATGAGGGGTGCCCCGAAATTATGATGCTCCCTGCAATTGCAGAGCTTTACTGTGTAACTGTTGATGAAATTCTGCGTGGCGAAAAAATGCAGAGCAAGGTAAATGAAGAAGTCAAAAATTCCAGAAGCGAAGAAAGACTCAGATACTTAATTGAAAAAACATCGGTGAAGCTGACAAACAATTCAATTATTTCAATGGTGCTTGGTGCCGTTGCGCTGGTTCTGGCATATACTGTCAGCGACATTGTTTATAACTACAATGTTTTGTGGGTGGGTTATGTAATTATCCTGCTTCTTATGGCGGCTTCAATCACCCTGTCAATGATTGCCTTCAACAACTTCACCTCCACCATTCATTATGAAGAGTTGGTTGATACTCAGGCTGTTGAGGGATTAACCAAAAAAGCAATCAGATATGTTACAGTCACTTCGTTTTTATCGGTGGTTTCGTTGCTTGGTCTTTTGCTCAACATCATTTTTGACGGGCCGTCAATGCTGTTTGCGGCTTTGCCTGCCACAGCAGTTGCAGGCGGATTAGCGGCATACAAAATCCGCTCGATGCTTCACAAAAAGCACAAAATCAGCGAACCTGAGCTTTCCCCGGAGCAAAAGCAATTACGCAAAAAGCACATTAAAATAACGTCAGTTATCATTGCAGTTATAATTGTTGTGTCGGTTGCTTTTCCCTTTGCTTCGGTAGCAGTCGAGTCGACTATCCCCTGCGAATTCTGCTTCACTAATGCAGTGGGTTATCAATACCCCAACGATGAAACGGCAAAAAGTGAATATCAGAAGCTCAAAGACTACGTTACCGACTACCGCTGCCTTTACTACCTTATTGATGAAGAATACCGTGAAGATACCGATAAATATGTTTTGTATCTGCAGGAATTGAATTATATTTTTAATGAAGGCAAAAACGGATATGAATTATCGGCTACCGAGGTAAATTTGAACACCGAAAAGCAATTTGAATTTGATTCTCACCAAGAGGCACGGGAATTCAAGCAGCAGAATGTTTACAACATTGATTCCCCTATGGGTGAGCTTCAGAACAGCATCACCTTTGACGATGAAACACTCACAGTCAGCTATAAGCTGAACAGAGATTACTTCGGTCAGGCGGCTGACATTCTGCCCGTGTTTTTAATCGGCGGAGGTTGCGCGTGCATAGTAGCTTTCGGTATTTCCGTTGCCGTTTATTACAAAAAGAAAAAGACGATTTAAGTAAAAAAGCACTCCCGCAGGAGTGCTTTTTATTCATTATAATGTTTCGATTGCTTCGCTGAACTCTGCGAAAAAGTTTTCGGTGTAATAAACCACTTTGTCAAATGCTTCTGTGAACAAAGTTTCAATGTTATTTTCTTCCTCAGGCTCTTCAGTTTCGGCAAAGGCTTCTTTCACGGCGTAATATGATGGTTTAGGATTGCCCTCACCGTCAACAAGACCCCACTTTGTTTCAACAGGGCATTCAGCCTGACCGCAGACATAGCAGTCACCACTGTCGTGCCAGCAATAAACAAATGAGCCGATTACAAAATCAAGAGCCATAATCTTGGGGATGATGTAAGAGAAAAATTCTGCCTGACCCTCGGGAGTATGAGGGAAATCATAAAGACCGAAGCCTGCCTGAAGCTCTGTGTAAAGATGGTTGGCATATTCGCCGTTGAACATCTGGTCAGCTCTGTATTCAGGAGATTCATCTGCATATTTGTCAAATTCATCTGTCAAATCGGGCGGAAGTTTTGAGATGAAATTATCAATATCAGCGGCGGCTTCAGCTTCGTTTGCATAGCCGTACTGCCGGAGAAGCTCATCTTTTTCGGCTCTTGTTTTCTGCTCACCGAGGCCGATGTAACCAAACTCGCAAAGGATAATAGGCTTGCCCGTAACTTTTCTTACAAAGCTGAGGATTGTTATAAACTGGTCTGCATTTTTAAGAAGATTTTCGAAGCATCCCATATACATATCAACGCCCACATAGTCGCAGTATTTGTGATATTGCATCATGCCGAAGGGCATTGTTGCAATGGCTGTGCCTGCAAGGTTGTAACCCACAAGGATATCACCCTTGACGTCGTTCATCGCTTCGAGCTGCATACCGACAAAATAATAAGCCTCGTCCATTGTCAAGGGATATGTAAAGCGGTCGATACCCATTTCGTTGGTAACCTGGAATGCACCCACCAAATCTCCCAGATCTTCAATAAAGAAGCGTGCAATGTCCTGAATACCTTCAACATCCTCGGGATTTCTGGGGTCAAGACCGTATGCGATGTAATCATCGGGATACGGAGTGATTGCCATAATTTTCATTCCGTTGTCGGCAAATTCCTTCATTTCCGCTTTCCAGGAAGTGTAGCTTCTTGAAAGTGAGCCGTCTTCGTTATAAGGGAATGGAATGTCATCACGAATCCAGCCGATGTTTGCCTCGTGAAGCAAATCATAATCAGGGTCGGCGTGGCAGACACCCTTGATGTAGCCGCCCGCCTTTTCCTCGGCAACGGCAATTTCCGTGTCATAAGGCACAAGGGGGTCGTAGCAAATCATTGTTGCAAAAGGTGTAATAAGAGCAAGAATGAATGCAATCACAGGTGATAAAATCGGCATAATGGCTGACATAACAACACTCCTTATTTCTAAATTGATATTCCTTTTTGATATTCTGATTTTACAATAAAGCGTGTGCGAAGTCAACAAAAAAGAGGCAAGTTTTTACACTTGCCTCAAAATGTCTTATTTTTTATTAATAAATACCCTGAGCAACCATTGCATCGGCAACCTTAAGGAAACCTGCGATGTTTGCGCCTGCAACGAGGTCATAACCAAAGCCGTAATCTGCAGCAGCTTTTGCAGAGTTATCATGAATATCTTTCATAATCTGCTTGAGCTTTGCGTCAACTTCTTCTGCTGTCCATGAATATCTCATTGAGTTCTGGCTCATTTCAAGAGCAGAAACTGCTACGCCGCCTGCGTTAACTGCCTTTGAGGGAGCAACAGCCTTGCAGTTTTCTTTGAGGAATTCAAGGGCTTCGTTTGTTGTGGGCATATTTGCAACTTCAATGTAATAAGGAACACCGTTTGCAACGATTTTCTTTGCCTGTTCCATATCAATTTCATTCTGAGTTGCACAAGGCATCGCAACATCAACCTTAACGCCCCAGGGCTTCTGACCGGGGAAGAATTCAACACCGAATTTATCAGCATAATCCTGAACCTTGTCGCGGCCTGATGCGCGCATTTCAAGCATATAGTTAATCTTTTCTTCAGTTACGATTCCGTCGGGGTCATAAACATAACCGTCGGGACCGGAAATTGTTACAACCTTACCGCCAAGCTCAGCAACCTTCTTTGCAGCACCCCAGGCAACGTTACCGAAGCCTGAAACAGCAAATGTTTTGCCCTTGATATCATCACCGAAATGCTTGAACACTTCGCAAGCATAATATGTAGCACCGTAGCCTGTTGCTTCGGGACGGATAAGTGAACCGCCGTAAGGAAGACCCTTACCTGTGAGAACGCCGTTTTCATAAGCGCCCTTGATGCGCTTATACTGACCGAAGAGGTAGCCGATTTCTTTGCCGCCAACACCGATGTCACCTGCGGGAACGTCAACGTCGGGACCGATGTGTCTGTAAAGCTCAGTCATAAAAGCCTGGCAGAAGCGCATGATTTCTCCGTCGCTCTTACCTCTGGGGTCAAAGTCTGAACCGCCCTTGCCGCCGCCGATGGGGAGGCCTGTGAGGCTGTTTTTGAAGGTCTGCTCAAAGCCAAGGAAGTGGATGATGCTTGAATTAACAGAGGGATGGAAACGCAAACCGCCCTTGTAAGGACCGATTGCAGAATTGAACTGAACACGGAAACCGCGGTTTACCTGAGTTTTGCCTGCATCGTCAACCCATGCAACACGGAAAGAAACTGCACGCTCAGGCTCAACCATACGGCCGAGGATATCGTTTTCAACATATTCAGGGCGAACCTCAATGACTTTTTCAAGAGAAGAAAGAACCTCTCTTACGCACTGAAGGAACTCTGTTTTTTCACCGTCGCGTTTTTCAACGGTGGATATTACTTTTTCAATATATTCGTTCATAGTATGAACTCCTCTCAAAATCGAACTGCGAAAATTATATTCCATTGACTTAAAATAATCTATATACAAATTACATCAAGATTATTGTAAATTAAAATAATCATTTGTGTATATTTTCTAAAATTGATTTATTTTAACTTTTGTCACATTCTGTCGAGTCCGTTTTTACGCGTATCAGCATATATTTACTCAAGAATTGCAATAAAAAGGTTGACTTAAAGTGTTATTTTTTTAACATTCTGTTTTGCAATTTCGAAAAATAAATCTGCGTCAACAGCACAGAATGACTTTTCTTCGTCATATTGCTCATCATTTATCAGTGTATGCACAAATTTACCAAAAGACACAAAAAAGCAGGGCATGTGCCCTGCCTTTGGTTTAATTTAATTTTAGAAAAGCTTATCGGGGTTAACTTCATATTTATCTGTGAGGATTTTTACGAAATCAACAAGTGCGAGAATTGCACCGATGCCGAAACACAAAGACAAAACTATTTTGAAGATACCCTTTTTTGTTTCACCAAGAAGGAAGTTATGAACACCGATTCCGCCAAGGAAGAAACAAAGAAGAGCCAATGTAATTTTATCATAATTACCAAGCTTGTCGGAAGCAGGCTTTTTCTGAGCAAATCCGCAAGAAAGACAAACCTCAGCGCCGGGGGCTAACTGATTGCCACAGTTGTAGCAATAGTTTGAACCATCACCTGCTTTTACACCGCATTTTACGCAGATTGCCTGATTTTCGTTCATCATTTCTCCGCAACTTTTACAATACATAAAAACACCTCTTTTTCGTTTTTGGTAATTTAATTCTATCATCAGTGTCGAAATGTGTCAACAGCTGAAGTAAAAATAAATATGGTAAAACCAGTTAGCCGCAAACCCCAAAATAATGAGGCTAAAAACTGCTTTGTTGATTTTTGAATTTTTAAAAAGCTTGCCGTCAAAAAGAAAATAAAGATACAGCAAAGGAGCGGACCAAAACATAAAATGATAGCCGAAAGCCGCTGTAAAATCCAAGCTCAAAGTTGACACCCAAGCTCTTGTCATTCCGCAACCGGGACAGGGAATGTGCAAAAAGTTTAAAAAGATGCAACCTACATTCATTTTATATAAAACAAATATCAACAAGAAATACGCACAGGTAAACAGCAGCTTTTTGGGTAAATCTTTTTTGTTCATACAACAATTAATTACAAATAATATCCGTTTCCATATAGTGAATGCCGAGGTTGTAGAGGAATTCGGCATCCTTGATTGTGTTGACTGTCCAGAATGAGCATTTTACTCCGTT
>JBGVFJ010000017.1:0-90009 GCA_045121005.1 Acutalibacteraceae bacterium
CGAACCATACTTGTATTTTAAATTTGCGTGTCTATCAAAAATCATCAAACTACTTTTGCCCTTGAGATATCCCATAAAATGTGCTACACTTAAATACGGTGGAATACTCACAAGCATATGAACATGATCTATGCAAGCTTCAGCTTCTATAATTTCTACGCCTTTCTGCTCACATAGTTTTCGCAATATCTCTCCAATATCTTTTCTTAACTTACCATATATCTCTTTTCTGCGATATTTTGGTGCGAAAACTATGTGGTACTGACACCTATACTTTGAATGTGATGTGCTTTTGATTTCATTGTTCCATCTTTTTTAAACATAATATTCTCCTTTTATCTTAGTAATGCAGTCACCAAACCGCTTCTATTATATCAGGAGGTTATTATTTTTTGCAGCACTCTTTTGCGTGCTGCTTTTTGTTTTTACTAAAGCGTTCTGTTTCCCCCGGTAGAACCGGGGGGTTTCATCTGTTGCCAGACAATAAAAATCGGGCGTTTTTACACGCCCGATTGATCACCATACAAATGCTGTGTGGGTTCCGTTCTGAACAACCTCAATCTCACCTGTGGCTTTTGCATTTTCAACAAAGAGTGTTGCCATTTCTTCTGATGGGAAATCGATTGTTCCGTGCATTGTCAGGCTCGTAGGAACATAAGCCTTGGGATGAAGCTTAAAGCCTGTAAGCCACCAATGAAGTGTCGGCTCCATTTCAAAAAGAAGAGTATCCTTATGGTAAAGCTTCATACTCATAACCATCATATCTTCATCTGCAGCGCAGTTGTAGAATGTGCCCTGTGAGCCGATTTCACGGGTGTAGATACCGATTTCGCCGCCGGGAGCAACAAAATATTTACCCTTCCAGAGCTGAATCATCCATTCGCGGTTATCATAAACGAACTTTATTCTCACGGTTGTATAATCAAAAACCTTGGTAATGTAGCAGAAAATATCGTAAGCCATCGTAAAGCCAAAGCCTCTCTGCCAGGAGTTGATAGCGGTTGAAATAACATAGCTGTCTGTATCAAGAACAAAGCCAAGATCAAGGACGCCTGTGTCATATTTGCTGTTAAGGGTTTCTTTTACTGAATCGTAAACAATGTTTGTTGAAAAACGGTCTGCTTCGCCATCTTCATAATTAATGGCCATAAAAAGCTCAAAGCAGCCATCCTGACCCTCAACCGGAACGGAATAAAGCTCACAGCTGTCTATTGTTTTGAGATAAGCTCTGATAAACAACACTGCAAAGCCGGCAAGGTCATTGCCGTCAGCATAATATTCGTCTGCCTTTTCCTGAAGAGCAGGGTCAACAACAGACATATCAAGATTAAGCAATGTTTTGATTTCGTTTGAAGAACCTTTAAGTGAAGGAAGGCTGTTGAGAAGCATATCACAGTCAACAACACCTTCAGTTGCATCTGTTATCCCCTGAAAGATGTCAACCATAAAGCCATCTACGGTAACCTTCATTTTTTCTTCGGGAATAATTCTGATGCCTGTTACAATTTCAATAGCATCATTGATTTCATCAATAACACCGATAAAGCCCTGTGTGGTGGTGGGTATGTAGCCCTCATTAAATGCTTCATCATTATCTGAAGCGTAGCCGGGCACAACTGCAACGCCCATAACTATTACTAAAGAAATGAAAACCGAAACGATTCTTTTGAAAACTGAATTCATTTTGTGTTTGTCCCCTTTTGAAAATTTGGTATAATTATATCACTTTGAAATATTTTTTCAAGCCGTTGCGACTATTCTTCTGTTTTGTTTTCTGCCTGTGAATCAGAAACAGAAGCCTGTGCATTTTCCTTGTTTTCTTTGGCTTCTTTTTCTGCTTTGAGCTGTTCTTCCATAAAGAAATCTATGCCGTCAATAGGCTGAGGATTCTTTTTGTATTTAACAACAAGCACTATCAGCGCAACAAGGCACACCGCTACAATTGCAAGGCTGAGAAGCTGAGATACTCTCAGTGTGGTGTCACCCACATAAAGGCTGTCGGTGCGGAAGCCTTCAATAATCGTTCTTCCGATGCCGTACCATATACCGTAGCAAAGAAAAGTCTGTCCGCTGAATATCCTCAGCTTTTTGGTGATGAAAAACAGCACAAAAAATCCGACTATGCACCAGATTGATTCATAAAGAAAAGTGGGATGAACAGGGAGATTAGGATCCATTTCAATACCCTTCTCGGCAAAAACATCCTGATGGTCCATAATGTAAAGGGCTGTTTTCTTGCTCCACATACCCCAGGGCAGGTCGGTGTTTGTGCCGAAAGCCTCCTGATTGGCAAAGTTGCCCCAGCGTCCGATACCCTGACCTATAAGCAAGCTCATACCCGCCATATCAAGCAGATTATAGAAGTTGAGCTTTCTTATTTTGCACACAACAAATGCCGCCGCAATGCCGCCGATGATACCGCCGTAAATCGCAAGGCCGCCGTTCCAGATTGCAAAAATTTCAAGAGGATTATCCTTGTATCTGTCCCATTCAAAAATGCAATAATAAAGTCTTGCACCGATAATGGCAAAAATAGTTGAATAAATGAGTACATCAATCATTTTGTCAAGGCTCATTTTCCATTTATATGCTGTTCTGCCGCCAAAAAGAACGGCAAGCAAAAAGCCGAAAGCAATAATAGCTCCGTACCAGCGGATTGTGATATCATTGCCTAAAAAATTGAACTGAGCAAGAATTGACGAAACGGTAAAGCCGCGGTCAATCCCTGTAAAATAAACAACTGCAGAATCCATTATATTATCCCTCCAAAGGCAGAATCACAGAAAGCACACTGTAATCATCAAGAAGAATTTCTTCGAGCAATTCATTAAGATATTCTGCCGTAATTTTTTCATATTCTTCAAAGTCGGTGAAAACATCTTCACCCCAGAAATATGAAACAGCCATATTGTTTGCAAGCTCGTCAACATCGTTAAGACCCATAATCATTCTGCCGTAGAGCTTTTTACGAGTGCGTTCAAACTCTTTTTCACTGATGCCTTCGCGCCTGAACTTTTCAACTTCTGCTTTAATTTCGCTTTCAACCGCTTTCGGGTCAGCACTTTCACCGCCGAAAAGCACAGCACTGTAGCCGAAGCCCGTGAAATATTCGTAGGAGAAGGTTGTATTAATCAGCTTTTTGTCAAGCAGCCTCTTATAAAGCTGAGAAGACGGACTTGCAATTATATCAAGAATCATATCTACCGCAAGCTCGCGCTTTGTGGGCTGAACAGGGTCAGGATAATTCTCTTTAAACCCAAGCATAAACTGAGGAGCAGAAACAGAAAGCTTTTCTTCTGTGTAATGGCAGACAACCTCTTTCGGTTCGTCAAAAACCTTTCTTTCAAGCATGGTGCTGTCATTCTTCTTTTCAAGCACTCTGTCGGCAACCTCAACCACATCGTCAACGCTGACATTACCTGCAACTGCAAGCACCATATTGCCCAGATTATAAAAGCTGTTGTAACAGTCATAAAGCATATCCGCCGTAATCTCTGCAATAGATTCACAAGTGCCGGCAATGTCTGTTCTCAACGGGTGATTATGATACATCGCTCTGAAAAGATTGAACATAATCTCCCAATCGGGAACATCCTTATACATCATGATTTCCTGACCGATAATACCCTGCTCTTTTTCCACTGTCTGCTGTGTGAAATAAGGATGCTGAACAAAATCGAGCAGAATTTCAAGGTTCTGCCTGAAATTGCTTGAGCAAGAAAAAAGATAGCCGGTTCTGTCAAAGCTTGTGTAGGCGTTGGCAGATGCACCTGTTTTAGCAAAGCGCTCAAAAGCGTCAAGGTCTTCGCTTTCAAAAAGCTTGTGTTCAAGAAAATGAGCTGTACCCTCAGGAATTTCTTTATATGTGCCGTCGGGTTGAGGAATCATAGTGTCAATGGAGCCGTATTTTGTCATAAAAATACCGTAAGCTCCCGAATATCCGCTTTTGGGCATAACGAGAATTTTGAGCCCTGACGGATGCGAAATGTCATAATACATCTCATCAACGCGTTCGTTTCGAACTTCTTTAATTTTCATCGTCATCCCCCTCTCCGTTGCCTTTGAGCATATAAACCGTGTCGAGCATAATTGTTTTGGCAGCTCTGATAACCTGAGCCTTGTCAACAGCCTTAAACTTTTCAACCTGCTCTTCGGGTGAAATCAGTTCATCTCTCATCATCTGAGCAGCATACCAAGCACAAAGACTTTCAGGTACATCATTCACACTGAGCCTGCCGTCGCAGATGCTCTTGATTGACGAAGAAAACACTTCGTTTGTGAAATTGCCTTCAGCCACTTCCTTGAGCTGATTGAGAATTTCGTTCTTTGCCTTTTCTTCGTTGTCGTTTTCAATTCCGCTCTGAACCATCACAACACCCTTCTGAGCAAAAAGAGAAGCGGAACAATAATAGCAGAGGCTCATTTTTTCTCGAACCACACTAAAAAGCTTGGAGTAAGTTCCGCCGCCGAAAATGTCAACAGCCACCTTCATAGGATAAACATTGTCATCTTCGTTTCGCATACCTGCTCTGAAGCCCATAACGAGCTTGCCCTGCTTAACAGGCAAGGTTTCGCAAACATAGTTGGGCTTGGGGAAGCCTGCAAAAAATTCAGTTTCTTTTATTGCGGGACTACGCTCGATTTTTGAAAACTTTTCTGTGAGAATATTTTTAACCATATCCGGCTCACAGCTGCCCACCATTGTGAGCTGCATTTTTGCCGTTTTGAGCAAGTCAAGCCACTGAAGATACACATCTTTACCGGTAAGTGCGGCAATTTCTTCCACTGTGCCGAGTCTGTTTTTGCCGTAGACTTCGTTTGCAAACATAATCTGCTCACAACGGTCAAAAGCATAGTGACGCTTGTCATTCTGCTCAGCCTCAAGCTTTTCGGTGAGAAGGCGTTTTTCTTCTTCAACAATATTTTCGGGGAATGCGCCGTTTTCGATAATCGGCTCAAACACAAGCTTTGTCAGAAGCTCAACGCATTCATCCGTCACCTTGTCTCCGTTCAGCGCAAAGCGGTCATCAACCGCAGTCATATTGATTGAAAGAATAAGGTTTTCTCCAATTTTGGAAACGGAAGCGGACACAACTGCTCCGTAAAGCTCATCGAGCATTCCGTTGAAAGCGGTGAAGTCGGGATATTCGGCACATCTGCGATGAAGAAGATACGGCAGAATTGCCTTGGCAGAAATGTTGCCTTCAAGTGGAGTTGCCATGGTGAAGCTGATTCGGCTTGTTTTGAATTTGTCGGTTTTAACGCTGACAAGTCTAACACCGTCGGCAATTTCATAAATCGTCATACTGACCTCCAAAAGAGCAAAGATATAATATTACTATTTTACCATAAAAATATAAAAAATACAATATAAAGCAAGTAAAACCCTGTTCTCAAAGAAGAACAGGGTTTCAGTGCATTATTTTTTAAGTCTGATAACATTCCAGCTGAGGGGTTTAAGCTCGGCAGTGAGCTTGGCGCCATCCATCTCGGGAACAGGGTTGTTATGAGGCTTAACCTTAACATTATCAAAGGCGTTTTCGTCCTTTTTGTGATAACCGTCCATTGAAATAAACTCAATAGGCTTGTATCCGTCAAAGTCAAGAAGATTAACGTCAAGCACTACGCTTTCATCAAGGCTCTTGTTTACGCAGAAAATTGCCATTTCTTCTTTTTCTTCGTCATAGGTTGCAATAGCTTCAAGATAAGGAACATCTGTGAACTCCTTGCAATCATACTTTGGGCAGTCAATAAGAGGAAGAAGCGCGCTGCCTCTGCCGTAATTTGAAAGATGCATAAAGGGGAAGAAAATTGTCTGTTCAAACACGCCGCCACCTGTTTTGGTGAAAATGGGAGCAATAACATTAACAAGCTGAGCCAGGCAGGCAATTTTAATTCTGTCACAGTGACGAAGAAGAGTGATAAGCATTGAGCCAACGAGGAGCGCATCCTCAAAATTGTAGATATCTTCAAGAAGCGGTGGCGCAACGCTCCATTTATCAAACGGGTCATTGTGAGAATGATACCATACATTCCACTCGTCAAATGAAAGATTGATTGTTTTCTTTGAACGCTTTTTGCCCTTAACATAATCAAGAGTGCAGATTACTGAATAGATGAAATCTTCAAGCTCCATTGTCTTGCCAAGGAAGGACTGAATGTCATCACACTGGTTGCCGTAATACTGATGAAGTGAAACATAGTCGACGCTGTCATAAGCAATATCAAGGCTCTGAGCCTCCCACTCACCGAAGGTGCGCATTCCCCTGCCCGAAGAGCCGCAAAGCACGGTTTCAATATCGGGAGAAGTCCATTTCATAAGTTTTGAGGCTTCAAGGGCTGTTCTGCCGTATTCAACAGCGGTTTTGGCGCCCATCTGCCAGCCGCCGTCCATTTCATTGCCGAGGCACCACAGCTTGATGTTGTGAGGCTTTTCAACGCCGTGGCTTCTTCTCAGGTCAGACCAATATGTTCCGCTGGGGTGATTGCAATATTCCACAAGATTTCTTGCTTCTTCGGGACCTCTTGTGCCGAGGTTAACCGCCATCATACATTCTGTATCAGCTTTTTTGCACCAGTCAAGAAACTCGTTTGTACCGAATTCATTAGGCTCGGTTGTTCCCCACGCAAGGTCAAGGCGGCGGGGACGCTTTTCAACAGGGCCCACTCCGTCTTCCCAATTATAGCCCGAAACAAAGTTGCCGCCGGGATAACGCACAATGGGAACATTGAGCTTTTTAACCAGATCAATAACGTCTTTGCGCAAGCCGTTTTCATCAGCTGTCGGATGGCCGGGTTCATAAATACCGCCGTAAACAGCTCGGCCGAGATGTTCAATAAAAGAACCGTAGATTCGCTTGTCGATATCACCGATTCTGAATTCTTTTGCAAGAGTAATTTTTGCTTTCATAAATCCACCTACCTGTGTTTGGTGATTTTATTTTATCAACTTTATCAGGATAAAGCAATAGAAAAAAACAAAAATCCCTCCTTGCGGAGGGATAGAAGATTATTTCTTTTTCTTGGTAGTTTCGCTGAATTTTACGGGCGGAGTGTGCCAAATGTCCTGAGCATATTCATTAACTGCTCTGTCAGCGGCAAATCTGCCTGCTCCTGCGATGTTCATAAGCATCATCTTGTTCCACTTATCTTTATTTGTGAAAAGCTTTTCAGCGTCAGCCTGAGCACGCTTGTAATCAGCAAAATCCGCAAGCACCATATATGGGTCGTGGTGTGTGATTGTTGCACCGATTTCGGGGAAGGTCTTTCCGTTGATGCCGGCATTGATGAAGTCAATCACCTTTTTAAGCTCTGGGCTGTTCTGATAATAATTCATCGGTGAGTAGCCGTCACGCTTGAGATTATTGACCTCGGGAGTGCTCATACCGAAAATCATAATATTTTCGTCACCCACAGCCTCGTGGATTTCAACATTTGCGCCGTCCATTGTACCGAGTGTAACTGCGCCGTTAATCATAAGCTTCATATTACCGGTGCCGCTTGCCTCTGTGCCCGAAAGTGAAATCTGCTCACTGATATCAGCCGCAGGCATAAGCTTTTCGGCAAGGGTTACGTTGTAATCTTCAAGATAAACAACCTTCAGTCTGCCGCGCATATCGGGGTCGTTGTTGATTAAATCTGCCAATGCGCAGATGAAGCTGATGATTTTCTTTGCCATAAAGTAACCTGATGCAGCCTTCGCGGCAAAAATATAGGTGTGAGGAATAAAATCACCGTCAGGATTTTCCTTGATTGCAAGGTATTTTGAAACAATGTGGAAAGCGTTGAGGTGCTGACGTTTGTATTCGTGAAGGCGCTTAACCTGAACGTCGAAAATTGAGTTGGGGTCAAGGTCAACACCGTTTGTCTTTTTAACAAGCTTTGCAAACTCCTTTTTGTTGTTGAGCTTGATTTCGGCAAGCTTATCAAGAACCTCTTTATTATCTGCAAATGCAGTAAGCTTTGAAAGAGTTGATGCGTCATAGACGAAGTCGCCGCCGATAAGCTCAGTGAGATAAGCTGTGAGCTCGGGGTTCGACTGGCAGAGCCAACGTCTGTGGGCAATACCATTTGTAACATTTTTGAATTTATCAGGTGTTACTGAGTAGAAATCATTGAACACGCTGTCTTTAAGAATCTGCGAATGAAGAGCAGAAACACCGTTGACACTATGGCTGCCTGCAACACAGAGGTTAGCCATTCTGATAACTCCGTTAGAAACGATTGCCATTCTTTCAACCTTGCCTGCATCACCTGTTGCGTTCCAGATGAAGCTGCGGAAACGGTTGTCAATTTCTTTGGTAATCTCATAAATTCTGGGAAGAAGGCGTTTATACAAATCTTCGGGCCAGCATTCAAGAGCCTCTGCCATAACTGTGTGGTTGGTGTAAGCAACAGTTTTTGTAACAATATCCCACGCATCGTCCCACTTGTATCCGCACTCGTCAAGGAAAATTCGCATAAGCTCGGGAATAGCAAGTGTGGGATGAGTGTCGTTGATGTGAATTGCTGTTTTCTGAGCAAAGTTTTCAAGTGTTCCGTGGTGGCGGAGATGGTTGTTGACAATATCCTGAATTGAAGCAGAAACGAGGAAATACTGCTGACGAAGACGAAGGCTTTTACCCTCGGAGTGGTTGTCGGCAGGATACAGAATTTTGCTGATTACCTCAGCCATAGCGTTCTGCTCCATAGCGCGCATATAGTCACCCTGATTAAACATATCCATATCAAGACCGGGAGCCTTTGCACTCCAAAGACGAAGCACGCTGACACCCTTGCCGTCTTTACCGGCAACATACATATCGTGAGGAACCGCTTTGACAATTTTGTTGTCGTGAATTGTTACCGAATGATAAGCCTGATCCCAATGATCTTCAATCCAACCCTCAAAGCTGATATCAACTGCCTCATCCTCACGGGCAACAAGCCAGCTTTCACCGCCGGGAAGCCAGAAATCGGGAAGCTCGGTCTGCCAGCCGTCAACAAGCTTCTGACGGAAAATACCGTATTCATACATGATTGAATAGCCTGTTGCATAATAATTGTCGGTTGCAAGACCGTCAAGATAGCAAGCCGCAAGACGACCGAGACCGCCGTTGCCGAGACCTGCATCAGGCTCGCAGTCATAAAGCTTTTCAAGCTTGATGCCGAAATCCTTTAACGCTGACTCAAATGTGCCGGTAAGATTGAGGTTGTAAAGGTTGTTCTTAAGAGAGCGACCCATAAGAAATTCCATGCAAAGATAATATACTTTTTTAGAATCGGACTTTTTATGTTGCTCATAAAAATCTTTTCTGCCCTGCATCATCATTTCGCGAACGATGAGAGCAATCGCCTTATAATAATGCTCATAGCTTGCCTCCTCGGATGTTACACCGAAATAGTGAGAAAGCTTGCCTTCAATAAGGTCTTTTGCCTGTTTTTTTGTAAGCTTATAGTTCATAGTATGACCTCCTGTCACCTGTCTGATAATATTTTATACTAATCAGCCACAAATTACAACAGGTAATTACGAAAATAAATTGATTGTTTTTTGTGTCTTTTGCCGAAAAATATTTGTCTTTTTAACTATTTTTAAACTTTTTATATGTAATTTATACAAATAAAACCAAATTTACGGTTGTAAGAGCACCGATTACACTCCTTTTGTTGGCCTGTTTTCGTGCAAATCCGACAATTTACTATTGACCTTGTGCACTTTTGAGGGTACAATTCTGTTATTACCAACGGAGGTTTTATTATGAACAACAAAACGAAAAAGATTTTAGCAATTCTGCTCAGCATTGTCATTATCCTCGGCGGAGCATGTACATATCTCTATTTCAGATATTACCGCACAGACGCAAAAGAAACAGTGAAGCTCAGCGAATTCACCGACGCACCTGATATCACCCTCACCGCCCACCGCGGACTTTCTGCCCTGGCGCCCGAAAACACAATTCCCGCCATTGAGCTTGCAGGTGAAAACGGCTACAAATATGTTGAATTTGACATTCATCAGACTGAGGACGGCGTATGGATTCTCAATCACGACGAGCACTTAATCAGAATGACCGGCAAGCTCGGTTACATTAAAGATTATACTTATTTTGAACTTGCAGAGTATTCAATCAACAACGGGGCAAACCACAAGGATTATCCCGGTTTAAAAATGCCCTCCCTCGACGATGCGCTGGATGCCTGCTTAAAGCACAATATCATCCCTATGATTGAAATCAAAAACTTCACACCCGACGGAATTGTAGGTCTTGTCAACTCCATTGTTGAGCACGGATTTGAAGATTCCTGTTACGTTATTTCTTTCAACTATGATGCTATTGAAGCCGTTGAAAAAGAAAACGAAAGCATCAGCCTTTTGTATATTGTTTCGGAATTTGATGAAGAGCAACTCAAAAAATGCCTTGATAATCCTCACCGCGGTGTAAGCTTTAAAGCAGACCCCAAGAAAAACACTCACGAAGCCATTGACAAGCTCCGCGAAAAAGATATTGAGCTTTTTACTTGGACAGTTGACGAAAAAGAAGCCATTGATTATTATTACCCGTTGGGTGTCAAAAACTTTGTAACAAACAGAATTCTGCCGTAAAAAAAGAGCCGTCTTACGACGGCTCTTAATTTTTATACTCTGCTGAGAATGTCTTCGAATGTTTCTTTGATTACCTTCTGAGTGTTGGGGCCCATTGAGTTTGTTTCGTGATAATGTCTTCTGTCAAATCTGTCACGGGCTGTGTTGAGATAAGGCTGAGTTTTGTTGAGAACAAAATCGTTGGGAGGAACACAATAGCCTGTCATATCGTTGCTGACACCAAAAACAACAAGATTGGGGTCGTTTGCAACTTCAACAAGGGGTGCAGGATTGATTTCGGGGCCGAAGCCTGTTGAGGAAATTTCCGCCTCATCGTATCCGCCGAAAACTGCTGACTGGAACATTTCACCGGGAAGAAGAAGAATCTTCTGCGAGCCGATTTCCATATATGTCATCTCAGACTTGAGAGCAACACCAAGCTCACTGCTTTCACAGGGATAAGGATCGTTGCTGAAGGTCTGGCGCATACCGAGAAGCATAAGAACATTGTTATCAACCGGAAGATAGAACTTCTGCTGAACTATCTTCATTTCGGGCTCAAGCTCCCTGTCGTTATCAATTGCAAGAGCACCTTCTGCAAGCACCTTGCCCTGAATCTTGATATTGTTAACGTTATCTTCTTTATCAAAATCAGCCATATCAATGCCGCCGATTGCACCAATGCCGAAAAGTACATTTGCGCCGCAGGCATCCTTGATGATTTCGCGCATAAAGTAGGGATATTCACCGCTGAGCATTCTGTTGCCGCCGCCCAATGAGTTGGGATGAGCTCCGAAGTTCATAATCCATGTTTCTGCGCTGCCGTCAGCAGGAGCAAAGCGAAGGCGGGTAAGAGTTTCATTGAGACCCTTTGTTGCACGGCCTGTCTGCTGAGCGCCTTCAAGATATTTTGTGCCAAGATAAAGCTTACCTGCTTTTCTGTTGGCATAAGCCTCTTTGGAAACCTTAACCATTGTTTCCATAAGCATATTCATATAATCAGGGTCTTTACCGTCAGAGGGAATTGAAGCAAAAGGCTTGCCCCAATAGCCGAGGGTATCAATGCCGGAGTGACTGTGGGTTGTGCTGATGTTGATGCACTTGCAGCCAACCTCTTTTGCAAAGTCAGCAAGCATTGAGCGCACTTTCATAACCTCAATGTTTGTCATACCAACGATATCTGCACCAATCCAGAGCATGCCTTCGTCGTTGCCACAGTCAATCCACACAGCAGACGTGTAAACAGGAGAAAGGATACCTTCCATCTTGTGGCCTGAGCCGTGACCGGCAATCCAGTATGTAGTATCCTTGGTAAGGTCGGGCATAATTTCGGCAGTTGAAAAACCAACATTATAGCCATCGCCCTTGATAACTGTGGGCATAACCTTTTCAATGGGGTCTGCAACCTTTGTTTTGCAAACCTTTTTGCCGTAGCTTTTAACAATTTTAATTATTCCTTTTGAAACTAAATCCATAATATCCATAACATTACCTCCTTATGTTAATGTGTCTGTGTTGTCGGTAGCCGGTTCCTGCGGCTGTTCAGGTGTTTCGGGGGTTTCACCTTCATCAGGTTGTGTCGGCTCCGTCGGTTTAAGGCTGTCAATCTGGCTTGAAACCTCTGACATAAAGTCCTCAAAGGGATTTGACGGCCTTGAATTACCTTCATCTGTGGTTGATTCAGTGGGGTCGGTTACATCTGAGTAGTAGTGTGTGGTGGTTGTGGTGGTTGTTGTATAGCCCGAAGATGAAGATGATGAAGACGATGAACTGCCTGACGGGTTTCTCTTGGCATTGGTGTAGTCAAGAGCTGACTGTCTGTCCGCATCAAGAATGATGTTTGTTTCACCGTAAACTGCAAGCTGAAGCTTCTGAGCACAGATGGGATAGTCAACAATCCATACCCACTGATTGCGGGCAGATGATGTGTTCACATAAGCTGAAGCCATTTCAACACCCTGCTCCTGAGGAAGAGTGATTTCAGTTATTTCATACTTCATCCAGCCCTGTGTAACCGCCGTTGCGAGAAGTGAAATAATTTCAGACTGATTGTATCCTGTTCGGATATACTGCGCAGTCTGCTTATATGCATTTACAAGCTGGCCGCTTGAAGCTGATTTTGCACTTGCCATCAGACCCTTGATAACCTTGCGCTGACGCTCAGTTCTGTTAACATCACTGTCAAGCTTTCTGATTCGGCTATAAATCAAAGCCTCTGAGCCTTTGAGCTTCACATCGTCGCCGTATGGGAAGTTTTTGTGGGATGATGTTCTGCGGATAAACATCGCTTCGTTATATTCAACGTCAACAGTTACACCGCCGAGCGCATCAATCAATTTTTTGAACGAAGCAAAGTCAACTGCAATATATTCGTCGATTTCAATTTTAAAATTCTTTTCAATTGTGTCAATCAATGTTGCAGGGCCGCCAAGGCTGTATGCCGCATTGATTTTTTCGTATCTGCCCTTAGTTCCGCCGGACTGTTGCGGAATGTCCATATAAATATAACTGTCTCTGAAGAATGAGGTCAGTGTGATTTTCTGAGTTTTTTTGTTGATTGAAACAAGCATAATTGCATCGGCTCTGCCCGAAGAAGCCGTGCCTGTTGACGAGTCAACACCGCAAAGCAAAACATTAAGCACGTTTCTGCTGTGCATTTTGTCACCGCGGTTGTTTGCCCAGGAATAAAGAAAATCATTAAGTGAGCTGGCATCGGTAACGTCACCCATAGCCTCAAGGTTGACATCTTCTTCCTCAATCACGGCACCTGAGTTAAAATCAATTCCGTCGTCACCGTAATCTGCACCGTCGGTTACGTGAAAAAGATACGCAACTGCGGCACCGAAAAGAAGAACAATTGCAACGATTGCAGTTATGAGAAGAATCTTCAGATTTTTGTAATTATTCTTTTTGAAGAATGATTCGTTTTCTTTCTTTTTCATTGGTTTTTCAGTTTTCTCCGTTTTTGACGGAGCCTTGGTTTCGCGGCGGATTTCAGTAATTTCTGCACCGTCGTCTTCTTTGTAGTTTATATATTTTCCGTATTTGGCTGTCAGGTCACTCAAATCAGCTTTGCCTTCAGATTGACGGGTGTGCTGCTGAGCCACCCGTTTATTATATTCTTCCTGCGTGCTGAAGAAATTTTCATCGTCCCTGTTATTCAAACTTCTCGCCCACTTTCACTTTTAATCACTATATATTATAACACTCATGGAAGTAAAACACAACATAATAATTGTAAAAATAATATGAATTTTGTCAAAGAAAAAGGTCCACACGAAACCGTGTAGACCTTTTTGATAATCCTGACATCAGTCGCCTGCTTCTTCAGCCTTTTCAACAAGCTCCTGAGGAATTGCCTCGCCGTGCTTAACGAAGATAAGCATAATAATTGCAACAGCAAAAACAATGGGGCTGTAATAGAACAGCGACATATATGTGCCGGCAAACATTCTGATTGCTCCGTAAACAATGGGAGAAGCAATCTGAGCTGAGAATGTTGCTGTGTAATAATAGCCGGTGAATGTGCCGACCTTTTCCACACCGCCGATTTCAAGAACAAGCGGAAGGGTGTTAACAGTGATAAACATATTAGCAGCGCCACCGAGAACAAGAACGGGGTAAATAAGAATGCCGAGGATTTTTGTAATATCCTTAACTGAATCTGAAAGTGCCTGCAAGGCTGTGCCGAATGCAGCATCTGCGCCTGTTCCGAGAACGGAATCCGCAACACTTACCACACCTGTGTAAATGCCGTCACCCACATTTGTTTTGAGGTATTCATCAAATACCTTGTAGTTTTCAAAGGCAGAAACATCTGCACCGCCTTCAAGGGCAATTCTGTATTCAATATAGCCGTCCATTGTAAGAACTGCGCCGTCTTCAAGCTCAACACCTTCCTCTTTTGCCTTATCTGAAAGCTCAGAGTTGTAGGTGTTAATCTGGTCGTTAACGGTAATATATGCGTTATTTACTGTAACGTAATCGTTGATTGAAAGATTTTTGCTGCCAAGCATTGAAACAAAAATTCCGAAGAAAATCATAAAAGCTGCAACAAAAATTGCAAGACCGCCCATGATGGTCTTTTTTCTGCCGTACTTCTTTCCGAATTTGCCTGCAGGAAGAGCTGCGGCAGCTGAAACAACAGCAAAGATAAGCATAAGAATTGTTGCTTCTGATGTAATTTTGTGAAGAATTTCTTCTGCAAAAAGCGAGAAGAAAGTTGTGATTGCATTTGAACCGCAGAAGAGGAAGAAAAGGCAAGCGAGCATAAACATAAGGCTCTTCTTTTCACTCTTTGAGAGCTTGATTGCCTTGAGAGCGGCTTTTTCTGCCTTTTTGGCCTCTTTTTCAGCCTGTCTTCTTGCTTTTGCATCGGCATACTGATTTGCTTCACCCTTGAGGCGGATGCTTGTATCTTCTTCCTTAACAAAGAAAAGGAGAATAAGCATACCGGCAATCATAACGATTGAGCCGATGAGGAAAACATATGGGAACGAAAGAGTTTCGTCAGCTTTAATCTGCTCTTTGGAATATCCTGCAAAAAGAGTGCAGAGTGCGATGCCTACCGTGCCGGCAATCATACCAACGGCTGTGCCGAGACCGCCCATAAGGTTTATAACGGCATTACCCTCTGAGCGAAGCTCGGGGGGAGTGAGGTCGGGCATAAGGGCAACAACAGGGGCACGCCACAACGACATTGAAAAAACAAAAAGAATAATGCAGACCATTGTTGCAGCAAGGCTGTTTGTGTTGAGAGCAATAATGGGAATCAGCATAAACAGAAGAGCCGAAATAGGAGCGCAGGAAACGATAAAAGGACGACGCTTGCCTAATTTGGAATGGCAGTTATCCGAAAGCTTTCCGAATGCCGGCTGGAAGATAACACCAAAGATGTTATCAAAGGTCATTATAATACCGATAAACAAAGGAACAAGAGTGAATCCGCCGCCAACGAGAGCAACCTCTTCGCCCTGAGCCTCGGCAAATTTGGTCAGGAAAGGCATTTTTGCAACGAGATAGTCGCTCCAACCCTGAACCATATCACTGCCCGAAAGCAATTTATTCAAAATCTTTGTAATGTATGGGTCATAAATTGCCCACGCGATTGATGTAGCCAAAAAGCCGAAGCCTGTTAATATTGTTTTTGGATAATTAAGCTTCATTTTCTTTTCTGACAAAACACATCACTCCTTTTCTTGTTTATGTTTTCATAATAACAGAGTTTGTAAATTTTATCAATACACTTTTTATTTTTCATATATTATCACTGTTTTAGTATGTCCGATATGAGCAAAACTAACAAAAAAAGACGGTGTAATGAATACACCGTCTTAATTCTGATTATTCCTGAGGCTTTTTGGGTTCGATTTTTCCGTAAAGGCTGCCACCGATGTCTGAGCGGGGAGCTCTTGTGGGTTTTGACTCAACAGAAGAACGGTTGTTTCTTCTGTAATCGTTTCTTCCGCCTCTGCCGCGGCCGGGATTTGTGGGCTTGAAGCCTTCTGCAAGAGTGATAACAACCTTACGGTCTGATTCACTGCCTACTGAATGTGAGCTTACGCCTTCAATCTCCTGCACGGTTGTGTGGATAATTCTTCTCTCGTAAGGATTCATGGGGTCAAGAACAACATTTCTGCCGTATTTCTTAACTCTTTCTGACTGCTTTTTAGCAAGTTCCTTAAGAGTATCCTCACGCTTCTGACGATAATTGCCTGCGTTGATTGAAACTCTTCTGTAATCATCCTTACCCTTGTTGATAACAAGTCTTGTAAGGTACTGAATAGCGTCAAGTGTTTCTCCGCGGCGACCGATAACATAACCGTAGCCATTGCCACAATCAAGGTCGAGGCTGATGCTCTCATCATCTTCTGTTACGTTAATTTCAACATCTTCAACGCCCATGCCCTTGAGGATTGATGCAACATAATCCTTGGCAACCTTACCCATCTCGGTTGTTGCACCTGTGTATACCTTAGGCTCTGCCGGTGCAGCCTTTTCTGCGGGCTTTGCCTTCTTTTCTTCTTTTTTCTGAACGGGTTTTTCTTTGGCAACCTTTTCTACGGGAGCCTTTTTCTCTTCGGGAGCTTCATAAAAAGCTCTTGCTTTAGCAGGTGCACCACCGAAAAGACCAAGCGTCTTCTTCTTCGGAAGCTCGAGAACCTCTGTGCTTACGTCGGCATCCCAAGGTGCGCCGAGTGCAGCTTTAGCGGCTTCAATAGCTTCCTCAACGGTAGCTCCTGTTGCGATAGCTTCTTTTATCAAAATTACACCACCTATGATGATTGTTTTCTTTTTATTTACTTTCGGTGTAGTCTGCTGCCTGCTTGAGGCTGTTTTCTCTTGAACGGCGCTCAACAGTTTCTTTAACCATAAGCTTGGCAATTTCAACCTGAGGACCGCGGAATTTCTTCATAAGGTAGCTCTGAACAGTTGAGTAGATGTTGGAAACAATCCAATAAATACCGATACCTGCAGGGAAAAGGAAGGTGAAATACACACTCATCAACGGCATAAATACTGTCATACAGCCGTTGGCGGGATTTTTGCCCATTGCGGGGTTCATCTTCTTCTGCTGTGCCTGCATAATAAAGGACTGGGCAAATGAAGTTATACCTGAAAGAATGGGAATAATCCAATATCTGTCAAACACCTTGAAGTTGGGTTTAACACCCATCTGCAAGCCGAAAAGTTCAAATTTCTTTTCTGCAACAAAAGCGCTGATAGCGTTTATTGTGTCTTCACTGACTTTGCCTGCAAGTGAGCCCTTGAAAGCATCAAAGTGCTGAATGATATACATAGGATAGTATCTTTCAGAACCTTTTTTAATCAAAGAGCTGATTGCTTCTTCGGGAGAAGCTTCTGCAAACTTAACAAAGATTTCCTGAATTACGTTGATTTCATCAACGCCAAGACCCAATGCGTAACGCAAGGGGTTGTACATAACACCGAAAAGACCGATAATGATCGGCATCTGGATAAGCATGGGAAGACAGCCGGCTGACATGGGGTTGTAGCCCTCACGCTGATACAAAGCCTGGGTTTCTTCCTGAATCTTCTGCTGGTTGCCTGCATATCTTTCCTGGATTCTTCTGATTTTGGGAGCAAGACGCTGCTGCTTTGCCATACCCTTCTGCTGAGAAATGGTTGTGGGCAAAGTGATTGTTCTTGCAAGGATGGTAAACAGAATAAGAGCCAAAGCATAACCGCCCACACCACCTACGAAATTGTAGATAGCTAACATTATGTAGCCGAAAATCGGGCTGATGTAATCATAAAACCAGTTATATATGGCCATGTTTAAACTCCTTTGTGTTTATGCCTGCAATCGCATTTTTCTTTTTTGGGAGGGACCGGGTCATATCCGCCCTTGAAAAGCCGGTTGCAGCGCAAAATTCTCCACGCCGCAAGCAATGACCCTTTTATCGGTCCGTGAATCTCAATTGCCTCAACCGCATAATGAGAGCAGGTGGGATAATACCTGCACATGGGAGGCAATACGGGGGAAATAAATTTCTGGTAGAAGCGAATTATTGCAATAAGAACTTTTTTCACCTTATTACACCTGCGCTTTTGAGTTGTTTTCGCATTATTTCCCTTACCTTGGTGCTTTTGGAAACACCTGTTTTGTATCTTGCAACAAAAACAATATCCCAATTGCCGCTGATTTCACCCTCCAACTCGCGGAAGGCTGCGGCGATGACTCGACGGCATCTGTTACGCATAACAGCGTTGCCGATTTTTTTACCTGTGGTTATTCCTACACGGCAAACGCCCGCGCGGTTATTTTTTAAAACATAGGTAACCAACGCAGGTTCGGAAAACGATTTCCCTCTGCCGTATGCACGGCGGAAATCTGTATTTTGCTTTAATTTAACTGTTTTGGGCAAAGTACTCATCCGTTCACCGCAGAATTTCAGGTATTAGTAAGTAAGCTGCTTTCTGCCCTTAGCTCTGCGACGAGAGAGAACCTTACGGCCGTTTCTGTCTGCCATTCTTTTACGGAAACCGTGCTCCATCTTTCTGTGACGCTTCTTTGGTTGATAAGTTCTTTTCATTCTTCTGACCTCCAATCAAATTAAGTTATCTCCAACATCTGAGTGTTCAGATGTGAAAAAGCATACTGCTAACCAGTATTCGCAGTTTAGTATTATATAACATTGTTTGTCTATTGTCAATCATTTTTTATTTTTAAACGTTTTATTTTGGATTTCAGATTTATTAAAGCTGAAAATATCCCCTTTATTCGCTTTATTTTCATATAAATTGTATATAAGATTTTAATTGAAAAACTGCCTGCCCTGTGTTATAATGAAAAAGTATAATGAATTCGTGCGCTTTAAAATAAGAAAATTAAGGAGGAGAAGTTAAATGAACTCATTCAACGAGTTGTGGGAAATGGTCAAAGCTGAATGTCAGGCTCTCGTTTCAGAGTCTATCTACAACGTATGGTTCAAGGATATTGAACTCATCAGCTTCAATGAAGAAAAAGTTGTGCTCGCCATTTCGGGCTTTAAGAAAAAAATAGTTGAAACAAGATTTATCGACAAACTTAATCAGGCTTTCTATAATATTATGGGATTTGAGATTGAAATCGAATTTGTGGATTCTCTGGGTTATCCTCAGCCCGAGGAAGAAAAAATCGAGGTTGAAGACAAAACCGATGCCGACACCTTTGACACCTTCGTTGTAGGCTCATCCAACAAATTCGCTCACGCCGCCGCCATTGCCGTTGCGGCCAACCCCGGCGGTTCATACAACCCGCTTTTTATCCACGGTAACTCAGGACTTGGCAAAACTCATTTGCTCAGTGCCATCTGCCACGAAATCAAAAAGAATAACCCCGATGCCAACATCGTTTACACAAGGGGTGAAACCTTTACCAACGACCTTATCCGTCACCTTGCGCAGAAAAATATGGTGGAATTCCACGACAAATACCGTTCTGCCGACGTTCTTCTCGTAGACGACGTTCAGTTCATCGCAGGCAAGGAATCAACTCAGGAAGAATTCTTCCACACCTTCAACGCTCTTGCAACTGCAGGCAATCAGATTGTTCTCACGTCAGATATGCCTCCCAAGATGATTGAAACTCTTGACGACCGCCTTCGCAATCGCTTTGAATGGGGACTTATTGCCGACATTCAGCCGCCTGACCTTGAAACAAGAATGGCAATCATCAAGCGCAAGGCGGTTAAGCTCGGCCTTGATATTCCCGATGATGTTATTCAGTATATTGCCCAGCGACTTAAAGACAACATCCGTCAGCTTGAGGGCGCGGTTAAAAAGATGCAGGCTTATGTCACAATGCAGGGGCTTCCCGTCAGCATCACAACCGCTCAGGCTGCCATCAAGGATATTATGGTTGACACTCAGCCTCAGCCCATCACTGTTGACAAAATTGTTCAGGAGGTTGCCCGTACATACGGCGTTTCCGCTGACGATATCCGTTCAAAACGCCAGGACGCCGGCACAGTTGAAATGCGCCAGATGTCAATCTACCTTGTGCGTGAGCTGACAGGTATGTCAACCAACGCCATCGGCAAAGCCTTCGGCGGCAAAAACCACACAACTGTGCTTTACAGCATTTCTCAGTTTGAAGACAAGCTCAAGGGCCGTTCCGACCTTCGCGAAAAGGTTGAAAGCATTAAAAAGAACGTGTCTGACAAGCATTAAAATCTGACCCCCTCGGAGGTATAAATATGGGACTTTTTGAAAAATTCAACAAAGGACTCAGAAAAACCAGAAACAGTATGTCGGGAGCCATTGATGTTATGCTCCACGGCAAAAATGAAATAGACGAAGACCTTTACGAAGAGCTTGAAGAAATTCTTATTATGGGCGACGTCGGAATGAACACCGCAGGTGAAATCTGTGAAAAGCTCCGCGATTATGTTGCCAAAAAGAATCTCCGCAAGCCTGCCCAGGTTAAGGATGCCATTCGCGAAATCGTTGCCGAAATGCTTCAGGGCGGCGAGGATATGGGTCTCATCACCCTCCCCTCCGTTATTCTTGTTATCGGCGTAAACGGTGTGGGCAAAACCACCACCATCGGCAAAATGGCGGCTATGTATAAGGCTCAGGGCAAGAAGGTTATTCTCGGCGCTGCCGACACATTCCGTGCCGCCGCAATCGAACAGCTTGAAGAATGGGCAAACCGTGCAGGTGTTGACATCATCAAGCACAAAGAGGGTGCTGACCCCGCCGCAGTTATTTTTGACACTATTCAGGCAGGCAAGGCAAGAGATTGCGACATCATCATCTGCGACACCGCAGGCAGACTCCATAACAAGAAAAATCTTATGGATGAGCTTGCTAAAATTTATAAAGTTATTGACCGCGAGCTTCCTTATAACGACCGTGAAAGCTTGCTTGTTCTTGACGCAACCACAGGTCAGAACGCCGTTAACCAGGCAAGAGAGTTCAAAAACGTTGCCGAAATCACAGGCATCGTTCTCACAAAGCTCGACGGCTCCGCAAAAGGCGGCGTTGTGCTCAACATCAAAAACGACCTAAAGGTTCCCGTTAAGTTTGTTGGCGTAGGCGAGCAGATTGACGACCTTCAGCCCTTCAGCCCCGACGCATTTGCAAAGGGACTTTTTGAAAATGAAGTTCAGCGTGACGAAGAAGAAAGCGGTGACGAAGAATGAAAGTTCTCATAGCCACCCATAACCTTAAAAAGAAAGCCGAGCTTCAGCGCATTCTCACTCCCCTTGGGATTGAGGTTGTAACCGCTGATGACATCGGCATTGAACTCACCGATGTTGAAGAAACAGGCACAACCTTTGAAGAGAATTCACTTCTCAAAGCTCAGAGCGGCTGTGACGAAAGCGGTCTCCCCTGCGTTGCAGACGATTCAGGCCTTGCTGTTGATTATCTTAACGGTGCGCCCGGTGTTTATTCTGCAAGATATGCAGGTGAGCACGGTGACGATGAAAAAAATAACGACAAACTTCTTTCAGAGCTTGACGGTGTCCCTCTTGAAAAGAGAACCGCAAGATTTGTCAGCGTTGTTACCTGCGTTTTTCCCGACGGCAAAAAAATCGCCGTAAGAGGTGAATGCGAAGGCAGAATTGCTTTTGAAAGAGCCGGTAACGGCGGTTTCGGTTACGACCCCCTCTTCCTTTTTGAAGACGGCAGAAGCTTCGGTGAATTCACCGCAGAAGAAAAAGATAAAGTCAGCCACAGAGGCAAGGCGCTTCGTCTGTTGGCTAACGAATTGGAGAAAATTATATGACAGATAAAATGACAGGCAAAGAAAGAGCTTCTTTCAGAGCCAAAGCAAACACACTTGAGCCTCTTTTTCAGCTGGGCAAGGGCGGAATGAGTGACGCAATCATTGCTCAGGTTGATGATGCACTCAGAGCAAGAGAGCTTATCAAAATCAAGGTGCTTCTTGAGTCCACCCCCATCACCCCCCGTGAGGCGGCAGATCAGTTTTCAGAGGCAACCAATTCTCATGTTATTCAGGTTATCGGCGGAGTTATCGTTCTTTACAGAGAAAACCCCGAATTGAGAGAGCTTGAAGCCAAGAAAAAGAAAGAAGCAAAAAAGAACGCCGCAACATCCAAGGGCGCAAAAGATTTTGCAAAAAAATATAAATCAGCCAAGAATAAAGGTCTTCCCGCAAAGAGAAAATAAACTAAACCAAATTCATCGAAGGGAGTTGTGATGGGTGAGCAACGATAAAAACACACCGGTAATCCAGAACAGAAAAGCCTATCACGACTACTTTGTTCTGGAAGAATACGAAGCAGGTATTGAGCTTTTCGGCACAGAAGTCAAGTCCGTCCGTCAGGGCAAGGTCAATCTCAAAGACGCGTGGTGCAACATTGTCAACGGTGAAATTTTCGCCAACGGTGTTCACATCAGCCCTTACGACCACGGCAACATTTTTAACCGCGACCCGTTAAGAGTCAAGAAGCTTCTGATGCACAAAAAAGAAATCAACCGCCTTTACGGCACTGTTAAGCAGGACGGACTTTCACTCATTCCCCTTTCCGTTTATTTTAATAAGGGAAAGGCGAAAATGAAGGTCGGGCTCTGTAAAGGTAAAAAGCTTTACGACAAACGCGAAGTCGCCGCTAAGAAAGAGGCCGCAAGAAATATCGAAAGGTCTATGAAAGAGCAGATGCGATAACTTCTTCACTGTTCACTCTTCGCTATTCACTTGAGCGAAGCGAATATATGGGGATGAAAGGATTTCGACGGGGATTTTGAACCCGGGTAAGCGAGCAGTGGCGTGGGACCACTTTAAAACTCACAACTTTTAAAATTAAACGACAACAATAAAGTTGCATTAGCTGCTTAACGCAGCTCGTCCTGACCTGAATTACCGCGCTCAGGTTAAGGGCGTCGATTAGCGGTGAACGTGCACGGAGGAGTAGCCTTGCAATCCGTCATGCATCAAAGGATACCGAAGCGGGCAGCCTGTTTATCGGCGGTCCGTCGGGGGAATCTTAAAAGATAACCTACGCTCGTAGAAAGCTCGGAGAATGAGTTTTCGGACGCGGTTTCGATTACCGCCATCTCCACCACTGCCCTCACATCACATTTTTATGTGGTGTGAGGGTATTTTGTGCGGTAATCGGAACCGCAATCGTCCATCTTTTGCGCCAGCAAAAGGGACATACAATGCGAAGGTCGCGAAGCGACGTACGAAGCGAAGCTTCGGTTTCCGCCATCTCCACCAAACACAAGTCAGACGAACACCTACTACTTCTTCACAGGCGGCTTCGCCGTAAAAGTGGACATCTG
Source organism: Acutalibacteraceae bacterium (assembly GCA_045121005.1). Lineage (GTDB taxonomy): Bacteria > Bacillota > Clostridia > Oscillospirales > Acutalibacteraceae > CAG-488. The sequence goes on from JBGVFJ010000017.1 coordinate 23,321, forward strand.
ACAGACAGACAAGAACCAAGGTTAGAAATAGCCTTGGTTTTTTGTTTGTAAACTATTGTGATTATTTATAAATCTATGATATAATAAATTTGTTGCATACGCGAAAAATACAAATTCTTTTGCAAGAACAGCAAAAGCTGTCAAAAAAAGAAGATTGGAGATTTTATTATGACTGATTATTTCGATATTTGCGGTACTCCTATTAAGTATTCTGAAATCAAGAGTTTCAGATTAGTTCAAAGAGAGTACATTTACAGACCTACCTATATGGAGGGTGAAAAACAGTTATTCTCACGAAACAGAAAATATAATTTCTTTGGTATGCAACCCTATGCCGCCATTTATGAAGAAAATGAAAAGCACTCAGCATTAAAGGAATACAAAACAAAAGATTTCAAAGAGTCTGTAGGAAAAGATTTCATTGAAGGTGTTATTACAACTATCGGTGATAAATGGCATATTAAGGCTATTACATCAAGAAAATATGTATGTGTAAATCAAGCCGGAAGAAAGTTCACTACGTATTTAGAAGATATTCCTGCTCTGCTGATGAGACAAGACGGCAAAGCATCAGACATACACAAGAATGATGAATTATATCCTTTATTGGGTGAGCCTATTGCCCCTGCAATTAACATAGTTCATGCATTACAAATAGTAGCAAAAGAAACTTATGTGTTCTTTGGCAATGATATTCACCTTCACGATGTCGGTGCAGAATATGAGCGTCTTAAAGCAGAATTAAATGCATACAACGAAGAAACAAAAGCTTCTAAATCGTTAAAGGCGAAAATATCAATACCTAAATTTCCTGAGATAAAATTCAAAAAGGATAAACCTAAAGAATTACCTGAAGACGCCTCAACTCAGAATAAGTTAGCGGAAATCAAAACCAAGTTTTCAAATGGTGAAATAACAGAAGAGGAATATCAGAATCTTATCAATCAGGTAATAGAAACAATATAATTAAAGCATTGCAAGAAACTCCGTTTATCTATGAAGATGATAAGCGGAGTTTTGCCGAATTTGAAGAGAGGTTTATCATTGACATAAACAGAATAATTATATAAAATAAATCTATACTTTTTCAGGGGTGATTTTTTGAACATAAAATTTATCGACTCACCAAAAATTGTTATGACAAACACAGAAAGCCATCACGCATATTTTGCCTGGCCTACTATCGCAAAGCTTCAGAACGGCAAAATCTGTGTCGGCGCTTCCGGTTACCGTGTTGAGCACATCTGTCCTTTCGGCAAGGGGGTTCTGGCGTTCAGCGATGACAATGGTGAAACATATTCTAAACCCGTGCCCGTTTTTGACACCGTGCTTGACGACCGCGACGTCGGCCTCACCGTGTTTGGCAAAAGCGGTCTTATCGCAACCTCCTTTAACAACACACTTGAATTTCAAAGAGAAAATATGCCTCAGACTCAGGAATGCATTGATTACATCAATTCCGTTTCTGCCGAAGATGAGGCAGAGGCGTTGGGCATCAGCTTCAGAATAAGTAATGACTGCGGTGAAACATTTGGACCCATATATAAATCCCCTGTTTCCTCACCTCACGGCCCAACCGTGCTCAATGACGGCACTGTTTTATGGGTGGGCAGAAGGCTGGGCGTTCACAACCACATTGAAGCCCACGTGATTAACACCGAAACGGGTGAAATGACCCTGCGCGGTGATTTGGAAATTTATAAATACGATGAGTTCAAGGATGTTTATTTTTATGAGCCCAATGCCATTCAGCTCGCTGACGGCAAAATAATCTGCCACCTTCGTGCAGAAAATGCAGACGATACTCTACTCACTCTTTATCAGACGGTTTCTTATGACAACGGTGCAACATGGAGCAAGCCGGTGCAGATTATCGGCGACAACAGCGGTGCCCCCGGTCATTTGCTTATGCTTTCATCCGGCGTTCTGATTTCCACCTTCTCTCACAGACAAAGACCCTACGGAATATGGGCTATTTTCAGCAACGATAACGGTGAAACCTGGAGTGACGAAAGCGTTCTTTTTGAAGGCAAAGATACCGACGACCTGGGCTATCCGTCAACCATTGAGCTTGACAACGGTGATTTGATTACCGCATTTTACACAAGGGAAAACGACTATGTGCCCGCAGTTATAATGCAACAGAAATGGTCACTGAATAAATAACATAAAAATCCGAAGCTGTTACCGATTGGTTGCAGCTTCGGATTGATTTTTATATTATTCAGATTTCTGCATAGGTGCGGAAATATTTTGCGGCAGCGGCTCTTGAAACGGTGCCGAAGCCGTTGTCTATAATCACATTGAAAGCAAGACCGATTGCTTCAAAAAGACCGGGGAAACCTTTGCTGAATCCGCCGCTCATAAATGCAAGAGCAAGGCTGATAGCGTCTGTTTCGTTTGTGTCGTCGGTGGCATTGTCGGTGCCGTTGATAGCATTCATTGCCTCGTTGAACTGGCCGTTTGTGAGTGCATCATCAGGGCTGAAGGTTGTGGGTGTGGTGGCGCTCATAATTCCCTTTAAAACAACATATTCAACATCGTTATAATATTTATGGCCGGGCTTCACATCATCAAATCTCTTTGAAACGTCCGGGTCGGGAAGCTCTTCAATAATTCTGTTTGCAATGAATGTGTGGCCGTCTGCATCGGGATGGCTGTCAACATAGCTTGCACCATCGATGTCAACATAAGTGTAGCCAAACTTCTTTGCACCCTCAATCATAGGCTTGTTGCCGACTGACATAATAAAATCAACAATTGTTGAAGAGAGTGCGGCTGTGGCTTCATCTGTTTCTCCGCCTGCAACGGACTCACCGATTACTCCGTTATAGTCATAATACTTGCCCTTGATGCTGTTATCGCTCATGCCGATAACCATAAGTGTAACATCGGGATTGAGGTCGTAAATATCCTGAATCATAATATCCCAGTTTGAATAGAAGGTGCTGAGACCGTATTCAAGAGCAGACGGAACTGTGGAAAGAAGCTCGGGAAGTGCGCCTGCAAGGTGTGCAATTTCAAGCAATCCTTCAATGTCACCAAGGTCAAGCTCGTTGCTTTCAAGAAAATCCTTGAGCATTGCAACATATTCATCGGCAACATTCTGCTTTTCAAGCACATCGGCAATCACCCAAGTGAGGTATGCACCCCAGTCATTGCCGCCAACACCGAGGGTAATAAGGTCAGCATCTGCAATTGCCTGCTTGTAAGCAGCTCTCCATTCCTCACTGCCTGCATAACCAACGGCATCAAGCTGAGAGGGGTGGAAAAGATAATCATCCGCGCCGTCAAAATCATCTTCAAGCATATAGCGGATTTCGATTGTTCTGAAGCCGGGAGCAGCAAAGGCAGTCATTGACTTGTCTTCAATAATCGCGTTTGCAAGCACATCGGCATAAGAGCCTGGCACTCTGTAATAAGTGGTTTCCTGGTGAGCACGGTTGAACTCGCGGTCGTTTTCGCTCACCTGGTCGCGGTAGCCGCTGGCAACGCTGTCGCCAAGAAGAACATAGTTCTGATACTGACCCTTGTGAAGGGCAACCGCATCTTCATTAAGCTCAGCCGCAAAGCACACAAACGAGCCCGAAACAACGGCAAGTGTGAGCAAAAGAGCAAGAGCTTTTTTTGCAACTTTTTTCATTATAATTTCCTCCTGAGGTTTATTTTGGTTTTTGATGTTAAAAGTTTAACATAAAACCATCTCATCAAACTTCCTAAAAGTAAATATCACAAGATTATTGCGAATATAAAAAAACAGAGTATAATTAAATCAGAGGTGTGGTATATGAAATTAAAAGAAAGAGCAGGTTGATTATAGGGAATTGCGCTTGCAACATTCCTGTGTCGCAGTGGTTGACAGTGGCTTTTTGTAGGGGTCGATGCCCACATCGACCCATTTTCGGCACATTTTTTACAATCCCTCAGTCACTTCGCGACAGCTCCCTTTATACAAGGGAGCCGGATGCAGAGACTCAACCTTACTTTTTATCGAGGAGCCTTTCGCCTCTCCCCCCATTGCAACTCCCGTATTATGTGGTATAATGGATATACCATTTTAAAAGAGGTAAGGGATATGGGAAAAGTATCAACAAAAGAAAACAAAAGTATTTATCAGTTGGCAAGGGAGGAGCTACACCTGACAAGAGCAGATGCAACAGCGTATATTCCCGACAACGCAGAATTCCCCGGTATGGATGGCGTTACAGAAAGCAGACTTGTTAAAATTGAGCACGGTGACGTAACCGTTCAGCCCGAGGACGTTGTTGCAATGGCAAAAAGATATAACAAGCCCGAGCTTCGCAATTACTACTGCTGTCACGAATGTGCAATCGGCAAAATTGATGCGCCCGAGGTTAAATTCAACGGCAGTGTTTACGAAATTTTAGTCAATATGGCTGTTGCACTTGAAAATGTCAATCACGAAAAAATCCGCCTGATGGAAATTCTTGAAGACGGCAAGGTGGATAGCACCGAAATAGCCGACTATGAAAAAATTTCAGAAGAACTTGAACAAATTTCAATGACCATTGAAGCGCTTCAATTATGGTGTGAAAAAATGAAGCTGGGCAAAAATGAATAACTCCTATGCACTTCGGTAAGCCGAGGTGCATTTTATTTTGCCGAAAACGGTAAATATATTATATTTATTTTACTCAAACAGTTAATTACTTTTGTGTCGGCTTGTTATAGAATATAGTCACAGCAAAACCACAGGCTTAAAGCTCATAGCATTTCCCTCTTGTGGGTTGTAGTGGGGGAACATCTGCCGATGCTGTCAGATTGAAGGCGGTGTACAGGCAAGGGGGAAATGTTATGGATTTTAAACTGTCCGAGCAGAAATTTATTCTTTATTTGTTCACACAGGCATGATATAATTGAATAGGATGTAATACACAGAAGGAGGATATATATGTTTGAAATCATTTTTAACATTCTTGTAACAGTTGCATTTATATGGCTGTTTTTCAAGGTTATCGGTTTTTTGTTAAAAGCAACGTGGGGGCTTGCCAAAATTGTTGCAACAATTCTCCTTGTGTTGGCTTTGCCTGCGCTGGTGCTTTGCTTTGTGTTTGCAGGCGGTGCGTTGCTGCTCATTCCCCTCGCCCTTGTGGCTGGCGCATTCGGGTTGATTAAATTTATTGCCGACTGACCTTGCACAATATGCACTTATCTGAACAAAGAAGAAACGCTGTCGGCTGACAGCGTTTTTTATTTTATACAATTCCGTAAAAATGGATGATATTCATATCCACCGGCATATAAAGTCCGTGGCTTCCGCATCCGCCGTCAATTTCGTGGCATCCGTGGTCGGGCGCAAAGGCGATGAGGGTTTTGTGGCTCTGCCAGTTTTCTTCAACAGCTTTTCTAAGCGTTGCAAAAGCATTAACATTGTGTTTGAGAGCTTCAATGGATTCCTCACCCTCAGGAGCGTGGCGGTGCATCGTGCCGTCGTAGTTTCCGTTATAAACGGCAATCAGGTCGTACTTATCTTCCTTAATCAGCTCAATGGCTTTTTCGTTGGCTTCGTCGGGAGTTTCAACAATGAAATAATCCATTTCCCTTTCGAGAAAAATTTTGGACATGCTGTCATTACCCGTAGAAACAATGCAGGGCTTTTTGCCTGCGCGGATAAGGGCGTCGAACACGCTGTCGGTTTTAACAACGGGCTTTGTGTAGGACTGAATTCCGTGAATTTCAGGCTCCGTTCCTGTGTACATCGTTGCAAAGCAAACTGGAGTAACCGAAGGCATAACCGTCTGCAAGGGAAGAGTCACATCCGTGCCAAGCATCACGGGAGTGAAAAGATGAGTGTATTTTTCAAAAATCCACAGCGCAACCGCATCGGGGTTATACATCAGCACACGGTCTATTCCCCTGTCCTCGGTCAGCTTTGTGAGCACCTCAATGGGCTCATCTGCCTGATTTGGTTTATCTACACCTAAAGCGTTGCAAACCGAAGCAGCAACACCTGTTAATTTAATGGGACAAAAAACATCCTGCATTATTATCACCTCAAAAGCATTATACTCCCCTTTTGACTAAATTACAATGATATTATATAATGAATAAAAGGAGTGATTTTGTGAGCGTTAAGTTAGGAAAATACCGCCACTTCAAGGGCAATGAATATGAAGTGATTCACATTGCAAAGCATTCGGAAACACTGGAAAATATGGTTGTTTACCGTGCGCTTTACGGTGACGGCGGAGTATGGGTTCGTCCCGAATCCATGTGGAACGAAACCGTTGAAAGAGACGGACAGACCTTTAAAAGATTTACATACGTAGAAGAAGCCGACTGATTTCAGTCGGCTTTCGGTTTAATATAAAACTTTTGAAAGAACAAAGCAGGTCCAGAGGGCAATCACAAACAAGCCCTCTGCAGGAATTGCGAGCTTGGTGTAGGGGCATTTCCAGCCCTTATCAACGAAGAGAAAAATCGTTCTTGTAACAAAAACCGTTGTAGCGAAAAACAAACCGCCCACAAGTGAATAAACAGGTGTGCCGAGAGCAATTGTGAGATAAAGAAGAAAGGCACCCAAGGCGAATGAAATTCCGCCGTAGTAAACACGGATTTCAGTTTTGCCTGCATTATCAACCGGCTTCACCGAAAAGCTTTCGGCATTTTTGATGGGATTTGTCACAAATACAACCGCCATACCGAAAAAGTAAAGCACAAGGCCAATTACCGCAACCGCGGCAGGCACGTTTGAGAAAAACAATTCTTTAATCATAATTCTACCACCTTTGCAAGTCCGCCTTCACTTGTTTCACGGTATTCACGGGAGATAGCATGGCCTGTCTGCTTCATTGTTTCAATAACGCTGTCGAGAGTGATTTTTCTGGAATCGCTCAAAAAGTTAGCAAGGTTAACAGCATTGATAGCTCTCATTGCCGCAACGGCGTTACGCTCGATGCAAGGAATCTGTACAAGACCGCAAACAGGGTCACAGGTGAGACCGAGGTGATGTTCAATTGCAATTTCCGATGCATATTCTGTCTGCTCAATGCTCAGGTTGAACAGTCTGCCAAGCATAGCTGCCGCCATGGCGCAGGCTGTACCGATTTCTGCCTGACAGCCGCATTCAGCGCCCGAAATTGACGCGTTGGTTTTAACCAGGTTTCCGATAAGTCCGCCAACGCCGAGAGCCGCCGCGATTTCATAATCGGTAAATCCGCGTTTGCGCTGCTGATAGAAAAGCACGGCAGGCACAACACCCGAAGCTCCGCATGTGGGGGCAACCACAATGGTGTTTCCGCTTGCGTTTTCTTCACTCACGGCAAAAGCGTAGGAGCAGACCATTCGGTTTTCGCGGGTTTCGGCAGTTTCATCCACATGGCGCTGAAGCGAAAGATACTTTGCCTTGCGCTGAACATTCAACCCGCCGGGGAGCACACCCTCCGCATCAAGACCTGAACGGATGCAGTCTTTCATAATCTGCCACACATCAAGCAAAAACTCTGCAATTTCAGGTCCCTCAACCTCAAGCACATATTCCCAGAGGTCAATATTTTTGCCGATGCAATATTCTTTGATTTCAGTAAAGGTTGTGTGGGTGTAAACATCCTCAGGCTCAACATAGTCCATGCCCTCAACCTTGATACTTCCGCCGCCCACACTCATCACGCGGGCAAAGTCGGTCTGCTCACCGTTTTTGTAGGCAAACATATCCATTGTGTTGGCGTGGGGAATATTTTCCTCCGTTTCGTTAAACACAATTTCAACCTTGCGCTCACCAAAGGTTTTGTCAATAACATAATCTGTGCGGTGACCCACACCTGTTTTGGCAAGTGAACCGTAAAGAATTACCTTGTAATTATCGGCATCAGGATTTTTGCCGATAAAAAATTTGCAGGCGTTTTCAGGTCCGATTGTATGAGAACTGGAGGGACCTGAACCAACCTTATATAAATCCCTCAGGGACTTCATTCCCGTGGGAGCTTTTTTCTTGGGGGTGTCATTTGTTTCAAAAAATTCATCAAGAGATATGTTGAAAATCTTTGCCATTTCCCAAAGGCTGTCAACGCCCGGCACAGACTCTCCCTTTTCCCACTTAGAAAGGGTTGCGGGGCTCACGCCCAACTGAGCCGAAAGCTTTGCTTTGGTTAATTTTTGTTTTTCGCGAAGTTCGGTAATTTTTTCAAAATTCATAATCACACATCCTTTTACTTATAATAGTATAACTTCAACATCCAATAACTGTCAATAAGATTTAAGCAAAATATGCTTAAAATAAGAAAGGAGGATGATTATGAAAATTTTATTTTATGACACAAAGCCCTATGACAAAGATTCATTTAAAAAACATCTGCCTCAGTACCCCGACATCACAATCGACTTTTTAAAAACCGACATATCCCACCACACTGTCAATCTCGCCTGCGGATATGACGCGGTGTGCGTGTTTGTGGCATCGGGTGTTGACAAAAAAATTATCGAGGCTCTTGCCCGATGCAATGTCCGGCTCATTCTTCTTCGTTGCGCAGGTTATAACAATGTTGACCTCGCCGCCGCTAAAGAAAACTCAATCACCGTAATGCGTGTGCCCGGTTACTCCCCCGAAGCCGTTGCCGAGCACGCCCTTGCCCTTGCCTTTGCCGTCAACCGCCACATTCACAAGGCATATATCAAAGTCAGAGAAAACAACTTCAGCCTTGTAGGGCTCACCGGCTTCAACTTTCACGGCAAAACCGCAGGAATTATCGGCACAGGCAAAATCGGCAAAGCCATGGCAAAATTCTGCCACGGGTTGGGAATGAGGGTTATCGCTTACGACACCTGCCCCGACCAAAGCCTTGGTTTTGTTGACTATGTTTCTCTCGATGAGCTTTTCAGACAAAGTGACCTGATTTCACTTCACTGCCCTTTAACAAAAGACACCTATCACATCATAAATCTGCAAGCTATTGAAAAAATGAAAGACGGTGTAATTCTCGTCAACACCTCCCGCGGTGCGCTCATCGGCACAGAGGATTTAATCAAGGGCATCCGGCAATATAAATTTGCAGGCGTAGGGCTTGATGTGTATGAAGAAGAGGACGAAAATGTTTTTGAGAACCGCGAAGACGATATTATGGAAAGCTCCGTTACCGCAAGATTACTTTCATTCCCCAATGTTATTGTCACATCGCATCAGGGCTTTCTCACCGAAGAGGCCCTTGAAGCAATTTGTGAAACCACCCTCGAAAATGCAAAGAGCTTTGAGAATGGCGAGCCAATTGAAGCAAATGTTGTGAGATGAACCCATTACGTACAAAACCCCGACAGAAATGTCGGGGCTTTTCAATAATCAATATTACATTTTTTATAAACAAGTTTTAAATGCTTTAATTCGGGCATTTCCCCAAAAACATTTGTATCCATCAACAGTTCTTTTTTGTTAGAACTAAAATCCATACTGCTGAACGAAACATATTCAACACTGGAGTGCTTTAACGATTCAATTTCACGGAGCTTGGTTATATAATCAAAAGAAAGAACTTTTAAATTTTTATTATTTGACATATCCCATAACGATTCAAGAGAACTATTGCCAAATATTAAAACACATTTCAATTTTTCAAACTTAGACAACACAGATAAATCCTTTATAAATCGGCACTTGCATAAATATAAAACTTCAGTAGTATTTTTTATAAATGGAGCAATGTAATCAAAATGTTCTTGCTTAAATCCGTTCAAAAACACATTTTGGGAACATTGCTTTTCAGCGGCAATCTTCAAGATTTCAATATCCGTATTGCCGTTACGCTCTATACTATCATTATAAATCAGACTGCTTCTCTCCGCCTGCGTAGGAACTTTCGAAGCCAACAGCTTCAAATCATATTCTGTTTCAAAATATTCGGGATAAAACTCTTTCAGCTTAAAATCATTTGCCATTATTGGATTTCTAAGTGATGTGCTTTCAAGCCATTTTTCATCAGCTACATAAACATATTTGTTTTTCATATTAGCAACTCCGTTCAGATATTTAAAATAGTCTGATTGATCATATTATAATATATTTGCCTGTTAAATTCAATATACTGTAAAACAACCCCATTGTTGAATTGCTCGATTAACTGTGATATAATGACATCAACTTGATTTTTCGGAGAATATCATGAGTTTTACTACTAAAAAGAAAAGCCGCACCGTAATTGCGATGATGTGTTCAATTATTATTGTGATTTTTGCAGGGTGCGGAGTATACCTTGGTGACTTTTACCGTGCAGACACTATGGCTGTAAATGCTTTTGCCACAGTAAAAAATATAAACCGAACCGCTGACGGCAACACTGTTGTTTTTACTCCCGAAAATCCCACCGCAGGCCTTATTTTTTACCCCGGCGGAAAGGTTGAGCATACTGCCTATGAGCCGCTTATGAGGGCTTGCGCCGATAAAGGTATTCTCTGTGTGCTTGTTAAAATGCCTTTTAATCTTGCCGTTTTTGATGTAAATGCGGCACAGGGAATTTCCGAAAAATATTCCGAAATCGACAGCTGGTACATCGGCGGACATTCCCTCGGAGGTTCCATGGCAGCATCTTACCTTAAAGAAAACACAGATGCTTTTGACGGTCTTATTTTACTTGGCTCATATTCCACCGCTGACCTTTCGCAAACCAACCTCGAGGTTCTGTCTGTTTACGGAAGTGAGGATAAGGTTCTTAATGCTGAAAAATATAAGGAAAATCTCCCGAATTTGCCAACAGACCTTACGGAAATCATCATTGACGGAGGATGCCATGCGTATTTCGGCACCTACGGCGCACAGGACGGCGACGGAACACCGACCATTTCAAATGAAGAACAAATCAAAATAACCGCCACCACCATTGCACAATTGGTGGAATAAATAAAACGAGCCGTTTGGCTCGTTTTTTAATCTTCTTTCTGCACCCATTCAAGCTCGGTTGACGGAATGACAATATAATTATCTGCTCCGTCACCCACACGCAGATACACGTTGCGGATGCCTGCCTGAATTATCATCCTTGCACACACGGGGCAAGGCTTGGCTTTGTGAACGGAATTGTCTTTGGGGTTTATTCCCGCAAGGTAGAGGTCGGCACCCATAGTCTGCTGACGGGAGCAATTGAGCAAAGCGTTTGCTTCGGCGTGGACAGCCTTGCAGATTCCGTAGCCCTCGCCCTGGTGCATATCGCGCTCAATTCTGGGGCATCTGCCCGTGTCGCAACAGTTGTCAAAGCCTCTGGGCGCGCCGTTATATCCCGTTGACACAACAACGTCGTCTTTGACAATTACTGCTCCGTATTTGCGCTTGATACAGGTGCTTCTATAAGCAAAAACCTCAGCACAGTTGAGGTATGTATCTTCTTTTGAAATTCGTTTTCCCTCGCTCGGACAAACCATAAAATCACCTGTATGCGTATTTTGAACTGAACTTATATCTGACCTTATCAAAAGCAGTCTGACGGCAGACGCTATATATGCCGTTCTTTTCTGCCGATTTCAGAACCTTTAGAATTCGTTTTTCAATCTTTTTGAGTATAGCTTTTTGATTATAATCTCGTTTTTTAGGTGCTACACCTTCTTCAAAACGCGAAATTTTACTGATAACGAAAGCATATTCTTTACAATCTTTTCTTTTAACCAAAGCTGAATCTGTAGGATAAAAACAAACAACCACGCAGTGAGTACGGTTGCGCTGATGTTTGAAATTTTTATTCTCTCTTTTATTAGCAAAAAAACCGTATAAAATATGGAGTACATCCGTATGATTCACAGCCACAGAAGATACATCAGTTTCAAAGTATTTTTTTGAAACTGAGCATGCAATACCTTTTTCAGCCAACTCATTTTCATATTTTTCAACAACGATTCTTATTTGCTCCATCAACTGTTGCATATATATCCCTCCTGTTTTTTAGTTACAAAAACAGTTACATTTTCACTCTTAACTCTTACTTATTACCTCGCCAAAAATCGAAACAAAATTAGTGAAGAGTGAAAAGTGAATAATTAATAAGTAAAAATCGACAAACCTCTGTAGAAGTCTGTCGATTTTTGGCGGAGAGCAAGGGATTCGAACCCTCGAACCGCTTTTAACGGTTACACGATTTCCAATCGTGCTCCTTCGGCCAGCTCGGACAACTCTCCATACAATATTCAATACCCGATTATTATACTCAAACCACGACCAAAAATCAAGCCTTTTTTGTAAAAAGTTTAGTCGCTTGTAATTTTATTTTTTGTGTTGTATAATTCCCTCGGAGGGATTTTATGGACATATTTTTCATTATCTGCGCCGGTGTATGCTTCACGGCCGCAGTTATTCTTTTTAGAATTCAAAAAACAAAAAAATCAACCATTGCAGGCAATATCGCCTTTGTGATGATAATCATATCTTTTCTTTCAATCGGTTGTTATTCGTTGGATGTTGACACCCTTTTTCAAAAGGAACATTCATCTGAATTCAGCCAACCCACAACCTCGGCAGTTACCACTGAACGCAACAACGGGCGACCTGTTAAAAAAGATAATCAAACCACTGAACCGCAAGCGCTCGCTGATTCTGACATTGTTTACATAACCCGCAACGGAGAAAAATATCATTTTTCTTATACCTGCAGCAACAATCAATATTATGAATGCACCATTGATCAAGCGCTTGCCAGAGGTCTGACCCCTTGCAAAAAATGTGCTCAATAAGCAACAAAAAAGCCACTCTTAAGAGTGGCTTAATTTTATGCATTAACTTCTTCGGGCTGTTCTTCTTTTTTGGGCATGAGCTCATCGTGATGCTCCATAACCAAATCAAGAGTAACCTTGCCGTTGCCGTATCTTTCAACAAACTCCTCATAGAGCATATGCTCTTTGCCGATGTAGCAGGGTGTGTATTTAACAGGAACAAGGTTTTTGGCCTTGATGATGATATTGAGAGCAAGAACCAAAGCAAATGCGCCTGCAACAACATAAATACCAAAACCAACTGAACCTGACATAAATCCGGGAGCAACCTCGTTCATAGCCTTAACAAACATATTGAAAAGAACTGATGAGCCGATGGAGAAAGCTATACCAAGCACTGAGAATGTTACATTTCTGCCGAAGCCTCTCTTTGAGCATGAAAGGAAGCTGAAAATAAGCTGGAACAAAGCCATAACAAGAGCAAGAGCAACACAAACAACAGAGCCTGCAAAGAAAAGAGTTGCATTGCCAACGATGGGTGAACCGATGAGACCGATTGCACCAAAGTCAAACTCCATAAGAGTTGTTACAAGATTGATGGCGGTGTATGTTGTTTCTCTTTCAAAATAAGGGCCTGCTGCAGAAAGATGAGCAAGAGGAAGAAGGAAGGTTGCAATAACAAGAACGAGAAGAACATCTCTCACAATTGCCCAAGGGCTGCCAATCATAGCGGCCTTTGCTCTGTCCATCATCTTCTGAGTGCGTGAATGCTCAATCTCAGCGTTGAGCGCGTCAACCTCGAGTCTTTCCTCAATTCTGTAATATAAAAGGTTGGTGTCACAACCCGGACAAGTGGGTTTAAGGTCTGTAAGCTTTAATTTTCTGTTACACTTAGGACAAAAAGATGCCATTTACAGTGCCTCCTTTAAGAATACAATGGTTACTATGGTATTTTATCATAATTTTTTTAATAAATCAAGGTAATTTTATGCAAATATTAAATAAATCCGCCATCAACGCCCAAAATCTGACCCGTCACAAATGACGATGACTCATCCGCAAGGAACAAAACCGCCTTTGCCACATCTTCGGGGGTCCCGATTCTTCCAACGGGTGTTTCGTCACAAAGGGTTGAAATTGCATCTTCATCAAGATTTTTATTCATCGGAGTATCAATCAGCCCGGGAGCAATGCAATTGACCGTTATGCCCGACGGACCGACCTCCTTGGCAAGTGCCTTAGTCATTCCGATAACTGCCGCCTTTGAGGCTGAATAATGCACCTCGCAGGATGCACCGCAAACACCCCACATTGAAGAAATGTTGATAATTCTGCCCCATTTTTCGTGAATCATCAGCGGCAGAACAGCACGGCTGCAATTAAACACGCTTTTAACGTTTGACGCCATCATTTTGTCAAAATCTTCATCGGTAATGTCGGTAAAAAGCTTTTGCTGGGCAATGCCTGCATTGTTAACAAGCACATAACTTCCGCCAAATGTATCCTTTGCAAAATCAATGAGCGCCTGCGCCTGAGCAGAATCGGAAACATCCGCCTTAAAAGACGCAGCACAACAGCCCTTTTGCGAAAGCCTGCCTTCAAGAGCCTTGGCTTTTTCACAAGAGCTGTTGTAGCCTATAACAACATTGTGTCCGCTTAAAGCAAAGGCATCGGCAATAGCCGAGCCGATGCCTCCTGATGCGCCAGTGATAATAACTGTTTTTTTCATAATTATAAAACCTTGTCTGCGTCAACCTTTTTGTAGCCCAAGGGGATTTTGAACATCGCTTTATCAACCTTGGTGGTGAGGCTGTTGATAACGAATACGGTAATTTCTTCGCCGTCGATTACTTCCCAGCGCTTCCACTCGTTCTTTTCGTTGAAATAATATTTGTTGATTTTGCCGTCTTTTGTTTTGTATTCTTCGCAGGTGTAAGTAACCTTGCCGTCTTTAACCTTTGTGCTCTTAACATAAGTCAAGTTGCCTGTAAGGTCACCATTGGGTTTCTGAATATCTTCACTTGTTTCGGGTTCAACCTCCATATACATCGCAAACATAGGAATAAGAAGGTAAGTCTTGCCTTTTTCGGTGAACACTCTTGCGCCGATTGTCTGATATGAAAGTGAAACTGCAAACTCATCACCGTTGAAGCACCATGTCATAGGCATTTCTGTATCCTGCGCAACAATTGTTGCTTTGAGGGTATATTTGCCGCCTTTGGTGATGGGGTCAACAACCTCAGCCTTAAGGTTGGTTTTTTCTGTTTTTTTGCCGTCTTCAAGAAGGTCGTCTTCCGTGCTGCTGCCCAATGAGCCTGAAAGAGCTGAGCCGGTGGTGGTTGTTTCACCGGGCTTGGTCTTCTTGGTGGTTGTTGTTTTTGTCATTTCATTGAGAAGCTCGTTCATGTCCCATGATGAAGTAACGAGCTGACCTTTTTTGTCGGTCACATTTTCACCGTTTTCGTTGGTTGCATAAACGGTGATGTTCATCATCGGGTCAGTGCTTGTGCTGTCTTTTTTGGAGGTTGAAGTGGTTGTTTCTTTAACCCCGTTTTCCATTGTTGCAACCTCGCCTTTGGCATCGGTGGCATATTCATGGGTTTTGCCCTGAGCGTCAACGTATGTATATTCATCAAGAGCGTTTTCGTCTTTTATCATACTGCAGGAGCAGAGGCTCACCGCAATTAAAAGAACGGATAAAACTAAACATAAACCTTTTTTCATTGTTTGCACCTCATAAAATAGTATGCATATAGATTACAATATTTCGGCAACAAAATCAAGTCCAATAAATGGATTTACTTTGAACATTTTGTAAATATGAGAATTTTATTTTAAAAAAGTTCTTGCAAAAGCATCGTTATTTTATTATAATGTATTTTGTTGCTGGAGTGGCGCAGTGGTAGCGCAATTGATTCGTAATCAATAGGCCGTGGGTTCAAATCCCATCTCCAGCTCCAAAGCCCGAATCAAAAAAAGATTCGGGCTTTTGTTTTTGACAAAATCAAACCCGACTATCGTACGATAGCCGGGTTAATTCATTTTATTTTGCGGGAGCGTCCCAGTTCATTGAATAGCTCTCTGTTGAAGAATACTCAAATGAAAGGGGAACTGTGCCAACCTCTGCAAATGTGTTAACACCTGTGATTTCTGTTGTGATGTCAACAGTTCTTTCAAGCTCAAGTGATTCGATGCGGTCAGTTTCTTTTGAAACAACGGCTCTGATTGTGCCGATACGGTACTGTGCATCATAGCTGTCAACCGTGAAATAAGCTGAAGCTTTTTTCATTTCTGCAAGGATGTCTTCGTCCTTGGAGATTTTATAAATCTTGCCGAACACGCTGTCGTCCTGGTTGGGGTTGCTGTCATCCCAGATGTTGAGAACGATTGTGTATGCACGTGATGTTGTGTCATCAATATCAATGATGTTGGCTGACTTGATGTCGTTGAGCTCAAGCTTGTTGGTGGGGAACACGCCTGTGTTGTCTGCACCGTATTCTACCTCAGCACCGTCACCAACTGTCATAAGTTTGGCAATTGTGGGGAAAGCTGCTTCGATGCTGCTGTTTTCACAGTCAGCACCGCGTGCGCTGTTTGAAAGGCCATAGCTTACAGCAGGCTTTTCTGCAACTACTTTATCAAGAGCTGCACAGAAATAATCAAAAATCTCGGCCTTTGTCTGGGGAATTGCAGAAGCTCTCTGCACAACTTCCTCTTCAATTTCACCGCAAGCGCAAAGTGAAAGAGCCATAACGGCAACGAGAAGGAATGAAACTAATCTCTTAATCTTTTTGTTCATAACAAAAGCATCTCCTTTTCAACAGGAAAATATAGTAATAAAACAACTTTTAATCATTATAACACACCTTTACATAATTTAACAATACTTTTTTTGAAAAATTATGTAAATTGCCGTCAAATTCCTTTTTCATCAAATAAAAATGCTGTTTCAAGGGCAATTTTAACGCTTGCTTCCATTGTTTTGGGGTCGAGGATTTCCTCGTTATCGAGCCTTGTGTGATAATAACGTGCAGGAGTGGGATCCATTGCAACAAAGGTTGCGGCAGGCACACCGATTTTTGAAAAAGGAGCAGCGTCGGTTGAGCCGAGAGAAATGGGACCTGACGAAACATTGTCATAGCCTGCAATTGAAGCACCGGCTTTGATAAGTTCAACAACACGGTCATCATTTTTAACAAATCCGTTCATATCCTTGCTGATTACATTCATAAAGTCAAAATCGTGAATTGTATCAACGCCGATAAAAACAGTTTCAACATTTTTGTCGGTAAGCTCGTCCTTATGAGCCTTGGCGTAAGCCTGGGCTCCGCGTGTACCGGCCTCTTCACCGCCTGTGAGAAGCACCTGAACCTCTGTGTTTTCGAATCTGATATCGTTATCAAACAAAAACTTAACAACGGCAAGTGAAGTGAAGCAGCCTGTAAGGTTATCGATTGCACCGACTACAGGGCGCTTGTAATTGCAGAAGAAGAAGGTGTAAACATAAGCGGGAATAAGGGCGAGCATTGCAATTGCAAAGGCGGTAACGAGAGTGTTATCATTCATAAAAACAACTGAGGGGTTGATTGCACCGTTGTTGATGATTGCGATAATATTACCTGCAACAGAAACAATAACGGAAATCACTGCAAGCACTATTGCAAGAGCTACAAAAGGTCTGCCGCCGTGATAGGTGTAGGTCCATTCATAAGCCGAATCGGTGTGACCGCAGAAAATAATGCGTTTTTTTGTTTCGCCTGATGCTTTTCTGACGCCTACAATGTTGCCGGTTTCACCTTTTTTGAAAAAGCCGTCCATAACCGGCTTATAGAGAAAAAACTCACCCACAATAAAGAAAACATTAAGCAATGTTACAGCAAGTGAAATTGCCTGCAAGCCAAACACAAACAGCACTGCAGAAACCAAAAGGAGAACCGAACCGACGGAAACCCACGACATAAATGCTTTGGCGGAGCATTTAAAGGTCTCTTCCTTCACCTCGTCACAGAATTTTGCGGTGTCAGCTTTGAGATATTCTCTCGCCTTTGCATCAGCCTCACTGCCTGCAGGTCTGGGGCCGCAATTTTTTGCCACAATTTTTGTGCTTTTGAGGGCATAGTTCGTGTACTCACGCACTCGTGCCGGGTATTTTTCGATAGATTCATTTGCTTTCATAAAAGTTATAACCTCTCTTGAAAATTTATTTTTACTATGATAAAATTCGATTATAAGGGGATGTTCAAATGAAAAGATTTAATAAAATATTATGTGTATTGTCGGCGCTGAGCTTTGTCTTATCACTTGCCGGTTGCAACATTACCGACCAAAAGCCGGCAGTTCAAACAACCTCTCAAGTTAAAACAACAACACAAACTACAACAACCACAACATCAGCAACAACTGCAGCATCAACAACAGCCTCGGCGCAAACAACAGTTACAACAACCAAAAAGCCCGTAACCACCACGGCAAAGAAGACAACCACAACCACTGCGGCAGGTTATCCTTATGCTTATGCGGGATTTGACCCTGTTGAAACAAATATGAGCGCACCGTTTAATCTGATTTTGCTCAACCGTGACCACAGACTCCCCGACGGATATGTTCCGCCTAAGCTTGAAACAGTTGTTGAAGGCTCCTCCGAAAAGCTGGACAGCAGAGTTGCACCGTTTTACCGTCAGATGTATAACGCTGCATTGGCCGACGGAATCACTCTGACTCCTGTTTCGGGATACCGCTCAGTTGCAAGACAAAAGCGGAATTTTGAAAACCGCATTGCCATGTATGAAAAGCAAGGTTTAAATAAGGTTGATGCAACCGTAAAGGCTTCGCAGATTGTTCTTTTACCGGGAACCAGCGAGCATAATGCCGGCCTCGCAATGGATATCTGCTCACTTAGTGTCAGCTTTGAAAACACCGCAGAATTCCGCTGGCTTGATGCTCACGCTCACGAATACGGCTTCATTCTGCGCTATCCTAAAGATAAAACACATATTACCAACATCACTTATGAGCCGTGGCATTACCGCTATGTGGGGGTTGAAGTTGCAACCCGGCTCAAAGAGAGCGGAATGGTGCTTGAGGAATATCTCGGTGCTTAACCCTTGTTGCCCTCGTGAGTAATAACCATTTTAACTGTTTTTATTAAAATTTTAATATCAAATGAAATGCTCTGTTTGTCAACGTATTCCTTGTCAAGCAGGGCTTTTTCTTCAATTGAAACATCATCGCGGCCGTTCACCTGCGCCCAACCGGTTATTCCGGGAAGAACACTGTAAACACCGTACTGAGCGCGAAGCTCACGGATTTCACTTTCGGCAGGAATGAGGGGTCTGGGGCCAACAAGACTCATGGTGCCGTTAACAAGATTAACAAACTGCGGCAGCTCGTCAAGACTGGTTTTTCTGAGGATTCTGCCAATTTTTGTTGTTGCATCGTCAAGATTTTCAATATCGGCGGTGGCATAGTCACCTGTATTGTTTTTCATTGTACGGAACTTGTATATTTTAAAAAGCTTATTATCCTTGCCCACACGCTCCTGCTTAAAAACAACAGGTGAGCCGTCTGTGACAAAAATCAGCACTGATATTAAAATAAACACGGGAGAAAGAAAAATCAAGCCAAACAAACCGATTAAAAAATCGAAAATCCGTTTCATTCAACCACTCTTTTCATTAAAATCGTCTTATTTTATGTTGTTCCACAAAATATAATCTTCCACAAGTACGGCCCTGACAGGTGCACCGTCAATTGCGCCCATTTTAACAGGAGCCGCCATAAGGAAATAGTTGCCGGGGGCAACCTTGCTCAGGTCAAGCCCTTCAAGAATTGCCACACCATTGCGCAAAAATGCGCGGTGAGGCTCAGTCTGGTCTCCTGCCCTGCCCACGGAATCCGCATCTGTGCCGATAAGCTTTATTCCGAGCTCAACAGCTTCATAAGCAGCACTGTCCATAAAATGGCACAGTCCGTTGCCTTTTATAAGCAATCGCTCGCAATCCTTAGGGAAAAATCTGTTTACATATTCACCTGAAATAACACCCTGAGGAACTTCGATAACCGTGCAAGGGCCGATGAATTTGCTCAAATCCGCATCTTCAATGGTCTCGCCGCCATCAATAAAATGGCAAGGGGCATCGGCATGAGTGCCCGTGTGTACACAGGCATAAACAGCCGAAAGGTTGCATCCGCCGTTTTCAATGGTGCGCACCTGCTCGTGACGGGATTTTGGGTCGCCCGGATATTCTATGGTTTTGAGCAAAGTTCTTGAAATGTCAATGATTTTCATTCATAAACCCTCCGTTATGAATTAAGCTCCTTTAATGATTCCATTTTAAGGTAAGCATTGATGAATCCGTCGATGTCACCGTCCATAACAGCGTTGATGTTGCCTGCTTCAAAGTTTGTGCGGTGGTCCTTAACAAGGGTATATGGCATAAACACATAAGAACGGATCTGACTGCCCCAGCCGATTTCCTTCTGATCACCCTTGATGTCTTCAATTTTATCAAGATGCTCTCTTTCTTTGATTTCAATAAGCTTAGATTTGAGCATTCTCATTGCAACCTCACGGTTCTGATGCTGGCTGCGTTCAACCTGACAGGCAACAACAATACCTGTGGGGATATGTGTGATACGGATAGCGGAAGAGGTTTTGTTAACCTTCTGTCCGCCTGCACCGCTGGCGCGGTAAGCGTCAATTTTAAGGTCATCGGGGCTGATTTCAACCTCGATTGTTTCGTCGATTTCGGGCATAACCTCCAAAGAAGAGAAGGAGGTGTGTCTTCTTCCCGAAGAGTCAAAGGGAGAAACACGGACAAGACGGTGAACACCTGATTCACCCTTCATATAACCGTAAGCATTTTCACCGGCGATAAGAAGTGTGGCAGATTTGAGACCTGCTTCGTCACCGTCGAGGAAGTCGAGCATACTAACCTTGAAGCCGTGCTTTTCGCCCCAGTGAGAATACATTCTCACCAGCATCTGTGCCCAGTCCTGAGCTTCTGTTCCGCCTGCGCCTGCGTGGAAGGTGAGAATTGCATTTTTAGTATCGTATTCACCTGTAAGAAGTGTGCTGAGAGTCTGCTTGTCAAGCTCCTCAACAAAAGCGTCAACGCTTGCGGAGCATTCTTCAACCATACTTTCGTCTTCTTCTTCGTTGGAAAGCTCGATCATTGTCAGTCCGTCTTCATAAGCGGCAGCCAAATCTTCATAAGCTTTGATTTTGTTTTTGAGTGTGGCAATTCTCTGAAGCACCTTCTGTGAATTTGCCAAATCGCCCCAGAAATCCTCCTGGGCGGTAAGCTCCTCAAGCTTTTCCTGCTCGGCTTTCATTTCATCAAGACCGAGGGCTTCTCTGAGCTCTTTTAATTTATCTTCATAACCTAATAATTTAAGTCTCAATTCTTCAAACTGTAACATACATACGACCTCACTATGGTTTATAATATTAAATTATACAAGAAAATTATTGCAAAGTAAAGAAACTTTTAATACAATGATTGAAAAAAGTTAAAAATTTGTCTATAATTTTCATAATTTCTGTGATATAATATAAATTAGTATCAGATTTGTAGTTGGAGATTTTTAAAATGGACTATAAAAACGAAATATGCAAAGGCTGTAATCAGCCCATAAAAGAGGATGACGATATTGTCGTCTGCCCCGTTTGCGGCACTCCGCAGCATCGCTCCTGCTGGAACAAAAACGGCGACTGTGCCAATGCATATTTGCACGAAGAAGGCTTTGTGTGGCAAAATAGCCGACCCACCGAACCTCAGGAACAGCCCGAAGCAGAAGCGCCTCAGGCAAACACCGTTCCTGTAATGGGCGGAATACCCGCCTTTGAGCAGTTGGCTCAGGAGGCGCAGAACCTTGAAGCAATTTTTCTCAAGGACCAGGTTGCCCACAAGGATGAGGAAATAGACGGAGTAAGCGTTACCGACGCCGGGTATTATCTTCAGACAGGCGCACACCGCTATATCAAGCGTTTCCGCAAGGGAAGAAAGCTCGGGTGGAACTGGGGTGCATTTATTTTTGCTCCCGCGTGGTTCTTTTACCGCAAGCTTTATAAATTTGGCTTTGTTTTTCTTGCATTGGTAGTTTCTCTCAATCTTTTTTCATATTCTTTCCTTGAAAAGATTGATATTCAGATGCAAGAGGTATATACTGTTATGGAAAAGTATATTGCCGAGGAAGACAGCACTGCTGTCGCAAGTGAACAGCTTGTTCAGAACGCGGAGTTTATGACAGCTTACACCGCTATGGCAAAGAATATGGGAATATATCTTCTCATCACGGCAGTTATACCAAACGCGGTTGCGGCGGTGATTGCTGACAGCCTCGTTAAAAAGAAAATGAAAGAAGACATCGCAGCGGCTAAAGAGGCATCTGACGACACGCAGATGCAACGCTCTCTCATCATCAGCAAGGGCGGAGTTGCCCCGCTGGTGTTTGCAATAGTATATTTTGCCAACCAGTACCTTGTTTCCATTTTAATCAACATCGGTTCAATGGTTGCTGAATGGTTTAATTGATTATAGTTTTAAAAAACTTGGAGGTATAGTATTATGAAAATCAAAAAAGCGGTCATCCCTGCAGCAGGTCTCGGCACACGAGTTCTTCCTGCATCAAAGTCAGTTCCCAAGGAAATGCTCAACATCGTTGACAAGCCTGCAATTCAGTACATTGTTGAAGAAGCTGCAGCTGCAGGCATTGAAGATATTCTTATCATCACCAACCGCGGTAAGGGCGTTATTGAAGACCACTTCGACCACAGCTATGAGCTTGAAGACCAGCTTTCAAAGAACCCTTCAAAGAAGGATATTTACGACGTAGTTAAAGAAACAGCTGATATTGCAAATGTTTTCTTCATCCGTCAGAAAGAAACAAAAGGTCTCGGCCACGCTATTCTCAAGGCAAAGCCCTTCATCGGCGACGAACCTTTTGCAATCCTCTACGGTGACGACGTAATCATGAACTACGAAGGCTACCCTGTTACAAAACAGCTTGTTGATACATACGATAAGTACGGCAAGGGTGTTGTTGGTGTTAAGGAAGTTCCCCGCAAGGACGTTTCCAAGTATTGCTCACTTGACGTAACAGACCTTGAAGGCAACCTTATGAATGTTCACAACATCATCGAAAAGCCCACAGAAGAGCAGATTATGTCCTGCTACTCAATCCTCGGCAGAGTTGTTGTTCCTTCAGATGTTTTTGATTATCTTGAAGAAGACCTTGCAAACACTCCCGAAGGCACAGAGCTTTATTTCACCGACACACTCACACGCCTTGCAAAAGAAAAGGGCCTTATCGCTCAGGACTTCGACGGCATCCGTTACGATATGGGCAACAAGCTCGGCATTATGAAAGCTAACTGCGAAGTTGCTCTCAGACATCCTGAATTGGCTGACGACTTCAAAGCTTATCTTAAAGACCTCACAAAGGATTTATAATTAAACAAACAAAAGCTGATTTCAGAACTCAATCTGAAATCAGCTTTTTTATTTCAACGAAATCAGCCTTCGGCTATTTTTTCTGAAATGAATTCAAACAAAGCCTTAAGCCAACGGATAATTGCATCAAAAGAGACCTTCATCTGTTCAAAAACATTTGCGGGCTTATCAATGCTTTCATCTGCGGTCCAGAATTCGGTGTGACAGTTTTCTTCCGTCATAGGTTCAGCTTCATTTATATTATCATAATAAACAAAGAACTGTGTATATGGGAAATCCTCAATTGTAAGCTGGCGGTCAGCAGTAGCAACCTCAAGCATAATTTTCAGCTCGTATGAAGTCCAATCGGAATGGCTTGAGCCCTTTACAAACCAGGTGTAATCGGGGAACATACAGGTTGAAGCGTCAATCTGCTTGTCGGGTGAAATATATTTACCCTTGCCTTCTGCAACACGCTGAGCAATATAATCCTCTGAAAGGGTGTCATAAACAGTTGAAGTTGTGGCACCGAAGGATGTTCTTGGAACCGAAGCAAACTGATCTGAAATCGCATCAGAGGTTGCGCAGATGGGAATCATCTGGAAACCGTATTTAGAGATAATACCAAGATTTGCACCGCCGTCTTTAATACTCTGAAGAAGTTCGGGAACTCTCTGGCGAACCGCTGCATCATAAGCATCAAGCTTTGCAATAAGACCTGCATACTTTTCTCTTTTTGCGCTACCCTCTTCACCGAACACATAATACTTTGCATCCTCATAATCCTCAGGGCACACACAAGCCCAATAGTTGGGCCATGTGTAGAAGGTGGAAAGAGCAAGAGCTGATGTTGCACCTGCAATGAGCTTATCATAAAGAAGATTTTCGGTTGTGCTTATAATTCCTTCAAGGGTGCCTGTCTTAACAAGCATATCGATAGTTTCTGTAATGAAAGCATCCATGCTGAACATTCCCAGACCTTCAACGTCTCGGAGCAATCTTGCAACAGCAACAGGGGCGACATCAAATTTTGCACATATTGTTTCGCTGAGAATTTCTGCTCCGCCAACAACGCTGCCGTCAAAGCCGATTCCCTGAATATCCTCAACGCCATACTTGGCAACATAAGCCATAACAATATTGGTACCGAGACAGGTTGCCATAATACCAACCTTTTCGCAACCGGTTGAAGCTTTTATATCTTTTACAAATGAGTTGAATTCATCTGCTGTCTCCATTGGGTCAAGACGCCAGTCATAGTGGAACCAATAATCTTCCCAGGCATAGAATCCTTTGGGGCCCTTCTGGTCATAGGCTCTCTTTTTTGCCATCTCTTCTTTGCGTTTTTCTGACAAGCCGGATCCATTGGTAACATTTCCGTTTTCGTCAAGCAATGAGTTTGCAAATATTTTTGAAATTTCTTCTTCAAGAGCGGCATACATATCATCCCAATTGTCAGTAACAGCACCCTTAACAATGGCGGGAAGCAGATTTTCTGCCATTGCTTTGTACATTTCACTGTTGTCAGTTCCGCTTTCAGAGTCGCCTTTTACCAGCTTGGCAACGTCCTTGTAATGAAAAATTTTGTTGCCGTCGGGGTCGTACAGCGCTTCACCGTCACCTGAAATGCGGATAACGGGAATCTGACTGTGGCTTTCGTTGGCATCCACACCGGCAAAAGCAACAGCGGAACATCCGAAAATCGTTGCAATAATCAAAACAACTGAAATTAATTTTTTCACAGATAATTCTCCTTTTTATTTTTTTATATTATATTTTTTTGCAATTTTTGAAGCAGCAATTGTCACGGCAATTCCGCCTGCAATCCACGACGCCGCTTTAATTTTCATAACCTGCCTATCAGAAAAAGTGCGCTGAACGGGACCGAGACTTTCACTTTTGAGGCCAAACTGCTTGAAATGATACATTCTTGTGTTGATGTCATCAATATTGTTTTCGTCAAGGGTAATCAGTCTCACACCGGCTCGGCAACCGTCGGTATAGGGCTTGAAGCCTGCGGTTTTGCACTGAGCAAGAAGAATGCCGTCATAGTAACCTGCAAAATCATTCATATGGTCGTGACCGAAAAACGCACCCATAACGTCGCCAGTTTCTTTCCACGCATCAAAAACACCGCTGTTGATGCAGGGGCAGCAGGGGCCTTCACCAAGATAACCCTCAACGCCCTGAGCAAGAACATAGTTGTTCTTTGACCAGTCGCGATGACCTTTGACAGAATCCGGCAATTCATAAAGCTTTGCAGGGCGCAGAAGCCTATATTCCTCACAAACAGGAATATGCATAAACCAAAGGGCGGGAATCACCTTGCCGCCATTTTCTTTTCTGAGCTTTTCGGCAGTATCTTTATACCACTGAATCTGGTCTTCGTGCACCCAGTCATAATATGAAATTTCTTGGTCTTCGGCAAGATTGTTGCTGTCCATAAGCCAAAGATTTAGAATATCTTTTTCACCCTTTGAATCTTTAACAAGCAGGTTGCAATTGCCGCAGCCGGTCAGTTCAGGAACCGCATCGTATGTATAAAAATTCTCATATTCCTGAGAATACAGCTCCAACTGTCTTTCAAGAGGAACAGCACACTCTCTGTCGTGATTACCGAAAACAATTGCAAGAGGCACATCGTTGACGGATACGGGGTAAGTTATTTTGCTGATAACCGCGCGCATTTTGATTTCGTCGTCAGCCTGAGCATTATCCCCCGCAAAAACAACCAGGTCAGGCTTGAGCTCACTCACAGCACGAACAAGGAGCTTTGTCATATCGGCAGATTTAACCTGATTTTCGGAGCCTTTTGAATCGTAGGATTCGTGCAAATCTCCTACAACCATTATTTTAAACTTTCCGTTTTTAAATTTAAGGGGAGGCAAATTTCCCATAAAATCAACTCCTTTATATCAAATTATATACCAACAAAAAAGCAAAGTCAACAAACCTCGTTGGTTTATCTTAAATTAAAAATTGTTGCAAAGATTGTTCTTTAATGTTAGAATAAAAGTATCTACAAAGGGAGGTTTTGTTATGTATGATATTCTGATTGTCGGTGCTTCCACCACAGGCTGTTGGTTTGCCGAAAAAATGGCATCACAGGGCTTCAAGGTGCTTGTGATTGAAAAAGAGGAGCCCATCAATGTTTCGCGTGCTTACGATGTTTTTCATATGTCACGCCCCGAAATGGAACAGTTTGACCTGATTATTCCCCAACCCGAAAACCCCATCAGAGCATTTTCTTTTGCAGACTCCCCTATGCGTTCTCCCTACGGCAACCATCCCAAGGCAAGCTCCGGAGGTCCCGAAACCATCGGACTGCACAAGCACGAATACATTATGTTTATGGCACAGAGAGCCATAAAATCAGGGGCAGAAATCATCTACGGCGCAAGCTTCACGGATTTGATTTTTGATGAAAAAGGCAAGGTTGTCGGCGGAAGATACAAAACCGCTGACAGTGAAAAAGAAGTGAGAGCAAAGCTTGTGGCAGACTGTTCGGGTATCCCCTCTGTTGCCAGAACAAAGCTCCCCTCCTCCTCCGTTGTGGACAACCACAAGCTCACCGAAAGAGATATCCTGTATGTTGTGCTTTATTATGTGGAATATCTCAACAAGGAGCTTGACCCACGCTCCCTCGACGGCTTCTTTTTGCAGTATAAATCCTGGTCCGCCCCTTCGGGCAACCCCAACGGTGCAATCCTCGGTATTGGTGCTTTCTATGGCTATGACGTTGCCGAAGAGGTTTTTCACTCACAGTTTCTCAAAAATGTAAAATTCCCCGAATACAAGGTTGAAAAAATCGAGAAAGGTATGACCCCTTATCACAGGAGCCTTTATTCCTTTGTGGACGACGGCTTCATTGCAATGGGTGACGCCGCATTTCTCACAAAGCCCACCTGCGGAGAAGGCTGCACATCATCGCTTGTTCAGGGTGAAATTGCAGTTGACGTTATTTCAAAGCTTCTCAAAGAAGGCAAAGAGCTTTCACGCGATAATATGTGGAGCATCAACAAGCGCTATATCAAGGCTCAGGGTAAGGATTTTGACTCTATGCGCCCGCTGCTTATGGGAATCATTTCTCCAAGCTTTGATGAAGCTGAATTTATGTTCAAAAACGATGTGATTTTCAGCCAGAACATCCTCGGAAATGTGAACACAGGTCTTGAAATCGGCACACAGGATATTATTGACATTGTTAAGGGAGTTGTTACGGGAATTTCAAAAAAAGACATCTCCCCTGCCACAATCGGCAAAATCGGCAAAGGTCTTGTGGGCAGCATGAAAATCGGCAGCCATTACGACGCTTACCCTGACTCTCCGTATGAATTTTTTAAATGGAAATCAAAGGCAGACAAACTGTGGAAGCAAATCGGTTATGTAGCCGATACCACCGACCCCGAAATTTTAAGAAAAAAAGGCAGATAAAAAGGAGGCTTTATAAGACGTACTGTTAAGGAAAGTTTTAAGACGGTTTTTATCGCTAGACTTGTTGCTCCTCAGGCAGCAATCAAGGGATGAATGAATTAAGCTGAAACCCCTAGTAATATCAAGGGTTTTCGTAACTTCTCCTACATCAGTTATAGCTGTATAACAGCTATTAAATGTGCAATCAGCTCCCCGTATTCGAAAGAATATGGGGAGTTTTTGTGTATATTGAAATTCGATGTGCGATATGATATAATCATGAAAAAGGAGGTGCAGTATGGAAAAGTTGATATGTAAATCATTATTGTGGAAAATTGGTTTAACCGATGGAAATGATTATAGTAAAACTCTTGATAAGATGTTTCTTTCTGATGTGAATAACGAGTTACTTTTGGAATTAGAAAGTTGTTCATATGACTACGATACTGCATTTGACATTTTACAAAGATTTTGGAAATACGAGTGCAAGAACTTTTCTGTTGATATTTTTGGTAGATGCTTAACTGAAGATTTGAAAACGGTATATGAGTCTAATGATTTTTCTATAGAAGATTTTGGCAGAAAATGCTATTCAATATGGCAACAGTTGCCTAACGAATTAAATACAATGGAACCTTTTCACGCTTTATGTTATGCTGACGACCCGCTATCTTGGGGTGATGAAGAACAAGCAAGAAAAATATATGAAGAATTTTTCGATTTCTATAAATAATCTCCTACATTTCTTCGTTACACCTCAGGCAGCAATTGCTGAAATGAAATAATTAGATTCTAATTGTTCGGAATAGCAAATAAATAAAAAGAGGTAATACGTATAAAACCGTGTTACCTCTTTTTTTCGCTTACATCTACGGTGGTGAGTAAGTGCGCTATTAAAATTTAATTTTTATCAAGTGTTATTCTGCCCTACGGCAGCGTGATATTATTGTTATGAGACAATAGTGTTATTGAATCCTGCGAATTCAGTGTTATTTTATTCGCAACAAACTCGCGAAGCGAATAACACTGTGCGAAGCACAATAAAACTGCGAAGCAATAAAACTCGCCGTGAGGCGAATAAAACTGGCGTTGTATCCTTACGGGTACAACGCCTACGCCTCCTTTTTTGTTAACCCGCTGTGTTTTCCATGCCGAGCTCAACCTGCTCACGCTCTCTGAAAAGAAGCGAAATACACCAGACGCCGGCAAGAGCCACGAGGGTGTAAATGATTCTGCTGACCAATGCACCCTGACCGCCGAAAATCCAGGCAACTATGTCAAACTGGAAAAGCCCGATGCTGCCCCAGTTAAGCGCACCGATAACCACAAGAATCAACGATAATTTATCAATCATTTTATTCATCTCCTATCATTTTTTATTAGTATTTTACTTTTTTAAAATTTCATTCATCAATTACAATATATGTGTTGAAAATTTATTTTTTTTGAGTTATTATATAGTGTAGATATTTATGTGAGAAGGTAATGCTATGAAATTCAAAAACATCATTGATATGCACACCCACACCGACAATTCTTTTGACGGTAACCATTCCACAATGTATATGTGTGAAAACGCCTGCGCCAAGGGCTTGCGCGCAGTTGCTTTCACCGACCATATTGAGGTGGATTTTTACCGCGAAAAGAATTTTGATAAAACAGCTGTTCAGTCATTTTTTGACGTTACAAAAGCTCGTTCGGCTTTCAACGGCAAGCTCGTTGTGTGCGCAGGCATTGAACTTGGCCAGCCCACCTATGACACCGCAACCGCCGAAGAGATTATCAGCGAGCGTGAATACGACTTTGTTATCGGCTCAATCCACAACCTCCGCGGAGAAGAGGATTTCTGGTATCTTGATTATTCAAAATACGATATTGATAAGCTTCTCAGCGAATATTTTGACGAGCTTTGCACTCTTGCCGCTTGGGGCAAGTTTGACACAATGGCTCATGTGACCTACCCCCTTCGTTATATCGTTGGTGAGCACGGTATCCCCGTTGACATGGCAAAATATCAGCCCAAGGTTGACGAAGCGCTCAAGCTCCTTGTTGAAAACGACAGAGCATTGGAAATCAACACATCAGGTCTCCGCCAGAAAATCGGCAGAACAATGCCCGATGAAGACGTTGTTAAAAGATTTAAGGAATTGGGCGGCAAGATGGTTACCGTGGGTTCTGACGCTCATTATGCAGAGCACCTCGGTGCAGGCATTGAAACAGGTATGGAAATCGCAAAGCGTTGCGGATTTGACAGCGTAATGCTCTTCCAGAAGAGAAACCCTGTTGAAATCCCCATTGAATAAAATCGAAAGCAGGTTGCATTATGGAACTTTATGATGCATTCATTCAGGGTGTCAAGCCCGGCGGACTCCGTTCCAAAAGTGAAATCAAGTTGCTTGTTTGCTATATTATTTGCAAAATCGACAACGGAATTTCAAGAAATCATCTCAACGAAATTTTAACAGGCGAAGGACTTGCCAATTATTTTGAAGCAAATGAGGCTCTGGCTGAGGTTGTTAAAACAGGCAATGTTCGAATTGAATATGACGACGAAGAGGAAATTCTTTTTCCCACAGATTTGGGTAAGGCTAACACAGCCGAACTTGAAAACGAACTGCCCTACACTGTTAAAGAAACCGCGCTGAATGCCGCAATTGAAATGAAAACAATTCTCCGCCGTCAGCAGGAAAACAAGATTGAAGTTGCTCCTCACGGTGACGGATATGATGTTACCCTTTCTATTATGGATAACGAAGATAAGCTTTTGAGCGTCACCCTTTTTGTGGCTGATTCCGCTCAGGCTGATTATGTTAAAGAAAAGTTTTTGCAGGACCCTGTGAAAATGTATTCAACTATAGTTGCCCTTTTGTTGGCATAAAGCTGTGCACACTCAAAAGTGTGCACATTATTTTGTAAGGACGTGATATTTTGGAGAAGGAAAATAAAATGGGTTATATGCCCATACCCAAGCTCGTGACAACAATGTCATTGCCGATGATTGGCTCAATGCTTGTGCAGGCGCTTTACAATGTTGTTGACAGTATGTTTGTTTCACGCGTAAGCGAAGAAGCACTGACGGCTGTTTCACTCGCCTTCCCTGCGCAGAACCTTATGATTGGTGTTGCAACAGGTACCGCGGTGGGTGTTAACGCCCTGCTTTCAAAAAGCCTTGGCGAAAAGGATTACAAAAAAGCCAACGCAATCGGCGCCAACGGTGTTTTGCTTGCTATTTTCAGTTTTTTGCTGTTCCTTGTTTTCGGACTTTTCGGCACCGAAATTTTCTTCAAGGCGCAGACCGACAACCCCGAGATAATTTCACAGGGTGTCGATTATCTTCAGGTTTGCTGCTGCTACTCATTCGGCATTTTTACACAGATTATTTTTGAGCGCCTGATGCAGTCAACCGGCAGAACCTTCTACACAATGATTACCCAGACCACAGGCGCAGTCGCCAACATTATTCTTGACCCGATTTTCATCTTCGGTTATTTCGGATTGCCGGCAATGGGTGCCAAGGGCGCGGCAATTGCAACGGTACTCGGTCAAATAATTGCAGGTGTGCTTGCGATTATCCTCAACCAGAAGAAAAACCACGACATCAGGCTCACCACTCAAAGCTTCAAGCCAGATTTCAAAATTATCGGCAGAATTTACTCAATCGGCGTGCCGTCAATCATTATGATGGCAATCGGCTCATTGATGACTTTTTCAATCAACAAAATCGTCATTGCATTCACAGAAACTGCCGCTGCTGTTTTCGGCGTTTACTTCAAGCTTCAGAGCTTTGTGTTTATGCCTGTTTTCGGACTCAACAACGGTGTTATTCCCATCATTGCATTCAACTACGGCGCAAAAAACAAAAAAAGGGTTACCACTGCAATTAAAACCTCGCTGTGCTTTGCCTGTTCATTTATGCTCATCGGCTTTTGCTTGATGCAGTTCATTCCCGAACAGCTTCTTGCCATTTTTAACGCCAGCGAAGAAATGACAAAAATCGGCGTAGTTGCCTTGAGAGAAATCAGCTTCAGCTACCTTGCTGCCGGATTTTCCATTGTTATTATTTCCGTTTTCCAGGCATTCGGCAAAGGACTTTTTTCAATGTTTGTTTCCATCGCCCGTCAGCTTGTGGTGCTCATTCCTGCCGCATATCTCCTTGCAAAAACAGGCGTTCTTGACAACGTATGGTGGGCATTCCCCATTGCAGAGGTTATGTCTGTTGCGGTTGCATTGATTTTCTTCATTCATCTTTATAAAACGGTAATCAAAAAATTGGATAGCAAGATATAATTAAAGACCGCCGATTGGCGGTCTTTCAGCATAATTTTTGAATTAATTTTCAAAAAACGGTTGACATTTAAGATTTGTTGTGATATTATACCGTGGTAGTCGAGAGACGAGCGCTGCTAGCTCAGTTGGATAGAGTGTTTGGCTACGAACCAAAAGGTCAGGGGTTCGAATCCCTTGCAGCGCGCCACGCCGAAAGTCGTTATTTATCAACGATTTTCGGCTTTTTCTTTGCCAAAAACAAGCTCGTGAAATTGCTTAAATTTTGCGTTTTGGTCTTTATTTGGTCTTTATTGCCTCAAAAACTTAATATTTTTGGTCTTTACATAGCAAAAGAGAGGTTCACTTTTTACGGTGTACCTCTCTATTTTTATGCCTGTTTCTTCTTTTTTGCTGTCAAAATGTTTTCAATCTCTTGCGCTGCCATTTCATCAGCTGTTCTGATAGCGTGAGCGTATATTTTCGCGGTAGTTGCAGGGCTTGCGTGTCCAAGCCTTTTTGAAACGGTGGTTAATGGCGTACCGTTGGCAATCAGCAAGGTTGCGTTTGTGTGCCTGAGGCTGTGTAACGTTACCTTTGGCAGATTGTTTCTTTCAACAAACTTGCTGAACCACGCTGTCAGAGTGTCCGGGTGAATCGGGGTCCCGTCTGCTTTGGTAAATATAAAGCCTGTATTCTTCCGATAATCACCGAGCTTTAATATTTCCATTGCCTGATGTGTCTTGTACTCGCTCAATATCGTTATAACCGACTGTGGTACCTTCATAGTCCTTTGTGACGAGCTTGTTTTTGTGTCGCTTTCAAAGGTACCTTTGCCGGAAAGATATTGAATAGTTCGGTCTATTGTCACAAGATTGTTTTCAAAGTCAATATCACACCATTTAAGCCCCAAAACCTCAGCTCGGCGCAGACCTAACAAAACCAACAGTTTTATTATCGTGCGGTATTTTATATCTTCCTTGTCGAGTAGCGCCAAAAGGTCAATAGACTGCTCGTCATCAAGGGTTGTCGGCTCTTTGTGCTGTACTTTAGGCGGTTTAACTCTTTCACAAGGGTTAGCGGTTATAATTTGCCATTGTACGGCCGTGTGGAGTATCGAAGAAAGCAAAATGTGGTGATGTTTTACCGTACGCCCTGATAGCGCGCCTTTGCTGATAGGCTCAAACAGCTTTGAAAGCGGCATTTTTAACGCTTCGGCAATTTTAACGGCGCTGTTATGTGATATATTATTTCCTTTGGTAACAGAATCGAGCGTGCAAACGCTGACCCCTGCAAGCTCGGCAAGTTTTACCTTTGTGAGCTGTCGGCTTTTTAAAAGCTCTTTAAAATCGAGCTTGCTTTTGTATTTTGTATCGGATCTGATACCCTCTTTAGCAAGCTCGTCATATAAAGCAATGATATGATGTGGCTGAATACGGTCAAGCCGTAAATGCCCTATACCGTCATTTATACGAGGGTACAGAGCTTTATATTGAGCAACTGTTTTCGGCTTGAGCTGTTTTTCTGCGTATTCCTTAAACCATTGCTCGGCAAAATCAGCGAGCTTGATATTGCTGTTTATAAAATGGCCGCTTTTAACCTTTTCTTCAAACAAGATAGCCTGAGTTTGAACCGCTTTGTCAATCTGCCTTTGTGTCATACCGGGTGTAGGCTTATATGTCATTGAGCGCGTTATCTGTTTGCCGCTCGCGTCGTAGCCCTCAGATACTCTGATACGGTAAGTGTCACCACGTTTAGTTATTGTTGGCATTTTCTAATCTCCTGATATAGATTTCCTTTATATCTTCTAATTCTTTCGTTATTCTTTTCAATTCTTTATCATTTGCATTTTTGTTAGAATAATCGCTTATAAGCTCCCGGAATAAGTCAACAGCTTCATAAAAGCAAACTTTTGAAAGGTTTATACTGTTTTCAAATCTTTGGTCTATGTCAGCAAAAATCCGAATTTCATCACGTAAATCTGAGTGTTCCATTTTTGTGTTTTGTTCTTGTTCTATCAATGCAATTTTATGTGAAGAAACAACTTCCCAATATGCCTGATGATATTCAAACAATAATGCTGAAATCTTTTTGAAGCTTTCAAAGTTTTTGCTATTAAGTAAAAAGTTTAAAAGGTTAAGAGCAAAACTGCTTGAAACATTATAACGATAATAATCTTCATCAATATAATCTAAGAGTAAGTTCTCGTCAGTGGTTAAAGGGACATTCAACTCATGTTTCTTTAGAATAACCTCTGATATTTTCTCTTTATTCAAATTAAACAAGGCCTGTTCGTTCAAACCTGTATAATCACAAATAAACTTCAAATCAGGGTCGGTTGTGGTATTGGGGGATATTCCTACAATATAATCAAGTGAAACACCAAAGAATTGCGCGTATTTTATAGCGTAGTCAAGAGTTATATTTCTGTCACCGTTATAATGCTTGGTAACTAAAGAAGTGTCGCACCCAATCCCTTTTGCTGTTTCCTCACGTGTTTTTGTTTCAATAAGTGCCTTTAAATTTGTAATATCAATCGTGATTTTGTCACTCATAATTAAAAAACTCCTCCTGAAATCCGTATCCGTCACATCTTTTGATAAATGTGACAAAAAATCTTGACTTTGTGATTTGTCATAACTATAATGAGATTGTGACAAATACAACAAGAACAAACACACTATATCATTGTTTGCGAATGTTGTCAACAACAATTTTAAAAGGAGACTTAATTATGAACAATCAGGAAATCAGACAGACAGCAAAAAACGCAGGTATAAAACTTTGGCAGATAGCCGACAAGCTCGGTATAACTGACGGTAATTTTAGCCGAAAACTCCGTCACGAGCTTGCTGAGCCTGAAAAGCAGAAGATTTTAGGTATCATTGCCGAGATTGCACAGGGTACTTGATATGTCAACACCGAGAATGAGAACAGCGCCTGAGGCTGTGGCAGAGCTTAAAGTCCTTGACCCCAACAGCGCGTTGAGTGTGCGGGCAGTCCGCCGAATGATAAGCAGCGGCATTTTGCCTGCTGTTACGGTAGGCAATAAAAAGTTGATTAACCTCAACATTCTGCTTGAATATCTCAACGGTGAACGAGAGCTGGCCCCCACAAGCTCGCCCGAATACGGCAAAATAAGGCGAATCGGTTAGGGGGTGAATATCATTGAGCAAGACAAATTGTGATGAAAGCATTTACAAGAGCGTTCTTTCCTGTTTCAGGTATGGTCGAGCTAATGCGATACATCAAAAGCAGTTGCAAAAATTGACAAGTCTTGATTCGCGACAGCTCAGGAAAATAATTGAGCTGATACGGCGCAACGGTGTTTGTGTAGTATCTGATAACAATGGGTATTATCTGCCCGAAACGCGCGAAGAGCTTGAGCAATACATAAGACGCACTGAAAAAATGGCGCGCAGTATATTCTTTACTCTGCAGACAGCAAAGAAAGCTTTGAAAAGCATTGATGAAAACTCCGACAAATAGCACAGAACACAGATAAAAGGCACAAAGCAACCCCGCTTTGTGCCTTGAAAACTCAAAGCCCCTTGCGGCTTTTGGGGCTTGCATAGATAACTTAACTTTACGACGAAAGGAGCGCAGACAGCGTGAGAGTTCACATAAGAGAGAAAATATATATCTGCGGTGACTTTATGCACGTTGACGCGTTCCCGGTATTCGCATCCTCAGGCAACAGAAGAAAGCGCAGATTCAAGCCCACAAGTGAAACACAGAAGCTTTTAAACGATAAATACGCATTAAAGCACCTTGAAATGTTGCTTGAAACAAACTTCGACGATAACGATTATCATATCAGATTGTCATACAACGACAAAAAACACCCAACATCAGACGAACTTGCTATAAAAAACATATCAAACTACATCAGACGTTTAAAATATAAGTGTAACAAGCTCGGCTATTCTGCGCCTGTTGCCGTGTGGTGCACCGAAAAAGGCAAGAAGTATGGAAGATACCACCACCATTTAATTATAAAATGCGAGCTTGCTCGTGATGAAATAGAGCGAATGTGGGGCAAAGGTTATGCAAACTCACGCCGTCTGCAGTTCAATGAAAACGGCTTGACAGGTCTGTCGAAGTATTTACCCAAACACCCGATAGGTGCACAGCGTTGGCACTCCACAAGAAACCTCAAAAAGCCTGTTGTGCGTGAAAATGACAATATGAGCAAAAAGCAGTTTGAGCAGTTGTTTGACAGCCACGCAACTTATAATGTGTTTAATGACCGGTACAGGGGTTATTTTGTCAGTCAGGTTGAAGCAAAATACAACGAAGTGACAGGCAATAAGTATCTGAGCTTCAAAATGTACCGCGCCGATTCTAAGTACGTCAATAAAACAATGCGCTTTATAGCTTAAATTCCCAAGCGTTTGCAAATATTGAGCAAAATTAACACGAGCTTGCAAGAGTATTTTCAAAAATTTTCAGAAATGTTCAGTTTATTTCGTTTTCTTATGCTCAAAAAACAGCAAAATTCATTGATAAATCAGCGAAAACAAGCTCGTTTGATGTTTTTTAACTGAAAATATAGAAAAAGACAGCCGACAAACAGCCGACCGCCTCAAAGTGGAGTATTAAATAGCAATGATATTTTACAATGGGGTGAATGTTTTGTCAATGAGTAATGAAGAGCTTGCAACCCGCATTAAAAACGGCTCAGCCGAGCTTGTGGGCGAATTGTGGGAAAATACAAATAAAATCCTTTACAAGCTCGCAAACGCTTATTATAGCCGCCTGCAGGCTGATTTTACGCGTTGCGGAGTAACGAGAGAAGATTTATACCAAGAGTGCTATATTGCCTTTGTGGGTATGCTACAGGCTTTTGACGATGAAAAAGGATATAAGTTTATCACTTATGCCGAATTACAGTTAAAACACCGAATAAATACGCTGTTAGGTTTGCGAACAGGGGAAAATAACAAACCTTTGGATAACGCAAGCTCGCTTGATGACGAGCTGAAAGGCTTTGAGGGTGAAGAGCTGACCTTGCTTGACACTATCCCTGATGAAACAGCAGAGCAAAGCTACAAGGATATTGAGGCTAAAATATTCAACACAGAGCTTCACAATGCCCTTGAATCGGTAATGTCAAAACACCTCAATGCAGAGCAAAAAACGGTTATAAAGGCGCGTTTTTACGATAATTTAACATCAAAACAAGCAGGCGAGCTTGTGGGAGCAAACGAAAACAGAGCCGTTAAGGTAGAACGCGACGGCCTGCGTGCCTTAAGGTGGCATAAAAGAGAGCTGAGCGCCTTTGCAGAGCATTATATAACAGATTTTGCGTATCATTTTACATCACAAGGCAGTTTCAAAAGCAAGCTCGGCAGTTCTCAGGAGCTTATTATTGAACGGCTTGATTTACAAGAACGGTACCGGCACAAAATGGCACAGTTTTAAGGTGCACCACTCTTAAAAAGTGTTGATAATACAAGGAAAACACCGATTTTAAAAAAATGAGTGTGCCACAATAAAAAACAGCAAAATTCCCAAGCGATTGCGAATATAAAAACACTCACGAGCTTGCTATAAAACCTGATAAAACCTGACACCCTCGCGCGCGTGTGCGCGAAGCTCCGCACCGCACCCGAAACAAAGAAAAAGCCCCGAAACGGAGCTTTTAATCATTCTTTGGTTATTATAACATCACCGCTTGCAGTGATACAAATACTCCCTGTATCGTCAAATTCGTTTGCAGGGTCGAGGAATGATAGCTCAGCCGTGAGCCGTTCAACGCTTTTACGGCTCAGAGGTTCGGCTGTGGGTCTGATAATGACTTCTTGTGGCATTATGTTTCACTCCTTTATTATATTTCTCCTGCGAGCTTGCGGTCAATAAGAGTAATAACGCGGTCGAGGTCAGACTTATTGAGAGTGCAAACAAAATCAATAATCCTTTTGAAATCAGGGCTTGTAAGGTAATCTTCTTTAAAATGTTGTGCTTCATCAGCAGGGATAACTGAAAGATACTGAGTGATTTTCTTATTCATTATGTTTCACTTCCTTGCTGCTGTTCCGTACACTTCGGTGTCAATGATATCTATAATATCACTCAGAATCAAAAACGCACTATTAAGCAATGATATGGTTATGCTGTTCCTATTTAAAGCAAACTGCAGTTCACTGAGCTGTACCAAATCTTTATAATGCACCTTGTTGGGTAACTTTTCAATCTCTTCTAAGCCAACCTGAAAAAGGTCTTTTGCTCGGCTCAGCTCAATGCTCAAATTTTCTAATTCAATGGGTGTTTTTATGATGGTATTCGTCATTTTAATATCTTCCTTTCCTTAGTTTGCAATGATATTATAATACTTGCACAAGTATATTTCAATGCGCAAATTGTACAAACTTACACAAGTATATTTGTTGATTTTTATACTTGCACAAGTACACAAAATATGTTAAAATGTGTATACTGGGAAAAGTATAAACTTTAAATTTGCGCCCAACGGTAAAGGAGTTAAAATGGCAGGCAAAGCAAGTACACGAGCAAAGAATAAATACAACGCTGAAAATTACGAGAGAATATCTTTAGTTGTTCCCAAAGGCAAAAAGGAAGCAATAAAGAATCACGCAGAAAGTCGGGGCGAGAGCCTGAACGGTTTCATCAGCCGTGCCATAGACGAAACAATGCAAAACGACACCAACAAATAACAAGCTCGTCAATGCAATTTATTGTTACATAAAGTGTCGTATCGGTTCGCAAAATTGCACGTTGTTTCAAATAGTATATATTTTCTCATACTTTTTTATTGACTTTTACACATTTTTGAGTATAATAAAGATGAAGGCAACGGTTAGTTGCTCTTCAATGCAAAGTTATGAGCGGACAGCGAGACTGTTCGTGTGGCGCCGATATAACAAGCTGTTTCAAGTCGCAGTTTGTTATTGAGCCTTTTATGGGTTGTATGATAACCGCAACTTGAATAGGGGAAACCCGAAAGAAAACATTCCTCGTGGGCTCTGTTTAACAGAGCTCACTTGTTTTATGAGGGAGTAAAAACAATGGACGATTTAAAAATTGCGGCTCTAGTGTTTCAAGGGCTGTTAAATGTTAAATATAAAATAGTGTTAGGCAAAAAAGGTAGATTAACGGAATTTTGTATTGATTTTGAAAAAGCGGACTTCTTTCATCTTGTCGGCCTGCAGTATTTGAAAGATTTACCACAATTAAAGAAGAACCGCGAGCTTATATTCGACAAAATCGTTGCCGACGAAATAACAACGTGTGATATATCAAAAAGTCAATTCTACAAAGATATTGAGCAGAGAATAAAAGATTTTGCACTTTTTGAGAATCTGTTAGACATCAACGAGCTTGTCTTTAAGTATTCTAAAAACCGCTCATCATTTTCAAATATCAAAGCAGAGTACTTTTTAAAAACACTTTTTGACAACAGAACGAACTATATTTTTATTGACAGTTCAAACGGCAGAGAAAACAAACTATGCGTATCATTTTTCTTTAATGATTGCAACAATTATGCTGAAAATCAAATCACAATGACCTTGCTTTATAAAGAGAAAGTTTTTGTTGATAGAAACATCTCTGTAATACAACTAAATAAATTTAAATAAGATTGTTTGAGGTGGAAAAATACGTACAGTCCACACGCCGACGGTACTGACAGGGGAAACCCGAGAGATGCAGGAGAAGTGTACGCCTGCCAAACAGTCTTATTTAAGCCGCCTTGAGCAATCAGGGCGGTTATTTTTATATAATAGACGAGCTTGCTATATATCCCCCCTACCTGAGAGGGTGAATTTTCCGCAACCAAATCCACCCAACGCCCCTATTACATTTACACCAACACACGCGCGCGTAGGTTTTTTGGAAAAAGCAAGCTCGTTTTTGGTCTTTATTTGGTCTTTATCGCGGCGATTTGGTCTTTACTTTCGTGAAACGATATGAAACGAGAGTGTGCAGAAAATGGCTTAAAATCAACGAAAACGCAAGCTCGTGAAAAGTTATGAAACGAAAATTTTAAAGCTACGAACCAAAAGGTCAGGGGTTCGAATCCCTTGCAGCGCGCCAAGAACAGAGTAGATTCTTTTGAATCTGCTCTGTTTTTTTAGTTGTTTTTCTTGTATAAGTTTAAAAGAGCAGATACCAATGTATCTGCTCTTTTGTCTTTTAATATTTATCAAAAATATCTGAATATTTCTTGCTGTTTTTCATTGAAAACCAATCTTTGCCTGCCACAATAATATGGTCATCCAAAGATACCTCAACGGGATGCAACGCTTTTCTGACACCGATTGTTGCTTCCACATCTGCCATTGACGGCACAGCAAAGCCCTGGGGATGATTGTGCGCCAGCACAACTCTCGTTGCTCCGCACCTGATAACGGGTTCAAGAAGTGCCCTCACCTTAAATGCGGCATCATCAATTCCGCCCGAAGCTATTTCGACAACGTTGAGAATCTTTTTCTTTTTATCAAGCAAAACGGCAACAACCTTTTCTTTTGGCTCATTTGATAGCCTGACAACAATCTTTTTCACAATTTCGTCGTCAATCATATATTCGTCACCGCTGTCTATCGAAGCTACATATCTCACCGCAAGGCGCGAAAACAAAACCATAAGCACGGCGGCGCTTTCACCCACGCCGTCGATTTTTATCAGCTCTTCATACGGTGCAGAAAGCACGCCCTCAAGACTTCCGAAAGCATTGATAAGCCTGTGCGAAAGGTCGTTTGTATCATTTCGCGGATGCGCATAAAAAAGCAGAATTTCGAGAATCTCGTGTTCGTGCAACGAGTTAAAATCCCTTTTTAAAAAGGATTCTCTCATTCTCTTTCTGTGTCCGCTGTGAACATTTTTATCTGACATTGTTTATCCTCACTTCAAAAACAACTCTTTGCAGGTTTCGGGCACGCTTGTGCACACCCTGTCAGCATGGCTCTTAACCTCATCGGTTGCGATGCTCATCGCAAAGGAAAGACCTGCCTCCCTAAACATTGGCACATCGTTATAATTGTCACCAAAGGCGGCAATTTCACTTTTTTTGATTCCTGTTGCTTTTGAAATTGCCTCAATGCCTGTGCCCTTGTCGCTGATTGTGAAATCCAGCCACATATCCCCTGCAACCGCAACATTGAGCTTATCACTCCAACGGGAAATGAATTTGGGAGCAACATCGGCAATTCCGCTGATTTTGCACACTGCAATTTTCTGAATTTCCTCGGGGATATCATCAAAGGAATCCACAATAACAGCTCTGTTCTGAAGATGCTCCGTTACAATTTTATAAAAATCCTCAGTGGGGTTAATCAGATAACACACCGTTGCACCCGAAATCATAGGCTGAGCTTCGGGAGTTGAAAGAATATCTTCAACAATCCCCTTTGCAACACTTCTTTCAAGAAGCACGCGTGAAATCAGCTTTTCATTTCTGATAACATAGGCTCCGTTTTCACAGTTAAAAATTACATCCCGCGCTATGTCTTCACCAAGAAAATATTTAACACCCGGGTACTGTCTGCCGGTTGAAATGCAGAAGGTATAGCCCGCCGACTTCAAATCCTTTATCATCTGAATTGCTTCGGGTGACGGCTTTTCCTCCCGTTGGGTTTTTGTGCCGTCGTTTATCAATGTTCCGTCTATGTCACACGCTATAAGCTTAATCATTTTCACCTTTAACTCTTTTCCAATATTCTTTTGCAGCCTGCTCGGTTTTGTTGTCGCCAAATTCGTAATATTTCACATCCTTCAGGCAATCGGGCAGGTATTGCTGCTTGACCCAATGGTTTGGGTAAGCATGGGGATATTCATAAAACTGACCCTTAACGGCAACATCGTCACCGTCAAAGTGTTTGTTTTGCAGGGTTCTCGGAATAGGTCCGCTTTTGCCCCTTGCGACATCAGCCATTGCGGCATTGATTGCATCGTGTCCGGTTGCGGATTTTGGTGAATTGCACACCAGAATAACCGCATCTGCCAAGGGAATTCTCGCCTCAGGCAAACCCACCATGAGGGCGGTGTCAACCGCGGCTTTAACAATGGGAATAATCATCGGATAAGCAAGACCCACATCCTCGCAGGCGCACACAAGAAGCCTGCGGCACGCCGAAGGCAAATCCCCTGCTTCAAGCAAACGGGCAAGATAGTGGATTGCCGCATCAGGGTCTGAGCCGCGCATCGACTTCTGAAAAGCCGAAATTATATCATAATGCTCGTCACCGTCTTTGTCATATTTCATCGCACTGCGCTGAGTAAGCTGCTTTGCAGTTTCAAGGTCAATGGCAATTTTGCCGTCTTTTTCACGAGTGGAAAGCACACACAGCTCAACGGCATTCATCGCTTTGCGCACATCGCCGCCACAGGCCGTTGAAATATATTTTAATGTTTCATCATCAACAGTAATTTCGCAATTTCTCTCTTTGGAAGAAATGTCAAAAGCGCGTCTGACAGCGATTTCAATTTCTTCGGGAGAAACAGTTTTGAACTCAAACACCGTTGAACGGCTGAGAATTGCATTGTAAACATAGAAATAAGGATTTTCCGTTGTGGAAGCAATGAGAGTGATTTTTCCGCTTTCTATGTATTCAAGAAGGGTCTGCTGCTGCTTTTTGTTGAAATACTGAATTTCATCAAGATACAAAAGCACGCCGTTGATCGCCTCAAAGGTGTCAAGTTGGGCAACAATCGCCTTTATGTCGGCTGTGCCTGCGGTTGTTCCGTTAAGCTTGCAGAATTTGCGATTGGTGGCTTTGGCAATGATATTGGCAACGGTTGTTTTGCCCACACCTGACGGACCGTAAAACACAAGATTGGGAAGCTCGCCTGATTCAATTATATTGCGCAGGGGCTTGCCCTCGCCGATTATATGCTTCTGACCCACAACCTCATCAAGGCTACGGGGTCTTATTTTTTGTGCCAACGGTTCGTACATAAAATCACTCCTTGTCACAACATTTTATCATTTAGTTGCTTTTTCGTCAATAATAAAAGTCGCAGATTATTCTGCGACTTTATCTTCTTTATTTTCGTCTTTCTTTCTCTTGAACTCGTGCTTTCTTTTTTTGATTTCATCATCAAAAATCTTGCCTTCAAGGTCGTAGGGCTCTTTGTCGGTTACAAAGAAATCACTGGGAGGAGAAACAATGTTGATTGCGCTGGGAAGAACATTGATGTCAACATTTGTATGGTTTCCGCCGAACTCACCATCAAAAGTCCATGCAACCTCATCGTTACAGGTGATTTTGAGGTGTTTTGTTTTAAATGTGATAATCTGACCACCGTCGTAGTTCTGATCTCTGATTTTTTTAACAAGATAGAACACATCGGGAACACTTCTGACGCCTCTTACAAAAAGACATTCAAATTCACCGTCGTTGAGCTTGATGCCCATTTTGTCGTAGCCGAAAAATCCGCCGACACGGTTTGTGTTTGAAATTGCGCCAAAATAAAATCCGTCTTCAATAACGCCGCCGTCATACTCAATTTTCATATTGTATGCGCGAAGAGTCTTGATATAATGAGGAAGTCTGAAAATGAAGCATTCAAGCACGTATGCCGTGTGACCGAGAAGGTTTTTGAACTTCTGCGAAGTAACATATGCCGAGTCACTTGCAACGCCGAATGATGCGATATATGAGAAATAATTATCGTTGAATGTGCCGATATCGTAGTTGTTGAAATAACCTTTTTTGTAGAGGTCAATCTGCTTTTCAACACTTCTTGAAGCACCAACAGTTGCGGCAAAATCATTGGTTGAACCTGAAGGAAGATACATAATCGGCACTCTGTTGCCTGTTGCCATAACACCGTTAACGGTTTCGCTGAAAGTGCCGTCACCGCCGCAACAGATAATTGCCTCGTGGCCTTCAAGATTTTCTTTAACAAGGCGGGTTGCGTCGCCTGTGCAGGTTGTGATGGTTTTGGTCACTTCAAACCCGTGGCGTCCAAAAACACGAACGATATGGTCAGGGTCTTTTCTTTCAGAGTCTTTACCTGAAACAGGGTTATAAACCAAAAGTATTTTTCTCATAAATTTCCCTTTCTCGCCTGACATCAGGCACGTTCAAATAAGCTTAAGAGTATGTATGCGGTAGGCACGGAAAACATAAGGCTGTCAATTCTGTCCAGCGCTCCGCCGTGACCGGGAATAAGATTGCCGAAATCCTTGATTCCTGCTTCTCTTTTGATGAATGATGCACAAAGGTCGCCAACCTGACCAACAATCGTGCAAACGGCAACAGTGACAACAACTGCCCACAGCTCGTAGCCGATATAATCCTTAAACAAGAACCAGAGCCCTGCACAGATTGCGGTGGTTACAACGGTGCCTGTGATTGAGCCCTCAATGGTTTTGTTGGGGCTGACAGCC
This sequence comes from Acutalibacteraceae bacterium, assembly GCA_045121005.1. Lineage (GTDB taxonomy): Bacteria > Bacillota > Clostridia > Oscillospirales > Acutalibacteraceae > CAG-488. The sequence goes on from JBGVFJ010000017.1 coordinate 67,424, forward strand.
GGAGCAAGCTTATGCTTACCGAAAAGCATTCCGCCAAAAAACGCGAAGGTGTCACATCCGATTGCGCTGAGGAAGCCTGTTAAGAAAATTACAATCCAATCAGGCGCAGGGAGTGAACAAACATAGATAACGCCAACAAAAGGAAGCACCGGATAAGCAAGGGTGCTCAATGTTGCAAGGGCATCCTGTGAAGTGTGCTTTTTGCTTTTCATACAAACAACAAAATCAACAAGGAAAATAAGGCCGACGCAAGCCACAAGGCAAAGCATATCCAACTTGAAATAAATCATCAAGGTTGACGCAACGATAAAAATCATCGGCAAGAACTCAATAACATTGCGACCCAGCTTTTTAAAGGCATTGCTCATTTCGTGACAGCTCAGAAGACCAAAGGCTGCAACAAGAAGCATTGCAGACGCCTTGGAAGCAACGAAACAAACAGCAACAATAACCAGCAAAACAAGTGCTGACATAACTCTTTTAAACATAAATTGCACTTCCTAAACATAAATTGATGCGGTGAAATACACACCTTACCAAATTACCCTACTTTACATTTTGTATTATACTAATAAACCATGATTATTTCAAGCGACATTTGACCCCAAAATGTCGTCGTTCATACCAAAACGGTGTTTTCTGTACAAAAATACAGCCCACCAAAAAGGTGGGCTGTGCGGAAATTATCTGAGTTTGATGCCGATTTTGTATTCAAGAGCTTTGAGAATTTTGTTTACGTATTTGTCGCAATCCTCAGGCATAAGCTCTGTGTTGCCGGCAGCAAATGTGAGGGCAAAAGCCATACTCTTCTTGCCTGCGCCTATTGCTTCGCTTCTGTAAACATCGAAAAGTCTGATGTCGGTAACAGCCTTGCAGGCGTCACGGATAACTGCTTCAATTTCACCGCAGGTGGTTGCTTCCTCTGCCACAAGAGCAAGGTCGCGCTTAACGCTTCTGAATGGTGAAACGGGAGCATACTTGCAGCTTTCTTCACTAAGAGCCATAAGTGCATCATAATCAATTTCACCAAAATAACATTTCTTGGTGATTTCTGCATCCTCTGCAACCTCATAAGAAAGCTGACCAAGGAAGCCGATTTTTTTGCCGTTGCATTTAACAGCAGCACTTACACCGGGGTGAAGGAAGGGCTTTGCTTCTTTTTCATAGGTGAAGCTTACGCCAAAATCCTCTGCAATCGCATCAAGCATACCCTTTGCTGTGAAGAAATCTTCATCGTCACCGTAAATACCGAAAGCAAAACGCTGATTTTCGGTGGGAATTGTAACAACGGGCTGTTCGTTGGGAATGAAAACATTTGCAATTTCAAACACTCTTGCGGCTTCGTTTCCGCGTTTCATATTGTGAGCCACAATTTTAACAACGGAAGGAGTAATCATTGAGCGCATAATTGAATAATTTTCACTCAAAGGATTGCTGATTTTAACATAATTTCTTTCGGGAGCATCCTCGGGAAGTCTGAGCAAATCAAGCTCGGCGGGAGAATAGAAAGAATAATTGATAAGCTCGTTGAAGCCCTGAGCAACAAGGCATTCCTTAAACTTGTTGAGCGCCTTCTGCTTTTTGTTAAGGCCGCCGCTTGTGATAACAGCGTTGGTCATAAACTTGGGCACAATGTTATCGTAGCCGTAAACCTTGATAACGTCCTCTGCCAAATCAGCGGCTGTGCCGTCAAGGTCAGTTCTGTATGCAGGAGCAATAGCGGTGAGGTTATCGCCGTCAACCTCAAGGGTATAGTTCTGGCGGGAGAGAATATCAACAATTGTGTCGGCAGGCACTTCAATACCGAGAACAGCATTGACTGCACTGAAAGTTGTTACAACCTTCTGGCTTTCTCTTTCAGGGTTTGCATCAGCATCAATATGAGTGGCAGAAACAGTTCCGCAGCCCAATTCTTCAACAAGATGCAACGCTCTGTCCATAGCAAGACCTGTTGTGAATTCGTCAACACCCTTTTCAAAGCGGTGCGATGAATCACTGCTCTGACCGAGAGCTCTTGATGAACGGCGGATATTACCTCTTTCAAACTTTGCAGATTCAAAAAGAACATCTTTTGTTGTGTCTTTGATTTCTGAATTGAGGCCGCCCATAATACCTGCAAGAGCAACAGCTTTTTCACCGTCGCAGATTACAAGATTTTCTGAGTTGAGAGTGAACTCTTTTTCATCAAGAGTAACGATTTTTTCACCGTTTTCAGCACGTCTTACAACGATTTTTTTGCCTGCTACATTTGCCATATCAAATGCGTGCATAGGCTGACCCATTTCAACAAGGACATAGTTTGTGATATCAACAAATGTGCTGATTGAGTTGATTCCGCACATTTTAAGACGGCGGCGCATCCAAAGAGGTGAGCGCTCAATTTTAACATCCTTAACGTAATGGGCAACATATCTGGGGCAAAGGTCGGGAGCCTTAACTTCAACAGTGATGTTATTGTTGTTGGCCTCTTCCTTGGCATTATAAGTGAAATCAGGCGCATTAAGTTTTCTGTTAAGAAGAGCTGCAAGCTCCCTTGCAACGCCGTAAACATACTGGCAATGGGGAAGGTTAGCTGTTACGGAAATATCCATAACCTCGTCATCGAGCTGAAGATATTCCTTAACATCCATACCGGGAAGCGCATCCTCACCAAGCATCATAATGCCGTAAACTTCTGCGCCGTCGTACCAGTCATCGTCAATACCGAGTTCTTCACCTGAGCAGAGCATACCGTCGGATTCAACACCGCGGAGTTTGCCCTTTTTGATTGTCATAACATCGTAAGCACCGCTGTCATCACCCTTTTTGCGGGCATATACGGTTGCGCCGGGAAGGGCTGCGGGAACGTGGTCACCAACGTGAACGTTTGAAGCACCGGTAACAATCTGAATGTCTGAGCCGAATTCACCGCAGTCCACAATGCAGATTACCATATGGTCTGAATCGGGGTGAGGAGTGATTTCTTTTATAACGCCTACCTTGATTCCGCTGACATCGGGAGCGATGGGTTTTCTTTCTTCAACTTCAAGACCGCAGGAAAAAAGACTTTCTTCAATAGTCTCGGCATCAATGCCCTGCAAATCTACCATTTCTTTTAACCAACTCATTGGTAAATACATTATAAATCACCTCTCTCACTTTCTGAACTGGTCGGAAATTCTTACATCACCGTCATAAAGAAGGTGAATGTTATTTACGCCGTATTTGAGCATTGCAATTCGGTCAAGACCTGTACCGAATGCAAGACCTGAATAAACATCTGCGTCAAGACCGCAGTTTTCAATAACCTTGCGGTTAACAACGCCGCCGCCGAGAATTTCAATCCAGCCTGTGCCCTTGCAAAGGCTGCAGCCTGCACCGTGACACTCACAGCAGGTTACGTCAACCTCAACGCTGGGCTCAGTGAAGGGGAAGAATGAAGGACGGAAGCGGGTTTTGGTATCCTTATCAAAAACAGTTTTGGCAAGGGTATCAAGAAGACCCTGAAGGTCGCAGAGTGAAAGATTTTTGTCAATAACAAGACCTTCCATCTGGTGGAACATAGGAGCGTGAGTGCCGTCATCGTCACAGCGGAAAACTCTGCCGGGAGAGATAATTTTGAAGGGCGGCTCCATTGTTTCAAGAGCACGGATCTGACCTGTTGAGGTATGTGTTCTCAAAAGGAGGTCGTCGTTGATATAGAATGTATCCTGCTTGTCTCTTGCGGGGTGGTCGGCTGAAACATTGAGGGCTGTGAAATTGTGGAAGTCGTCGTCAATTTCGGGACCTTCAAAAATTGTGAAACCCATACCTGTGAAAGCATCGATAAGCTCGTTGCGAACAAGAGTTACCGGGTGAAGGTGACCTGCCTTGCGCTTTTTTGATGGCATTGTAACGTCAATAGCTTCATCCTCATATCTTTTGAGAAGAGCCTTGCCGGCAAGGTCTTTTTCGCTTTCGTCAAAAAGCTCTGTTGCCCACACTTTGAATTCATTGATGATTTTACCTGCGGCGGGGCGCTCTTCCTTGGAAAGGGAGCCCAACTGCTTCATAAGAGCAGGGATTGCGCCGTTTTTGCTCAGGTATTTGAATCGTACTTCTTTAAGCTCGTCGAGGCTTGCTATTGCGGCAGCTTCGGATTCAATCTGAGCTTTTAATTCGCTGATTCGATTTTCCATTTTTACACTCCTTATCTTAAGTTGGGGTGATAATAAAAAAATCGCCCCTTTGTTGCCAAAAGGACGAGTTAAACCCGTGTTACCACCTTTATTCACCGCTGACTCACATCAACAGCCTTATGAAGTACGGCCGAAGCGATACCCCTGCACTCATTACGGTGTGCCTCCGTCGCAGCCTACTGGGTTGCCCGTTCAGTGCGCAGCTCCAAGATGAATTCACAAAGCTCCTTCCCTGCGCCTCTCATCAACCGGCAACTTTCTTTAAGGGGACACTCTGCTACTGCTTCTTTTCACAGCCTTTGATTAAATTTGTTGTATTATATCACACCGTTTCTTTGTTGTCAAGGTGAAAAAAGTTCATTGACACAAGCCCTTTTATATGATAGAGTTGCCAATAGTCCGTTTTGGAAACAAATACAAATAAATATATGTCATTTTGTATATTGTTACAAAAACCCACTTTAAATCAGTAAAACATTATTTATTTTGAGTATATAAAAAGCTACCCCAAAAGCGGTATAATATTATGAATACTTCTTTTTAAAGAGGCGAGAAAAATGTATAAAATTTTAAAGAAAGAGGTTCTCAACACAAGCGTTGTTCTTATGGAAATTGAGGCCCCTTTCGTAGCAAGAAAAGCTCAACCCGGTCAGTTTGTTATTCTTCGTGTTGATGAAGACGGTGAGAGAATCCCCCTGACAATTTCCGATTTTGACAGAGAAAAGGGGATTATCACTATTATTTTCAGAGCTGTTGGCGCCACAACATTTAAGCTGAGTCAAAAAAATGAAGGCGAATATATTCAGGACTTTGCAGGCCCGTTAGGTGTTCCCACCAGAATTGACGGGCTCAGAAAGGTGTGCATCATCGGCGGTGGTGTGGGCTGCGCAATTGCTTTGCCCATTGCCAAAGAGCTTCACAAACGAGGTTGCGAGGTCACCTCAATCATCGGCTTCCGTTCTTCTGATTTGCTGATTCTTGAGGATGAATTCAAAGCTGTTTCAAAAGAACTTTTTGTTATGACAGATGACGGCTCATACGGCAGACAGGGAAATGTTTGCCAGCCTCTCAATGAGCTTTTTGACCGCGGCGAAACCTTTGATGAGGTTATCACCATAGGACCTATGATTATGATGAAATTTGTGGTTGAAGCCACAAGACCCACAGGTATCCCCTGCACCGTTTCCATGAACCCCATTATGATTGACGGCACGGGAATGTGCGGCGGCTGCCGGCTCACACTTAATCAGGACGGCAAAAAGGTAACTAAATTTGCCTGTGTTGACGGACCCGACTTCAACGGCTATGAGGTTGACTTTGAAGAAGTGATGATGAGAAGCTCCATGTATGCTGATTTTGAGCGCCACGCTTATGAAGACGCCTGCAATCTTTTTAAAAAGGAGGCTGAATAAATATGCCTCAGAACAATATGAAAGCAACTAAAAACCCTATGCCCTCTCAGGACCCGAAAGTAAGGGCACGCAACTTTGATGAAGTTGACCTGGGCTATGACGAAGCAACCGCCATTGACGAAGCCCTCCGTTGCCTCAACTGCAAAAAGCCGCTGTGTGTAACAGGCTGCCCCGTTAACATTCATATTCCCGAATTTATTGCAAAAATCAAAGAGAGTGACTTTGAAGGTGCATACGAAATTATTCACCGCACCTCATCTCTCCCCGCAGTGTGCGGACGTGTTTGCCCTCAGGAGCATCAGTGCGAGGCAAAGTGTGTCAGAGGTATTAAGGGTGAGCCCGTAGGCATCGGCAGACTTGAACGCTTTGTTGCCGACTGGCACAATGCTCACTCCGACCAGACTCCTCCGGTTGCAGATTCAAACGGCCACAAGGTTGCAGTTGTAGGTTCAGGACCTTCAAGCCTCACCTGCGCAGGCGACCTTGCAAAAAAAGGCTACAAGGTTACTGTTTTTGAGGCGCTTCACACCCCCGGCGGTGTTCTCGTTTACGGTATTCCCGAGTTCCGTTTACCCAAAAAAATTGTTAAAAAAGAGGTCGATAACCTCCGAGCAATGGGCGTTGACTTTGAAACAAACATCATCATCGGCAAAACTCTCACTATTGACGAGCTGATAGAGGACGGTTATGAGGCTGTGTTTATCGGCACAGGTGCAGGTCTCCCCAACTTTATGGGAATTCCCGGTGAATCATACAAGGGTGTTTATTCCGCCAACGAATTTCTCACCCGCTCCAATCTTATGAAGGCATTCAAGTCTTCTCCGGTTACCCCCATTATGAAAGGCGGAAACGTGGCAGTTGTGGGCGGTGGCAATGTGGCAATGGACGCCGCAAGAACAGCACTCCGTCTCGGCGCAGAAAATGTTTATGTTGTTTACCGCCGTTCAATGGAAGAACTCCCCGCAAGAAAAGAAGAAGTTGAGCATGCTATTGAAGAGGGTGTTGATTTCAGACTTCTCAACAACCCTGTTGAAATTCTCGGATATAACAACCCCGATGACAAACGTGACCCCAAAAACGGTTTTGTTACGGGAATCAAATGTGTTAAAATGGAGCTTGGCGCTCCCGACGAAAAAGGACGCCGCCGACCTCAGGCAGTTGAGGGCAGTGAGTTTGTTCTTGATGTTGACACGGTGATTATTTCAATCGGCACATCACCCAATCCCCTTATCAAATCAACAACAGCAGGCCTTGACGTTAATCAGCGCGGAGGCATCATTGTTGAAGAAGCAACAGGTGCAACCACCAAAGAGGGCGTTTATGCAGGCGGTGATGCCGTAACAGGTGCCGCAACGGTAATTTCGGCAATGGGCGCCGGCAAGGTTGCCGCACAGTCAATTGACGAATACATTATGAATAAATAAAAACTCAGCAGCTATCATCGTGATAGCTGCTGTTTTTTCTTTAACTTATTGATTATGTAAAAATATGCAGGAATAAGCAGAACATCTGCTGCAACCCACGCTACGGGGTTTGAATAGCAGGCGGCAATAAACCCGAACTGTGTTATAAAGCCAAAGGCCACAACCGCCCTTGCAACAAGCTCAAAAATCCCTCCGCTCATTGCAATTACGCTATAGCCCATTCCCTGCAAAGCGTTTCTGAAAATAAAAATCATACTCAAAGCAAGATAATACCAGGCACAGATACCGAAATATTCCGCAACGGTGGAGAGAATCTGCGTTTCACCCTTATCGAGAAACAACAGTGAAGCGTAAGGGCCGCCGTATTTTGAAATGAAAAATGCAGCAAAAGAATAAACTGCACCAAGCAAAACGGCACATCTGATGCCTTTGCGGATTCTGTCGATTTTTCCTGCACCGAGATTCTGACCGCAGTATGTTGCCATAGTGATGCCGATTGTTTCCGAAGGCACGCCGATGAGGTTAACCACCTTTGAGCCGACGGTCACAGCGGTGATAATATCAGAACCAAGAATATTAACACAAGCCTGCACCATAATTACACCCGCCGCAGTAATCGAAAACTGCAACGCCATAGGCACGCCCATTACAAGAAGATTTTTGCAGATTTTAAAATCAAAGGGCATATCTTCCTTTGAAAAATGCAGAAGCTTAAACTTCTTTTTTATAACGAGCAGACAAAGGATACCCGACACCGCCTGAGAAATAACAGTTGCAATTGCCACGCCCTTTACGCCCATGTTGAAGCTTAGCACAAAAAGCAAATCAAGACCGATGTTCATCAAAGACGACAAAACAAGGAAATACAGCGGAGTTTTACTATCCCCAACCGAACGCACAACACCTGCCGTGATGTTATAAAGAAGCGTCGCAGGAATGCCCGCAAAAATTATAATTATATAATCATGGGCATCCTGATAAATGTCATCAGGGGTGTTCATCGCTTCAAGAAACAAGTCTGTACAAAGCACCGTAGAAATCGTGAGAACAATTCCCAAGCCAACCGCAAGATAAGTAATGTGAGCCATTATACGGCGCATCCGAGGTCTGTCCTCTGCCCCGAAAGCCTGAGCCACGGGGATTGCAAAACCCGAGCAAAGCCCAAGTATTGTGCCAATAACCAGAAAACTCAGCGACCCCACCGAGCCAACGGCAGATAGCGCCGTTTTGCCCACAAACTGACCTACAATAATTGTGTCAACAAGGTTATATAACTGCTGAAACAGGTTGCCCGCAAACAAAGGCAGACAAAATCGCAGAATCAGTGACATCGGCTTTCCGCGAGTTAAGTCCCGTTCCATAGCTTCACCTCATCAAAGATTTTCTTTATACCATTCAATAGCTTCATTGAGACCACGTTCAAAGTTGTAGTCCGGGTCATAACCAAGCATTTCTTTTGCCTTTGAAATGTCGGCATTGCTGTGCTTGATGTCGCCCTTTCTGTCTGGTCCGAAATCAGGCTCAACATCCTTACCCAAAGCAGAAGTAAGTGCATAATAAATATCAATAAGATATTCTCTGCCGCCATAAGCAATATTGAAGGCTTCACCCGCACATTCGTGAGGAGCAAGACAAGCCTTAAGATTGGCTTCAATAACATTTTCGATGTAAGTAAAATCACGGCTCTGCTTGCCGTCACCATTGATTGTGGGCACCTCGCCAATCATAAGCTGACGGATAAATTTCGGAATAACAGCCGCATACGCACCTTCAGGGTCCTGACGGCGGCCGAACACATTGAAATAGCGCAATCCGTATGTATCAAGACCGTAAAGATCAGAATAAATTCTGCCATAAAGCTCGTCAACGGCCTTTGTCAGCGCATAAGGAGAGAGAAGTCTGCCTTCCCTGCCCTCTCGTTTCGGAAGGTTCGGCTCGTCTCCGTAAACAGAAGATGAGCTTGCATAAACGAACTTTTTAACTCCGTTCTGCCTTGAAGCCTCCATCATATTAAGCGTTCCCATAATGTTGTTCTTTTCATAAAAAAGAGGCATTTCAATGCTGCGCGGAACACTACCCCACGCAGCCTGATTAAGCACAAAATCTACACCTTCAGTGGCTTTGAGACATGTATCGTAGTCCTTGATGTCGCCCTTAATGAAGGTGTAGTCAGGGTTATCAAGAAAAAGCTCAACATTTTTATATTTACCTGTTGAAAGGTCATCAAGGCAACGCACCTTGTAGCCCTTTTTTAAAATAGCTTCGCAAAGATTTGAACCGATGAATCCCGCACCGCCGGTCACAAGAAAAACACTGTTTTCGGGAAAAGTAATGTTCTGATAACCCATAATTTCCTCCATTTAAAAGGTCAGATAATTTTCAATAAAGAATAATTTCTCTATATAAAATAATTGCAAGAGCTCCGCAAGCGGTCAACACCGCGGGCAAAAGGCTTTTGAATGCCCCTTTTTCAACGCGGACTCCCTTTTCATCTGAGCTGATTTTGCCTACAAAGCAGTAAATTCCGCAACCAACGGCGCAACCGAGAGTGTTGTTAAAAAAATCATCAAACTCCGTGCAGCCGATTGCATAAGTATATTGTCCCAATTCAATTACAAGGCTCAGCAGAGCGCCTGCACCAACTGTCAGCGGCACGGCATAACCCTTGCCCCTGAGCCCCAACGCTTCAGGAAATAAAATTCCCAAAGGAATAAACACGAGTATATTTTCAAAAATCAACGACAAAATGTCAAAAGTATTATACTCGGTCAGCACACTTGTATACGACCAGAAAGGGGTGTTTAAAACGCTGCGGATTTCGGTATTACGCCCCATAAGGGCAAGATACAGCAACACCGAAGCATAAACAACCAGCAGCATTGCGCAGGTGTTGGCAAATTTGCCGGGCTCGTTTTTGACTTTTGACCTCAGGTTGAGAAAAATATACACAATGCTTGCCGCCACAATAAAAAACAGTTGCGGATAAACACAATAGCTCATATAAAATTATAATCTCCAATAAATATAATCAGTGTCAGCAAAATCTTTTCTGTTGAGAACGCCCTTTACATCCACCAAAACTTTTTTGTCACAGTTGGAATCAAACATTCCGTTGAGCTTTTCGATATTAATGCCGCCGAATTCAGAATGGGCAACAGCAATAATAATAGCATCCATATTGCGGATTTCACTCATATCAACAAAGCTAATTCCGTATTCATGCATTGCTTCGTCACTGTCAGCAACAGGGTCAGCAACAACAGGAGCAATTCCGTATTCAAGAAGCTCATTATAGATGTCAATAACTCTTGTGTTTCGGGTATCAGGGCAATTTTCTTTAAATGTGAAGCCAAGAATACCAACCTTAGCATCAGACACATTAGCACCTGCTTTAATCAGATTTTTAACGGTATTTTCAGCAACATATTTACCCATATCGTCATTTATACGGCGACCGGAAAGAATCACCTGGCTGTGATAACCCAACTGCTCCGCCTTATAGGTGAGATAATAAGGGTCAACACCGATACAATGACCGCCAACAAGACCGGGGAAAAATTTAAGAAAATTCCATTTTGTTCCTGCAGCTTCAAGCACAGCTTTTGTGTCAATTCCCATTTTATTGAAGATGATTGAAAGCTCGTTCATGAAAGCAATATTTACATCGCGCTGGCTGTTTTCAATAACCTTGGCAGCTTCTGCAACTTTGATTGATTCTGCTCTGTGAACACCGGCTTCAACAACCAATTCATACACTTTGGCAACCGTATCAAGCGTTTCTTCATCCATACCTGAAACAATTTTAACAATTGTTTCAAGGCGGTGAACCTTATCACCGGGATTGATTCTTTCGGGAGAATAGCCGATTTTGAAATCAACGCCGCACTTAAGGCCTGACTCTTTTTCAAGAATAGGCACACAAATATCTTCCGTTACACCGGGATAAACTGTTGATTCAAACACAACAACGCTGCCTTTGGTAAGATTCTGACCAAGAATTCTGCTTGCGCCCTCAACAGGAGTGAGATCCGGGGTGTGGTCCTTATTAACAGGAGTGGGAACGGCTACAATGTGAAATTTTGCTTCTCTGAGTCTTGTGGGGTCAGCCGTGAAATCGACCGTGCAGGCGGCGATAGCTTCGTCACCAACCTCACAGGTCGGATCCTTTCCCTGCTTATAAAGTTCAATCTTTTTTTCATTCAGATCAAAGCCGATTACATCAGCCTTTTTTGAAAAAGCAACAGCAATAGGCATGCCGACATATCCAAGACCGATAAGAGAAATTTTTTCTTCTCTGTTTGCAATTTTATTATACAAACCGTTCATAAATCAACCTTCTTTTCATTATTCACCAACTCATATTTTAACATCACCCGGAACTATCGTCAAGATATTTTTGTTAGCATATAAAAAGACCGCCCCGAAGGGCGGTCTTAATTTGATTTAATTACTGAGCGGGGTTAACCTGGTTAAGGGGTGTGCCGCTTGAAACAGCTTCCTGAAGAATTGCGAAGTCGTTTGCATTGATACGCTTTCTTGTGTCGTTATCAAGGTTCATTGCCTTCTTCTGTGCCTCTGAAAGTGTGAAGCTGCTTGTGAGGTATGCCTCGAATTCGTTGATATCACTTGTAGCTGTCTTTGCGTCACCGTCAACATCACCGTAAATAACAATTGTATAAACCTCAACTGTTCCGTCGGGATATTCAACTGTTACTGTGGAGCCTGTACCAAGATTACGTCCCTTGTAAGCTTTGGTGGTGATTGTTACACCTTCAAAGTCAAGATATGTATTCTTGAGCTTATTTGCTGTAAGGTTGGTTTCGAGACCGTAAATAAGCATACTCTTGGTGTCGATTACACATGTGCTTTCAGCGTTTGCCTGGAAGTAAGCTGTAACTTTTTCTGTAAGGTTGTCGATTGCAGTTTTGAGTGTTGCTACAAGAGCGTCAAGCTCTGCCTGATCGTTGATATCAACATCGCCTGCAAGGAAAGCTTCAACTGCTACTTTGGCATCTGTTACTGCCTTAACAGAATCGTCTGTGTAGCCGCTTGTGTCGCCGGGGATTCTTGCTACCTGAGCATCATAAGCTGATGTGTCGATAGGCTTGAATGTAAGAGCGTTGATTGCACTTCTGAGAGCGAGAACGAGTTCATCAAGCTCTGCCTGATGTGTAACGTTTACGTCACCTGCAAGGAGCGCATCAGCTGCAGCCTTAGCATCGTTAACTGCCTTAACAGAAGCATCTGTGTAGAGGCTTGTATCAGCGGGGATTCTTGCAACCTGCTTGTCATAAGCTGTTGTGTCAATGGGCTTGAATGCAAGTGCATCAATCTTAGCTTCAAGTGTTGCAACAAGTGCATCGAGCTGAGCCTGGTTGTTGATGTTTACATTGCCTGCAAGGAATGTATCAACTGCTACCTTAGCATCGTTAACTGCCTGAGCAGAAGCATCTGTGTAGTTTGAAGTGTCAGCAGGGATTCTTGCTAACTGAGCTTCATAAGCTGTTGTATCGATGGGCTTGAATGCAAGTGCGTTGATTGCACTTCTGAGAGAAAGAACAAGAGTATCAAGCTCTGCCTGATGTGAAATGTTTACATCACCTGCAAGGAAGGTGTCAACTGCTGCCTTAGCATCGTTAACCTTCTTAACAGAAGCATCTGTGTAGCTTGCAGTGTTTGCAGGGATTCTTGCTACCTGCTTTTCATAATTTGTTGTGTCGATGGGCTTGAATGCAAGTGCATCAATCTTAGCCTTAAGAGCTGCAACAAGAACATCGAACTCAGCCTGATTGTTGATATCTACGTCGCCTGCAAGGAATGCTTCGGCTGCTGCCTTAGCAGTGTTAACTGCCTGAACAGTTTCTTCTACATAGTTGGCTGTGTTTGAGGGGATTCTTGCAACCTGAACATCATAAGCTGATGTATCAAGAGGCTTGAATGCGAGGGCATCGATTTTTGCATCGAATATTGCAACAAGAGCATCGAGCTCAGCCTGGTCGTCTTCAAATCTGTCTTTTGCTGTGTACCATGCTATGATAGCATCGTTTGCTGCCTCTACGGCTGATTCAGAAGCTGAAGTGTAAACGCCTGTCTGATATTTTGTGTCGGCTGCAAGCTTTGCAAGAGCTGCACTATAACCTGAAAGGTCAATTGGTGCCTTTGGAACAAGCTCATCAACAGCCTTGTTGATTGCTGCTGCAGCTTCGTCAACCTTATTCTGACGGTTGGTCATATAAGATGTTGAGTAGTTGAGAGCTGCGTTGAGGGCTGCAACTGAAGCATCTGTGTATGCATTGAGGTTTGCGGGAATTCTTTCCTTAGCGGCCTCAACTGCTGTGTAGTCAGCGGGGCCGTAAGCAAGAGATGCAACTGCATTATTGATAGCGGTTGCATAACCGTTAACTGTTGTCTGCTGGTCTTTCTTAAGACCGTACTTAACATTGCTGATTGCGGCATTAACTGCTGCAAGTGTATCTGCTGAATAGTACTGAACACCGTTGTGTGCATCTGCGAAAGCCTGGCTTTCTGCAAGTTTTACGTTAGCGGCATTGATTGCAATTGTAACTGCTGAATAGTCAGCTTCAACGAACTTCATGTTGTTGATTGCAATCTGAAGGTCATCTGCCCACTGGTCAACAGTTGCCTGCTTGTCAATGGTAAGGTTATAACCGGTGATAGCAAACATTGCCTCATAAAGAGCTTCAACTGAAGCAGTTGTGTAGTTTGCTTCGTTTTCAAGAATTTCATAAGCCTGAGCTTCAAGAGCTTCAAGTCTTGAATAGTCTGCCTTTGCAACCTTGAGATTATTCAATGCTGCGTTGATAGCACCTGCATAAGCGTCGATTACTGACTGCTGGTCAAAGGGAAGGTCGTAAACAACATTGTTAACGGCTGTTTCAACAGCTGACCAGTTTGAATAGTAAACAGAAGCATCCATACCAAATCTTACGAGGATTTCTGTTTTCTTCTGTTCAACGGCTTCTATTGCAGCTTCAACTGCTGAATAGTCAGCTGCTACTTCATGAAGAGCTGCGAGAGCATCGTTAAGTTCTTTAACAGCTGCATCAATTTCGCTCTGATGTCTTGCGTCAAGACCATAGAGAGCTTCAAGAGCTTCATAAGCTGCATCAACTCTTGAAAGGTCATCGTAACGGCTTCTGTCAAGAGCGTCTGCCTTAGCAATAGCTGAATCTGCTGCGGAGTAGTTTGCTGCTTTGTAAACGGGGTTAGCAAGCAATCTGTTGAGCTCTGCTACTGCTGCATCAACATCAGCCTGATAGCTGACATCAACGCTTCTTGTGTAATAATCCTGAACTGCTGCATAAGCTGCATCAAGAGATGAGCCGTAGCTGTTTGCAAGGTAGCTTGCATTTGCATTTTTGAACGTTGTGTAATTGTTCATTGCGGCAACAGCTTCAGTGAAGTTTGCCTTGTTGGGCTGAAGAGCTGCGATAGCGTTAGCAATAGTTGTGGGATATGTGTCAACTGTTGACTGCTTATCCATCTTCAGAACTGTTTCGATAACGAATTCGCCTTCAGCTTCGTCATAAGCGTAGCCGCAGTTGTTGAGAACTGTAACAAGGCTTGCCCAGTTTGAGTAATACTCTTCAACTGACATGCCGTGGTTTTCCTGAGCGTTGTAGATAAGCTCGTTAACCTTTGCAACCTGCTCGTCAACCTTTGTGTAATCAGCGTCAGCATATTCGAGGTTGTCGATAGCTGTCTGAATATCAAGAGTGATCTGGTCGAGCTTGGGCTGATAGAGGATATTGATGTTATCCTGATACTGAGCGAGAGCTGTTTCAAGTCTTGCCCATGATGCGGGAGTGTAAATAGTCTTATCAAGAGCGTTTGCACGACCTACAACGAAGTCAAGGTCTGTGTAATCAGCTTCTTTAAGTGTAAGGCCGTTATATGCCTTATCAAGAGCGGTCTTAGCAGCATCAATTTTTTCCTGAGTTGTGTTGGGTTTGTTGTAAACGCCAACAGCGTTGTTATAAGCACTCTGGAATGCCTGCCAGCCTGCAGAATAATACCATTCCTGAGGGTTGTAACCCTTACCGTCAGCAGCGCCTTCGGTGATGAGCATATTCTGAGCTTCTGTGTTCATAACCTTCTGGATTGAAGCAAGAAGGTTAGCCTTGTTGAATACTGTAACATGAACAAGGTGTGAGTGTCTGATTGAAACGTCAGACCACTGAACAGCTGTCTGCAAGTCAACAGTGATTGTGTATGTTGCAGTTGTGTCAGCAGTTGCGCTTGCCTGAGCAGGACCTGCACCTGTGAAGGGGATTGTGAAAGCAGTTCCTGTGTAGAACTTTTTGGTTCCGCCGGGCTTGCTCATAGCAAGAGCTGATGAGTTGCTGTTGCCCTGAGATGGATTCTCTTCTGTGTCTTTACTGTATGTCTGAACATTGCCGGAATACTCGTAAAGATTTGAAATTGTTACTTCGGGGATTTCGTCGTCTTCGTCAGACTGATTGCCTGCCCATGTCTGAACGCGGGCGTTGAGGTTTGCAAGAGTTGCATTAGCGCCCTTATCCATATAAATATGGGTTACAGGTCTGTTAGCGTCTGCACCGAAACCTGAGTTGAAGCGTCTTGAGTTACCGTCACTGTCGGTCTGCATCATCTTACCGTAGTCACCAGTGAAACCGCCGGCGTTGAAGTTGACGCTACCTGAATAGTTGGTTGATTCAGAGTATGTAGCTTCACCAACGATGAATGTGTTGATGTAGGTACGGCCGATTGTACCACCCCAACCATTGTTTGTACGACGGTATGAGTAGATACCTGCGGGCTCAAGCACTGAGTCTACATAAGAGTAACATGTTGTGCTGAAGGTTTTGTCACTGTTGTATGTTTTGCCTGTCTGAGTGTCAGTATAAACATACTTATAAGTAACTGTGAAAATAAGTGTTTCACCAACAGATGCAGCTGCACCGTCTTTGATTGTTACAGTGTAAACATTGTTTGAAACTGTTGCTTCATTGTACTGAATGCTTGAGTTGCTACAATGAATGTTAACATCAGTAACTTCTCTGCCGGGAGCAAACACGATTGTTGTTGCTGTGGGAGTTTCACCTGCATAAGCCGCAGAAGCATAAGTGTATGAGGTCTGCGGAATACCCGAAGGTGTGGCAGCAACAGTGTAACCTGTTGTGGTTGTTCCCTTCATGGGGTTAGAGAGTGATGAAGTAATTCTCGTAACAGGAGTTGCAGTGAGAGTAACTGCAGGTCTGATGAGAGTATCACTCTGCGCAGTGTTGCGCGCGTCCGGTTCTGTGCCTACATTAACATCAGCGGCAAAGCCCATGATGCTCATAGGAACAGCGGTAATTAACATAGCAATTGCTAAAAGAATGCTTAATGCCTTTTTAGTAATACGCACGTTAATTCCTCCTTTTTTTGATTTTAGAATAAACCTGTAGATACTACTACAGTATTATACGGTATAAGGATAACATTTAAATTACAAAATGTCAATAAAAAGAAAAAATTTGACAAGTCAAAAAAACACAACATTTTTTGTTGATATTAACAAAAAATGCCCATTATTCGTGTGAAAACAAACAACGGACATTTTAATTGATTTTAATTATCTTTTGCGGTTGATTTTTTTTATTCTGCTTTTCAACACTTAAAACCTATATGTTCAATAAGCATTTTTTTGAAAGCAGAATTATTCGACAAATCAATGTATACTGCTTTTTCGGAGCAAAAAGAAAGGTCGTTCCCCTCGCAGGCAAACTTAACCGCGCCAAGCAAAGAAGAATTGTTGACAGCTTTGCTTTTTGCCTCAAGCTCTTTAGGAATGAGACCGGTTGCCGCCGCGTTGCGCATATTGAGCTTGGTTGAGAATCCTCCGGAAATATAAAGAGCCTCTATATCATCGGCTTTTATGCCTTTGATTTTGAGCAGGGTTTCAATTCCCGAGCGCACCGCAGACTTTGCAAGCTGATATTGTCTTATATCCTGCTGAGTGATAAACACATTTTCAGCAACCGTGAATTGCTCACAATCCATTAAACCTGTTGTGTCAATTTTGTTACTATATATAAGGTATGCAATTATGTCAACAAGACCTGTGCCGCAGACTCCTTTTGCAGGGGCATTATCAATGGTTGTTGCCTCCCCTTTTTCATAAGCACACACCGCACCGCTGACGGCACTCATACCGCAAGAAATATTCGCACCCTCAAAGCAGGGGCCTGCGGCGGCAGAGGTGCACAAAGCAGAGGTTTCGGAAAAGAGTACTATTTCGGCATTGGTGCCAAGGTCAACAAGAATATTGAACTTGCCCGCTGACGGCATCGGCACAAAATTTAGCCCTGCAACAATATCCGCACCAACAAAAGCTGAGATTGACGGCAGGGTTTCAACTTCGGAAACAAAGTCAACACCGATATCTTTTGCATTGACGGTTCTGCCTTCAAGAAACGCAGGTGTGTAAGGATAAGTGCCCATAGAAGAGCAATCAACACCAAGGAAAAGATGAAGCATTACGGTGTTGCCTGCAACATAAAGCTTTTTACCGTTGGCGTTACCCATTTGGAGGAGCATATCATTCACCGCTTTTATAACAGACGACTGCAATTCCCCTGCTGAATTGTTGCAACAGTATTCAATTCGGCTCATCACGTCAGCGCCGAAAACGCGTTGAGGGTTGGTGCAGGTCAAGGTGCGGATGATTTTCTTTTCATCCAATGAAACTTTTGCAAGGGCAAGGGTTGTTGTACCAAGGTCAAGCACGAAGCAGATGTTGTCAGTGTTCACGCCTGTCTCTTCCGCACCGATGTGTGAAAGTATCCTCCCCTGCTCGGGCAACGAAACTGAAATATCCTTTTCTATTATATATTGGCAGGAAAGCACTTCTTTTCCGTTAACACGGACAAGGCATTTTTTGCAGCTGCCTTTGCCGCCGCAAGGGTGGTCAACAGACAGCCCTGCCCTACGCAGAGCATCAGACAGCACTTCACCGTGATTGGCCGTGATGATTTTGTCGCCCACGGTAACCTTATACATAATGTGCCCTCCTTTCACGGTAAAAAAGCATTACAGTAATTTACTTAACGATACACCGATAGGTATTCCAATCATAGATTTCATACTGACTTTTGGATTTTATAAGTTTAGAAAGAAAACTTTTGGGCTTTTCAATTTTTTGCATAACCTTTTGGAACCCCGGCTTTCCAAACTCTGCATCATCATCACTTAAATCAAAGCGGGCATCAGCAAGCCAACGCTTATTTTTTATGTCATTCAATACAATTACAGCCATATTGCCTTCTATAATCTCTGTAATGTTATATATCAAATCTTCTGCAAGCATTTCTTCGTTATAGTCAAACATTTCATAACAGAACTCGCCAAACAGCATTTCTTCAAATTGATAGGTCCCATTAACATCATTAAATTGAAGTTCAATGTTTTTCTTTCCGTTTTTGCTTTCAATAACAACAGCGATAACTTTATTAGACCTTGCTTTTTTTGTATAAGGGAACAAAATTGAATGATGAAAATATTCAGTTTCATTTTCAAATTCAAACAATTTAAATGATATATTATTTTCAATCAACAATTCTTTTGCTTCTGACAATGTCATAATAATCACCACCTATAACTTATGATATCATAAATTAAACATTGTTTCAACAAACAACTCATAAAATCAAAACACCCACTTAAAAACACAGGCAAAAATGCACCCCTTATGTTAAATGAAAACTGCCCCACAAAAGTGAGGCAGTTTGTTTGTTCAATTTGATAAAGTGGAGTTTACCTTATCCATTATCGGGTACTTTTCCACAATCTCCACATCACCAATTTCACCGCTGATGTATTCTCCGTTTTGGTAATATGCCGCTGAATTGATATTTACAGTCGCATTATCAGGCACAGTTAAAACAGCCCTGACTCCTTGCGGGAGAGTAAGGTTGACAATATAATCCCCGTCAGCTTTTTCATAATTAAGAGTGATTAACCCTTTAACGCTCGGCACGGTACAGCTTATGCTGTCGGACAAAGTGTATTGAGGGTCAATTTTAACCTTTTCATAGCCTGCTTCAAGGGGTGTGATACCTGCGAAATGCTTGCTCATTATAACAAGAGGTCCGCCGCTCCAGGCATGGTTTTTTGTGCCGCGCCAGGAGTCCCAGAATTCCCACAGGGTTGAATAATCCTCACCCATCATATCTTTGTATCTATCCTTGATTCTGTCTTTTGCGGTTTCGTATCTTTCCATTTTGCAAAGCGCTTCAAGAACATAATACTCCATATAAGGGCTTGAATTTTTGGTGGTTGTGAGCACGTCCGTTATAATGTCATACTGCTCTTTTTGAGCCAGTCCCGATAAAACGGCAAGGGCGTTGGCTCTGTCGTCGGGTTTTCTTACATCCTTGCTTTTGTAGCCGTTTTCTGTCCAAAGGGATTTATACCCCTTTGCGATGTCGGCTTTTCTTTGGGCAATAAATGTCAGGTCTCCGTCTTTTTCCAAAAGCTCTGCCATTTCTTCAACGGCGGAAAGCGCATAATAAACCCAGGCATTTTCAATAGCTGTCATATCAGCCTTTTTGCCCCAATCGGGCCAATCCCACGAGCCTTCACGGTGAACAACAAGATTGTTTTCACCTATTTCCCAAAGTCTGAGATAGTTAACGGAGGCATCATAAACCTTTTCAAGAAAAGCCTTGTCACCTGTGTATTCGTAATAAGTGAGGAAACCCACAATTCCTGCAAGCTGCTGAACGGGAAGCTCAAAATAGTCGCCGCTTATGGGCACAACCGTCTGGAGCACATCTGTGTCATCAATGTGAGAAAGCATAGCCTCCACGCCCTTCTGATACAGCAGGTAGGAGTTGCTGTCCATAGAATACATCGTCATAATCATTTCGCTTGTGACATCGCCCCACCATTGCGCTCTTTCTCTGTCGGGGCAATCCATAAAATTATCACGCATTGTAATATAGAGCGTTCTCAGAGATTTTTGCCACAGGGAATTTAAAAATTCATCGTCACAACTGAAATCACCACAAAATGAGCTGTCGTATCCCGTTTCACGATACATCAAAGAAATAACTTTAACGCCCTTTGGTATTTTGTAAGTAATGTGCTCTCCGTTAAACCACCCCAACGCTTCAAACTCCTGCTCACCTTCTTTGGTTACATAGGTGGTTGAAACTGCACCGATTAAAGTGTTTTCGGTTGTTATACGAATCTTTTTGCCTGCAGGTGCTATAATTTTAAGATATGGAGTGATTTGCGCATTATATGGAATATCTACGGTGATTTTTTCACCAAAAAGCTTGTCCACGGTGTAATTTTTATAAGCATCCGAATTTTCGTATTCCTTTAGACCGTAGTCCTTCAAAAAAGGTATTCCTCTGGGATAAAGCCTGCCGT
Source organism: Acutalibacteraceae bacterium (assembly GCA_045121005.1). Taxonomy (GTDB): domain Bacteria; phylum Bacillota; class Clostridia; order Oscillospirales; family Acutalibacteraceae; genus CAG-488. The sequence goes on from JBGVFJ010000017.1 coordinate 87,818, forward strand.
AAGCCCCCTCACCGCCAATGGCATATTCAGTTGCATTTTCCCAGGAAGAAAAATCATAAGCACCGTTTATCCAATTGTTCATTTCTTTTCTTGCATCAAAATATATGCTGTATTCAGACAGTCTGTAATTGGGCGGATAAAGAGAGCTGTCCACATAAGCAGAATCCCTTTTTACCTTCCAGCTTTTGTCAGAAACTATTGTAATATCTGCATTTTTTGCTTCAAAGATAAAACCGCCCTGACCGCTGCTATTGTAGGAATAACTCGTTTCGTTATCCCAGAACCAAACCAGGGCACAAATTGAATTTTCACCCTCCTGGAGAAAAGGCGCAATATCAACCGAATCATAATACCCGCTATTTTCATCAGGGCCGCGTTTCACGCTTCCTTCAAAAACAACGGTTTCACCATTTATGTAAAGCCAATATTTTGAATCCGCCGAGATATGGGCTGTAAGCTCTTGGGGAAGAGTGCCGATACTCACCTTTTTATTGAAGCACATCCACACATTATCTTCCGTGAGGTTTGCCTTGTCCCAAATCCACCTGGCGGTCCAATCGGTTTTTTCGTCCGTTGAAATAACAGTGTAACCGGGAATGCTGTCAGGAATTTCATAATCGTTTGTATATGGTATCAGTGCCGAATCACCCCACGAAAACAGTGAAGAAACAAACGCCGCCGCTATCGCAAGATAAGAAATGATTGTTTGCAGAATTCTCATAAATCCTCCCTGATAAAAGCCGCCGAAGCCGGCCGGAAAGTGTTTAGGTTATTTTATCACAATCCGTTCAGAATTTCAAATAATTCACTGCAACCTCTTGTGTAAGACAAAAAACGAAAACATCCGCCAAAGCTCACCGCGTCAGGCAACACAGCAAACAAAAAGCTCTGCCGTTTTTTAATGTTGTAATTTTATTGAAGCAGTGGTATAATCAGACTATAAGATTACTGAAAGGAAGCAAACGAAAAATGTTAACTTTAATCAACAGAATCATAACGCTTATTCTCGTGCCTATTTATTTCAGCGTAATTTCTCCTACTCATCCGATAATGGTACTTTTCAACCAGCCGAAGGAGCTCATCTCCCTTTCAGAGCATGGTGTAGGCACCGCCGAGGACCCTGTATATCTGACAGCCCACAGAGGTCTTCACGCACTTGCACCCGAAAACTCTCTGCCCTCGTTTGAAGAGGCTGTAAACCACGGGTTTTACTCTGCCGAGTGCGACATTCAGCTCACCAAGGACAACAGATGGGTTGTAATTCACAACGCTGAGGTTGACGACAGATTCTGCCAGTTCGGCAAAATTGCAGACCTTACGCTTGAGGAGCTGAAAACATTCAGCTACAATTGGGGCGCAAACATTTGGAAATACAAGGATTCCCGAATCCCCACACTTGAGGAATATCTCGATGTGTTTGTAGGCACAGACACAAAACCCCAGATTGAAATCGGTATAGAAAACTACGATATGCTCGGCGCCATAGTTGATGCAATAGAAGAAAGAGGTCTTGTAAACCAGGCTATCGTGCTGACCTACAACACCAGACAGCTTGCAGCAATCCACGAGCTTAACCCCGATATCGAGCTGTGGTACCTCGTTGACGAAATGACACCGGAGGTCATTGCTGAAGCAAAGGCACTCGGCGACAACGTATGGCTGTCCGCAAGCTATGATAAAAACACAGAAGAAAACATCCGCCTTGCAATGAGTGAAAACGTTAACTTCTCGATGTTTACGGTAAACACGGTTGAGGAAGCAAGAGCACTCTACAATATGGGTGTCAGATACATTGAAACAGATATACTTTGCAACTGACAGATAAAAAGAGCAGGTTGAACCCTGCTCTTTTTTTATTCATAGAAAAACATAACCCACTCTGAAAGCGGGCAAAATCACGGCTAAGGTGTGGATGTAATCAATCGCAGAACAAAAATAACAATCGAGGGCGGGTGTCCCGTCCACACTTATTCACTATTACTTCTTACTTATTACTTCCAAAAATCCCGATAAAATAAGAATAAGTGAAAAGTGAAGAATGAAGAGGTAATAATCATAACCACTAGTAAACTAGTGGTTTGCACAGCCCCTATAAGGGGCACCTACAGGCAAAGCCCCTGAAAGGGGCATAGAAGTTTGACAACGCATTACTATCTCAAGCAGCCGCTCACGTGCGGCTGTTTGTTTTTTGC
>JBGVFJ010000018.1:0-16377 GCA_045121005.1 Acutalibacteraceae bacterium
GACCGTTGGGAGCTTTATATTTTCGCTTGTAGCGAAAATCGGAAAGGGTTGCAAGATTGTCATCAACTTTAAAAACAATATCTCCGCCCTTACCGCCGTCACCACCGTCGGGACCGCCTGAGGCAACATATTTTTCACGATGAAAAGCAACAGCACCGTTACCACCGTCACCTGCTTTTATTTTAATTTTCGCTATATCAACGAACATAACTTTTACCTTTCAGATTATAATTTTGCCCTTGCCTCTTTAATGTTGGCAACAAACTTTTTGGCAGTTTCTGTAATAAGCGCGTAATCACCGCTTTTGGCTCCTGCTGTAAGAGAACCGCCTGCGCCAACAGCAACGGCACCTGCCTTAATCCACTCACCCACATTTTCGGCTGTTACGCCGCCTGTGGGCATCATTTTTGCATAAGGAATGGGACCTTTGATATCTTTAATAATCTTAGGACCGTACAAATCTCCGGGGAAGACCTTGAGAATATCAGCACCTGCTTCCATAGCCATAACAGCCTCGCGCACGGTCATAATTCCGGGCATAACAGCAGTTCTGTAGCGGTTGCACATTTTAACGGTTTCGGCATCAAAATAAGGGCTGACGATATAATTCGCACCGCTGAGCATTGCGATTCGGGCGGTGGGAGCATCCATAACAGTGCCTGCGCCGAGAATAATATCCTCAGGGCTGTATTTTTTGGCGAGGGACTCAATTACCTTGTCCGCATGCGGCACTGTGAAGGTGAGCTCAATTGCAGCTACTCCGCCTTCCATACAAGCATCAACAATTCTCTCCGCCTCGTCTGATGTTTCAGCTCTGACTACAGCCACAATACCGCAGTCCTGAATTCTGGTTAAAATCTGTTCTTTATCCATATATAATCAACCTTTCTGTTTATCTCTGAACTCTTGCACCGGCTCCGCCGACAATTCTTTCAACCTCTGCTTTTGAAGCCATTGATGTGTCACCGGGAGTAGTCATAGCCAATGCACCGTGAGCAACACCGTAGTTCACTGCCTGCTGTGCATCACCAAGCTCCATAAGTCCGTAAACAAGACCTGAAGCAAAGCTGTCACCGCCGCCCACACGGTCAAAAATTTCAAGACCGGGAAGCTCAAGACCGTTATAAATCCTGCCCTCTGACCAGCAGATAGCGCTCCAATCGTTAACAGTTGCAGTTTTAACTGTACGCAATGTTGTTGCGATAACCTTGAAGTTTGGATATACCTTAACTGCATTTTCAACCATTTTATAGTAACCGTCAATATTGAGCTCCTTGAGATTTTCATCGTTACCTTCAACCTCAAGGCCGAGGCATGCTGTGAAATCCTCCTCATTGCCAATCATAACATCGATATACTTTGCAATTTCTTTGTTGACTTCCTGTGCACGAGTCTGACCGCCGATATCCTTCCAGAGCGAAGGACGGTAGTTAAGGTCATAAGAAACGATTGTTCCGTATTTCTTTGCACATTTAACAGCTTCGATGACAACCTGTGCTGTTGTATCAGACAACGCGGCAAATATACCGCCTGTATGAAGCCAACGAACACCGAGAGTGCCGAATATATATTCCCAATCAACATCGCCAACCTTGAGCTGAGAAGCCGCTGTGTTGCCTCTGTCGGACACACCAACAGCGCCTCTGATGCCGTAACCGCGTTCTGTGAAATTGAGACCGTTTCTGACACTTCTGCCGATACCGTCATATTTAACCCATTTAACAAGAGAAGTGTCAACACCGCCCTGAAGCATAAAATCTTCAACAAGTCTGCCGATTTCGTTGTCGGCAAGCGCTGTTACAACAGCTGTTTTGAGGCCGAAGCATCTGCGAAGACCACGGGCTACGTTATATTCACCGCCACCTTCCCACACATTGAAGCTGCGGGTTGATTTTATTCTGCCTTCACCGGGGTCAAGTCTTAACATAACCTCACCAAGCGCAAGCATATCAAAAGTACAGTCTTCTCTTTTTTTTACATTAAGATTCATAATGGCAATTCTCCTTAGTTAATTTCATAGGGAATATTGAAGTTTTTAGCATATTCCTCTGCCGGTGAACCCTCTGTAACAAAAAGAGTTACCTTATCAGGGTCGTTTTCGTTGCGAATTTCAATAATTTCTTTACCGAACTCTGTGACCGAGTCAGGAATCGTAACCTCGGTGATGTTATCCATATCGTAGAAAGCATAATCATCGATTTTGGTAACTGTTTCAGGAATTTCAATATAAACAAGATACGCACTTTCTCTGAAAACTTCTTTTCCGATTGTTTTAACACCATAAGGCACCTTGAAATCAAACACACCGTCACAGCAAGTGAATGCTCCGTCAGATAAAACTTCAATGGTATTATCGGGAATTTTGACTTCTTCAAGAGAAACACAGTTGGCAAAAGCATATTTACCGATTGATTCGAGATTGTTTCCTAATTCAACTCGGGTGAGCATATTCAGCTTATGGAAGCTGTAATCACCGATTGTTTTAAGTGAAGACGGGAAATTGACTTCCGTAAGAGATGATGCATTAAGGAAGGCATAATCCGTAATGTTTTCAGTGCCTTCGGGAATTGTGTAGCCGAGGTTGATGTTACCTGCAGGATAAGCAACAAGTGTTTTCTTATCTGCAGAAAAAAGAACGTCATCAACACTGATGAAATTCTTGTTGTCTTTTATTCTGTAAGCAACAATGTTGTGACAGTCATAAAAAGCTGTTGAAGAAAATTCTTTAAGTGTTGACGGAAGCTGAACTGCACCAATTGCATCACGGTTAGCAAAAGAATAGGCCCCGATTTTTTCAACATTTGAAAAATCGATTTCAACAATATAATCTGACAAATCAGCATCATTATGAGTTATGTCTTTATAAAAAGCATAAGCTCTGACAGATTTGACTCCCGTTTTTATTTTTATTTTATCTTCGCCCTTAGCGTAGGGATAGTCAACAAGCTCCTCACCGTTGAAGGAATATAATATTCCGTCGGAAATTCTGAAATTGGAATTACCGGGGGCAATCTTAAACTCTTTCAGCATATTACAACCTGTGAAAACCTGATAACCGTATCTTTCAAGAGAAGAAGGCAGCATAATTTTGCTCAGGCTCTTGCAGCGCATAAATGCACCGTCACCAATCTGAACAACCGCGTTCGGAACAGTAACATCCTTGAGTGAAAGACAGTAATCAAATGCATGCGCGCCTATTGTTTTAAGGCTCTCAGGCAATTTGATTTCAGCAAGAGAAGAACATTCATAAAGAGCATAGTCTCCGATTTTAGTTATACCTTCGGGAAAATTGAGTTTATTAAGCTTGTCACAACCATCAAAAGCATGCTCTTCGATTGACTTAACGCTTGACGGAAGCGAAATTTTAACAACATCTTCATTGTTAGCAAAAGCATATCCGCCGATGGTTTCGATTCCGTCGGCAACAGTGATTGTTTCTTCAAGCTTACCTGACGGATAATGAAGAAGACTTTTACCGTCTTTGGAATAAATTACACCATCCTTACTCTTATATACAGGATTACCCTCAGCAACAGTGTAAATTGTTGTTGTAGTACATCCCGAAAACGCAGAAGGCTCAATATAAACAACACTCTTGGGGATATCTACAATTTCAATTGCAAGAACGCTTTTGCCGATAGCGTTGTCACCTATTCCCTTAACGCTTTTTCCGCCAAGTCGGGAGGGAATGTTTACTCTGTTGTTCTCTCCGAAGTACTCGGTTATTATAGTGTAATCCTCATACACTTCATAGCGGAAGTCGTCATTTTTTTCTTCAGAAATAAAAGTGGATTCCGGGAGACCTGTTCCGTCATAATTATTATCACCGCAGGCATACAGGCTGAATACAAGCACAATGCACATCAACAGTGATAAAATTTTCTTAAATGCTTTCATTGAATCAATCCTTTTGGCTTTTGCCTTTTTGTTTTCGTCTGTTTTTATAAAAATCCAACATTGTGGGATCCTGAATTAAACGCGCAAGTTCGTATAAATGGCGGGAGTAGAAGAAAATTAAAAAGATTAATTTTTTCTTTAATCGAATACAATCATTTAACAGAAGATTCTTCAGCCATTTCATACTAATTATTTTACATTTAGTTTTAATTAGCTTTTCGCATTTATTTCCTACACAAAGAGTTCTGATTGAAAAAATAGTTTTATAAAGCATGATTAAAGACTGCGATAATAAGTATTTAGAATTCTTTTTTTTAAGATAGTCACACAAATCAGAGAGCCCATCTATCATAGTAATCATCGTAAGTTGAAAATTGTTTTTTGAAGCCGATCCTCTCCTGAAATAGTAGAAATACAAATGATCTCCAACATATGCAATTGAACGACATTCATTTAATATCATTAGCAAATAAACCGTATCTTCACCATTTGAAACATTAAGCGGAAAATTAAATTTTTTTGCCAAATCACGCTTAAAAAACTTACACCAAACAGAACGACACACCATATCCGAAGCAATTTCAAAAAAATCAAATAAAGAACATACTGTGTACCTATAATCACAAATCACCTTAAATTTATTTCCTAAGGTATCGACCTGTTCATAATTTGAACATACAACATCACAGTTACTTTGTTCTTCGGATTTCTTAAAAATCTCCACCGCCTGTGGATGCAAATAGTCGTCACCGTCGACGAACATTACATAGTCGCCTTTGAACATATCAAGGCCGAGGTTTCTGGCTGAAGATACTCCCCCGTTTTCCTTGTAAACATAGATAACTCTGTCATCTTTCTCTGCAAATGACTTAATTACATCAGCGGTTTTATCGGTGCTTCCGTCGTCAATGCAGAGAATTTCAATATTTTGATATGTCTGATTAACAAGACTGTTTAGGCAATTATCTACATAACCCTCAAGATTATACACAGGAACAATAATGCTGACTAAAGCTTCCACAAAACCACCTCAAATTTATACTCCTGAATATGCGTTGAAACCGCCGTCTACGGCGATTGTTGTGCCGGTGACAAAACCTGAATATTCCTTGTCGCAAAGGAAAAGAAGTGCACCTGAGAGCTCCTCAGGCTCGCCAAAGCGTTTCATAGGCGTAGCGGCAAGAATTTTACCTGTTCTGGCAGTAGGTGTGCCGTCCTCGTTCCAGAGAAGAGCTTTGTTCTGCTGAGTTGAGAAAAATCCGGGAGCAATTGCGTTAACTCGGATTCCCATATCAGCAAAGTGAACGGCCATAAACTGAGTAAAGTTTGCAACTGCAGCCTTAGCTGCTGAATATGCGGGAATTTTTGTAAGAGGTCTGAATGCATTCATGGAAGTTACCATAATGATGCAGCTATCGTCTTTAACAGCCATATCCCTTGCAAAAACCTGAGTAGGAATAAGAGTACCCAGGAAATTAAGATTAAACACAAACTCAATACCCTTAGGATCGAGGTCAAAGAAAGTTTTTACATCTTCATTCTTTTCTACAAGGTCAATTTCTTCAAGGGTTTCTTTGGTTGTTGTTCCTCTGGGGTTGTTGCCGCCTGCACCGTTAAGAAGAATATCGCATGTACCAAGCTTTTCGTTGATTACTTTTCTTGCATTGCTCATACTTTTGGTGTCAAGAACGTTGCATCCTACAGCAATAGCTGTACCGCCGTCCGCAACGATTTCATCAGCAACAGCCTTAGCTGCCTGCTCGTTAAGGTCAAGCACTGCAACCTTAACTCCTTGCTTGGCAAGAGTTTTTGCAAAACCGCTGCAAAGCACTCCGCCGCCTCCGGTTACAACTGCAACTTTATTTTTAAGACTATCATGAATGTTCATAGTAAACCTCTCTTATCTTGATTTTTCACAAGCTTCCCAAAGGCCGTTGAGATAAGCGGCACCGAGAGCTCTGTCAAAAAGCCCGTAGCCGGGACGGGCAACCTCACCCCAGATCATTCTGCCGTGGTCAGGTCTGATATAACCGTCAAATCCGGCATCCTGCAAAGCCTTAACAATTTCGCACATATCAAGTGAACCTGCTTCTGAAAGGTGAGCGGTTTCGTTAAACCAGCTTTCACGGATTTTAACATTGCGAAGATGAGCGAAATAAATTCTGTCACCAACTTCTCTTATCATTGCAGGCAAATCATTGCTTGCACTTGCACCTAATGAACCCGTGCAGAATGTAAGACCGTTATAGGGGCTGTCAACAAGCTTTAAAAAGCGTCTGATATCTTCAATATTTTTGATAATTCGGGGAAGACCGAAAATATCCCATGGCGGGTCATCGGGGTGAATTGCCATTCTTACATCGCATTCCTCACAAACGGGGATAATCTCTTCAAGGAAATGCTTAAGATTGTTCCACAAATCCTCCGCTGTGATGCCTTTGTATTTTTCAAAAAGCTCCTTGATTTCACCCATACGCTCTGTTTCCCAACCGGGCATCGCATAGCCGTTTGAGTTGTCATCAATCTCACGGAACATATCTTCGGGGCTTTTGCCTTCAATCTGCTTGCCGTTGTAGCAAAGGCAGGTTGAACCGTCACCCATATCCATTGCAAGGTCAGTTCTTGTCCAGTCAAAAACAGGCATAAAGTTGTAGCATATAACCTTTACTCCTGCTTTTGCAAGGTTTCTGATGCAGGTCTTATAGTTTTCAATATACTTTTCAGCGCTTGGGAGACCCAATTTAATGTCTTCATGAACATTAACGCTTTCGATACATTCCATTGTAAGACCGGCTGCTTCGATTTCCTCTTTCATTTCCATAATCATTTCAAGAGGCCAAACTTCACCGGCAGGAAGTTTGTGTAAAGCAGGCACAACACCTGCAACACCGGGAATCTGCTTTATCTGTTCAAGGCTGACGGTGTCTTTCTCGGCACCGAACCAACGTATTGTCATTTGCATAAAAATACCGCCCTTTACTTAATAAAATCTTTCATAACTATAGTTTTGCCGCAACGAGATGATTCGTATACAGCCAAAAGCTCATAAACCGCACGGCTTGCTTCTTCTGCATCAATGGGGAACCTTTCTCCGGACTTAAGGCAATCATAAAAATCTGAAATCAGATGTGTGTGGCTGTCGCCCCATTCTTTTTTACCAACAAATTCAGTTTCAGCTTTTTGTGAAAAAATCTGTTCAACATTGTCACTGATTTTATAAACAGATGAACCTTCCACGCGGATTACTGCATCTTCACAAAACACTTCAACAATAGGGTTTGAGTTGTCACCTGCTGCATTCGTTGCGAAGTAAACAGCTCTTGTTCCGTCGGCATAAGTGAAATAAACACCGGCTGTGTCTTCCACTTCAATGGTATCTTTGAGATGAAAATTTGAAATGTGACCTTCAACGGTAACAGTTTGTTTACCGCAAAGATATTGCATTAAATCATGGGTATGAATTGCCTGATTTATAAGCACACCGCCGCATTCCTGCTCCCATGTTCCGCGCCATGCATCAGAATTGTAATAATCCTCATCGCGGCGCCATGTAACTATTGCCCTTGCAGTTTTCACTTCGCCGTATTTTTTGCTGTCAATCAGCTCTTTTGCAAAAACAACCGAGGGATTATATCTGTTCTGAAAGCACACCGCCAATTTTGCATCAGAAGCCTTTTCTGCTTCAATAAGAAGCTTTAAATTGCTGACTGATGTTCCGCAAGGCTTTTCAAGAACAACGTTAATTCCCCTTTTGAGAGCCTCAACAGCCATTTCAACATGAAGATAATGTGGTGTGCAGATGTGAACAACATCAGGCTTTTCATTATCGAGCATTTCGAAATAATCGTAATATGCCTTGCAATTGTTTTCCTTTGCAGCTTTATCAGCCTTCTGAGGAACAATGTCGGCAACTGCGGTTAATTGAATATCTTTATCTTTAAGAAAATTTATGGCATTGAGGTGGCATTTTGAAACACCACCGCAACCAACAAGATTAACTTTCATAGTTTCACCAACAATCAGAACGTACTGCTCATATCACTTTCAACTGTTTCAACAATATTCTCTTTGGCTTTTGAAGTAGCTACTCTCTTCTGAAGCTCAGCGTAGAAAACATCTTCATCAACAGGGAGAGAAACCTCTTCATTCGTCCAGCTTGAGAGATGAGCTGCATTTGAAATCATAAGACCTCTGATACCTTCTGTGCCGTTGGCAACCAAGGGAGTTCCGTTGAGGATGTGTGAAGAAAATGCATTGAGAACACCTGAATGCTGCTCATTTAAGCCGTCTGTTTCAACATCAACTGTTGTTGTTTTGATATCTGTAAAGCCCTTGTCACAGTTAGCACAGTTTTCACTAACAGGAACATCAAGCACCGTAAGTGTAAGAGTTTCTGAGTTTTCACAAACAAGCTTGGCCTGATCCATTGTGATTTCAAAACGGTTTGTTCCCGGATAATCACCTGTTGTTGTAATAAACACACCTGTTGCACCGTTGGGATATTCAGCATAGATTGTAACATCGTCTTCAACCTCGATATCGTGCCATTTGCCGTTATGACAGAATGCACGAACCTTTGAGGGCATACCGCAAATCCACTGCCACAAGTCAAGCTGATGGGGGCTCTGATTAAGAAGAACACCGCCGCCTTCACCTGACCAGGTTGCACGCCATCCGCCTGAGTTATAATAAGCCTGGGTTCTGTACCAGTCGGTAATAATCCAGTTTACACGGCGGATTTCACCGTATTCACCGCTGTCAACGATTTCTTTGATTTTTCTGTAAACACAATTTGTTCTCTGATTGAACATCATTGCAAAAACCTTGTCGCTCTTTTCGGCAGCTTCATTCATTTCACGAACCTGCTTTGTGTAAACACCTGCGGGCTTTTCTGAAACAACATGAAGATTTTTGCTCAATGCCTCCATAACGAGAGGCGGATGGAAATAATGAGGAGTACAGATAACAACTGCATCAACCTCACCGCTGTCCATAAGCTCGGAAGCGGAATTATATCTCTTTGCCCAGGGAAGATTTTCCTTTGACCATTCAAGCTTTTCGGGAACGATATCGGCCACTGCGGTGAGTCTCATATCCTTGATTTTACCTGCAAGGAAGTTATTGGCGTGGGAGGTACCCATGTTACCCATACCGATGATACCGAATCTGACAGGCTGAGCCTCATTGGCTACCTTATGCATAGCTGCAGCTGCAACAGCGAAGGATTCTGCATGTGAAGCATAAACATTCTTTTCCATCATTTTTTCGGTTGCATCGTCTGCTTCAAGAGAAGAAAGGCCATCGAACACCTTGAGGTGAGGCTCAAGTGAAAGAACTCTTACACCGTCTTTCTGCGCAAACTGTTTAAGAATTGCAACGAGATTACCGTCGCCTTCACCTGAAGGAACAACTGTACCGCCGTCAAAAAGTGCATCCTTAACGTGGAAATATTCAACCTTATCACCGATAAGTTCATAAGCTTTGAGGGTATCAACACCGCACTGAACAAAGTTTGAAGGATCGAACACGGCAAGAAGGTTATCACAGGCGCGAAGAACATCATTCATTCTTTCTGCTGTGTCACCGTAAACATCTTTTTCATTTTCGAGGCAAGGTACAAGACCCTGCTCGGTTGCGTAATCTGCCATAGCCTTAACGCGGCGGATAACTTCGTCTTTATATTCTTCGTGACTTTCACCCTTGGTGAAGAAGAAAGAGAAAATTCTTATATATTTAGCCTCAAGGATTTTACCAACGGCAACTGTATTTTTAAAAGCTTCAAAATGAGGTTCGAAATCATCTGTGATTTCAATTTTGCCGTAGCCTGAGCCGATTGAAGCAACCTTCATACCCTGCTCGTCAATTTCTTTTTTCATAGCCTCGGCTTCTTCAACAGTGAGTGTGTTGATTGATTTTTCACCAAAGCCGCGAAGCTCCATATGTGTGATTCCGTTAGCTTTACAAGCCGCCATCTGGCCGCCGATAGTTGTTTCGCCCGATTCATCACAGAACGCGGAAAATATAAAATGTGCCATAAAAACCTCTCCCTTTAGAGTTAATTTGTAACCATAGTTACATGCGATATAATAATATCACAAAAATTCAACAATTGGAATAGAAAAAGTTAAGAAATATTAGAATTTTTTTGATATATTGATATAAAAAAGTGCCGATACAAACGATTGTATCGGCAAAGTTTATATAAAACTGGTATAATTTTTTCTGATGTAATCGGCAACTGTTCCGAGAACATTTGCCTTTTCAGATTTCATAAACTCACAGTAGCGTGAATCAAGAAGTTCGACTTGCTTTTCATCAAAGGAAACTTCTTCATTATTATCGTCAAGCATAGAAAACTGAGAAGTAAAAATTTCGCTGAACTCACCGCCGACAACATCCGTAACAGCTCTTTGTGCAACGGAGGTAAGCGGTTCACCGTTAGCTCTGAAAAAGTCAGAAAGGCAAACATATTTGCTGTCTTCAAAGATATAGCTCAGGGCATACACGTTCTGCCTGACTTCGTTAAGCGCCATAAACTCTTCATTCATATTATCAAGCTTTTCAACAGACATCTGCACGTTGGCGGCAAATCCGAAAATAAGACGCTCGTCATCAACACAAGGGTCCGTGAGCATATCTTCATTCAGCACTCTGAATTGATTGCGCAATGCTTTTTCTTTTTCAAGGAGTGCTATAATGCGCTCTCGCTCCTCCTTTCGTTTCTGACCGGAAACGATAGCCTTTATCCACATAAAAACAGTCAGCCCGATAAGAATTACAAAAACAGGAATCAAATACCAATGCGCTGTAAGATAACTAATAAAATCAGCCATTTTAACCTCCGATTATAACAGCGACTTATAAATATCGCCTTTTTTAAAGCCTGTGAGCTTGGCGGCATTTTTAGCGGCCTCGCTTGTGCTCATACCGCTTTCTACACTTTTTCTTGCAAGCTCAATTGCATCTTCAAGAGTCAGCTCTTCTTCATTAAGAGTTTCTTCTTTTCCCTTTAAAATCAGCACCATTTCCCCTTTTAAACCACCGTCAGAGTACAGACGGACAGCTTCATCAAGAGTGGTACGAATAACCTGCTCGTGAATTTTGGTAAGCTCTCTGACAATGGCAATTTCACGGTTGCCGAACACCTTATTCATATCCTTAAGAGTTGCAGAAAGCTTGTGAGGAGCTTCATAAAAAATCATAGTTCTTGTTTCATTTCTCAATGAATCAAGATGCTGTGCCCTTCCGGGCTTGTTGACACTGAGAAAGCCCTCAAAAGTAAATCTGCCCGATGGCATACCCGAAAGAGCAAGTGCTGTTGCAAAAGCGCAGGGACCGGGTACAGATTCAACAGGGATTCCTTTTTCGTGGCACTGACGGACCAAATCCTCCCCGGGGTCGGAAATAGCAGGCATACCTGCATCTGTTACAAGTGCACAGGTTTTGCCGCTTAATATTTCTGCGATTACCTTTTCGCCGCTTTCTCTGATATTATGCTCAAAGTAGCTGACCATCGGCTTTTTAATGCCGAAATGGTTAAGAAGCTTCAACGTTACTCTTGTATCCTCAGCGGCAATAAAATCACATTCACTGAGAATACGTATGGCTCTGGGAGAAAAATCTTCGAGATTTCCGATAGGCGTGCCCACAACAAAAAGCTTGCTCATTTATGATTCTCCTTATATTCACCGTAAATATTTATAACCTCTTGGCAAAGCTCACCGCTGTTATCGTAAAGCGCAAGAGGTGCTTCAACTTTCATAAAAGGCTTTGCACCTTTTTTGCCCTCAATCAAAAAGAGCCACGGTGCAGTATCGGATTTTTTTGACACAAAGCGAAGTCGCTTAGGCTCAATACCGGCGTTTCGCATACTGACAATCGTATCGCTTAATCTTTCGGGACGGTTGCAAAGACAAAGACGACCGCCGAAATTGAGAAGGTGCGCCGCAGCGGCAGTGACATCGTCAACCGTGCAGGCAATTTCGTGGCGGGCAATTCTTGCGGACTGAGTTTTGCTTTCTATTCCCCCGTTTGTTGCTTTATACGGCGGATTCATAATAACAACATTAAACGTACCGTGAGGCAATAAGCTTTTTATATTCTTTATATCGCCGTTTATAATGTCAACCTTATCTTCAGCTTTGCTGAGTCTGACAGATTCAACGGCCTGCTCGTATCCGTTTTGCTGAATTTCAATGCCTGTAATATGCTTTGCACGTGCATTACGGCAAAAAAGCATAGGGATAATGGCACAGCCCGTGCCCATATCACACACATTATCATTTTTGCTCGGTGAAGCAAAATCAGCAAGCAAAACGGCATCCGTGCCGAATGTGTGGTCTTCACTCACGGCAACGTAATAATTGCCTCCGAGATGTTCGGTTTTATAGCTTGACATACAACCTCCGCAAAAGAAAAAGCAGGGCAGAAAATCCGCCCTGCAATATGCTTAATAAGCTCAAATTATGCCTCGTGAGGAGCCTCAACAGGGCAAGCATCTGCACAAGCGCCGCAAGAAATGCAAGCGTCTGCATCGATAACATACTTTCCGTCGCCTTCAGAAATAGCTTCTACAGGACATTCAGCTTCGCAAGCGCCACAAGCGATGCAATCATCAGAAATAACAAATGCCATTGTGTCTTCCTCCTTTTTAAGATTGATTTCATTCTAACACATAGATTTTATTTTTCAATAGTTTTTTTGAAAATTCACAAAAATTTTTTAAATTTTTAATTTTTTTAGCTCTGTTTTGGGATAATAGTAGCTTAAAATCTCCTCATAGGTCGCTCCCTGCCTTGCCATATAGTCTGCACCGTACTGACTCATTCCCACAAAATGACCGTTGCCGCGGCAAGTCACAACTATCTTTTCATCCTCTGTTTCGACATCAAAGTCGGCACTTCTGAGTGAAAGCATTTTTCTGAAATCAGTGCCCGAAACACTTTCGCTGCCGATTTTAATACTCTCTACATAACCCGAATCATACCTTTTTTCAACAGAAATTTTATCGGAATATTCTATATCATTTTCTTTCAGAATTGATTTTAATTCCTTGATTGAAAATTCTTTTTCCGACTTGAAATCAGGTGAAAGTCTGTCCCCTGTTGCATTAACCGAAACAAGATAAGAAAATGCTTTTCCCCAAACATTTTCGGCGCTTTCCGTCCGGTCAGAACTTATGTTGTGATAAACTGTCATAGCAGGTTTGTTTTCATAAGAAAGATAACAGTAAAGCACGGAATCAACAGCATCAGATATGATTTTTTCATTTTTTTCAAAATCATTTCCCCATTTTTCTTTTCGGACTGATTCATTGATATAAGCTTGATACAAGGTGCTGTCGTCTGAAATATCGGCACCGCCCAGTTTGTCTTTATCGCGAAGTGAAATGTATTTGGCGTAAGTGTAGCCGGCAACAGCCTGGGCTTTGAGGGCCTCGGTATGATAGGTGGCGGGCATCTCCCCTGCCACACAACCAATCAGGTATTCACGGGTATCCATCTCCTTGATAAAGCCGTTATCCGAAGCCATAACCTTAATTGTTTCACTGATTTCAAACTCGGCTTCAGGCTGAGCAGAAGCTTGAATTACTCTGTTATACCTCACTGAAATCAGCGGTGTGATTATCATCATTACCATCAGCAACACGCTCAGCATTAAAAATCTTTTCATTTTCGCAACCTCCTGTTTGTCCGTTAAATAATATGCGGAGATTTTTGAAAAATGACAAAAGAAAAACTCCGTCGAAACGGAGTTAATCACACACTTTTATAGCGAGGTATGAATTTGTTGGCAAAGCCTTTCAGGTTGCCTTGGAATCTGAGACTGAGACCCGACATTTTCTTGAAATCGCGCGGAAAATAAAGAGCCGTGTTTTTCTTAATGGTAACCGCGCTGGACTTTTTGAGCACGTGAGCTACAAAATGAGAGTAGAAAAACTCGTTCTTCTTTTGACGAGGAATAAAAAATAAACCTGAAATTACACCCTTTTTGGTATATCTGTATTTTTTCTTTTCTCTTTTGAACTCATTGATTATGCGCTTGATTTCGTCATAAACCTCCTGAGAAACCTCAATTTCATAAAGCTGACAGGGAAATGGCGGAAATTTGCCGCGCAAAAATCTTGACACATCCTCTTCAACGAAGCCGTTGACCATAAAAGAGTAAAATGTGTTCATATCTTCTTCAAGTCCGATTGATGAATGGGTATAATAGCAGGTTGCAAAAAAGCCTGCAACCCTTGAACCGAAATCATGAAGACGGGTGAGCAGAATATATACTTTTCTTGTTTTCTGTTCCATAATTTCTCCAATCATAAGCTGAGCACAGTGATGCTCACAACAGCGGCAATCATACCGATAACTTTCATAAGATGGGGCTTTTCTTTGAAGAATACAAAAGAATACAGTGCCGAGAGAAGCAACACTCCGCCGTTTTCAACGGTGTATAATACAGCAGTGTTGACCATAGGAATAACAAGCACGAGAATATTGATTGCAAGAGCCGCACTCACAAGGCAAAGGTTTAGAGGCAGAATTGCTTTTTTTGACATTTTAAAAGCTTTGAGGGTTTCCTTTTTCTCTTTGAAAACAAGCTGGAACAAGGCGATTACACCCATAATACCAAAGGTGAGGATAATCATTTCATTCTTTTCATTAACGTTATATTCTGACTGCATTTTGAGGAGCGTTCCGTAAGCACCGTTGCAGACAAAAAGTAACCCACAAAAGGCATAGTATGACCAGTGGGTATTTTTGAGCTTCATATCTTTGTAATTCATAAGAATAAAAGATACAAGCATCAGTGCAACCGCAACATACTGATACCAACTCAACGAGTCACCCAGGAATATGGTTGAATAAAGCAAGGGAAGGATGATTCCGCCGAAAAGCTGAGAAACATTCATAAAGGAGTAGGAGCCCTTTGCGCCGGCTTTGATAACGGAATTGTTATAGCCGAAAAGCGCAACTGCATTAAGGCAACCGAAAAGAAGAGTCATTGGAGAAAGGCTGAATTTAAAGCCAATCCAAGCCCAGGTAAAAGCTGCAATAAAAACACTTTCAAGAATGCAAAAAACGGCAGAAGCATTTTCGGGCTTGCCTGAATATTTGTTGTTAAACATTGTGCAGAAAAGAGTCTGAAAGCTGTAAAGCACAACTATCAACGCAATCAGAAGAGCAGATGTCATATGTAAAAATCCTCCGTTTTCAGTAAAAAACGACCTTATCAAAAGACAAGGTCGTTCTTGGTGCCGGTGACCGGGGTCGAACCGGTACGGTATCGCTACCACTGGATTTTGAGTCCAGCACGTCTGCCAATTCCATCACACCGGCACATAACATTGGTATTATAACGATTCGTACTCTAAAAGTCAAGAGTTATTTGAAATTTATTTCAATATCCGTCGGGAAGCCGTAGTATTCACAAAACCGTTTATGTAATTTAGAATTCACAGCTTCATTATCCATATTGTGAGCAAAAATATGAAACTTTGTATGCTCAAATGATATACTCTTCTCCCCTGCGTCAACTGCCTTTGAAATAGCTTCAATCTTATTTTGATTTGATACAAACATCACACCGTATATTAAAAAATTCAGGCATATGACAGTTATCAAAAAGACTTTTGTAAGCTTTTTAATATCCAAAGCTTTAGTCATCGTCTGTATTATCAGAAGAAGCAGAAGATTTACACCGATAAAACATCTTGTTCCGATTGGTCCTACCACGCAGAACGGCATAGACAATCCCAAAATCAGAAGCATATATTTTTTTAGCTTAGCTTTATCAAAAGAAACAAATTTTTGCTTCCTGTTATAAATCAACAAGAGAACAATTATAAGCAAGGCAGGTATGCAGGCATAAAACACATATCGCGGAACAAGGGTAAAAAGATTTTCGACGGCCTGCAAAGCACCTGATTTTTTCTGATATTTATTTTCCCCTGCGAGAATCTGAGAATAAGCAGAGTTGGAAAACATTACCGCTCCGCCTGCGATGCAGGAAACGAAGTAAAACAAAGGAATTAGTATGTTTGACTTGTTTTTTAATCTGACAATCAACACAACAGCAGAAATTGCGATTGTCAGCAAGGTATAGGTTTCCATAAAAAGCTGACCGAGAAAGCCGAGAACAATAATAACTGGTATGTAAAAATTCTGATGTTTATTCAGCAGGATATAGATACAGGGAAGAATAAAGCACAGCGAGAAGGTATAATTAAAAAATCCCGCCGACCACACGATTGACTGTATAAACGGCGAATACGGTACAAGCAGAATTGCTGCAGAAAGATATAAAAACTGTGTATCTTTGCCGCTGAAGCGCTGAAGCATATACAAAATAAACACAAAAGAAGCGGCTTTTACAATCACTCTCAAAAAGCCAAACCGTGTAAAAAATATTGCACAGAGATTACCGAGATACCTGCCGTTGTAGCCCTCAAAACCGTTTTTTAGAAGATTCATTCCGTCACTTGTT
>JBGVFJ010000019.1:0-23050 GCA_045121005.1 Acutalibacteraceae bacterium
TAATGCAGTCGCCAAACCGCTTCTATTATATCAGGAGGTTATTATTTTTTTGCAGCACTCTTTTGCGTGCTGCTTCTTGTTTTTACTAAAGCGTTCTTTTTCCCCCGGTAGAACCGGGGGTTTTCAACAGTTGCTAGACAACAAAAATATCGCCCCGCTTCACCGAAGAAGCGGGGCGATTTATTATGCTTGATTATTTCCACTCAAACCATACTGAAGTTCCTGTAACTCTGTAGTTGGAGCCTTCTACGAAGTAGAACGGTCTTGTTTTACCGTCGTAATTCTGGAAGATATGGTCAACATCTTCAAGTCCCTGAATAAAGGCGTTCATAAGGCCTACGTCTGTGAAGTTGATTGTGTTTTCAACTCTCATCATGGGGATTGTGGTTGCGGGGCTGAGCTGAGCAGCAGGGGAGAAGCCTGTTAACCACCATGTCTTGGAGTAGCGGTTGAATGAGCTTGTGCCGTAGTGGAAGCGGCAACTCATTTCCTGATGATATTCTTCTGAAACAATGTTGTAAGTTGTCTGGCTTTCGGGTGTGTCACCGGGGCGGTAATAGAAGCCTGTTTCACAGCCTGCAAGCACAAGGCCGTAATAACCTTTCCAAAGCTGAACCATCCACTGCATACCTTTGTAGTTAAACTTAATACGGATTGTATCAAGGGGCATAAATGCGATAACAGCAAGGCGGTCATAAAGCTCGGTGTAACCAACTGTTCTCTGCCAGCCGGCGCCTGTGGCGTAGAATACCTGATATTTTGCATCATAAGCAAAGCCAACAAGTCCGAGACCCTGGTTGTCAATTACACAGCCTGTATAGGGGTCGTAGTTAATGCTGCCTGCGATTTTTGAAAGATTGAAGTCTTTTCTTTTGAAGGAATCAACCTTTCCGACGGAGTAATAAAGAATCATCAGCGCATCTGTTGAGTTGAGCTTGCCGTTTGCATCAACGTCGGCGGCAGTTCTGCGCACAACGTCTTTCATTGGCTGAAGTGCTGATGAGTGATAAACAATTCTCAATGCGTCCGCTGAATTGATGATTGCGTCACCGTCTGCGTCACCTGCAACGTATGATGCGTTTGAGGGGAGCTTCTCCTCCTCTGCATAAACGCTCATGCCTGCAACTGAAAGCACAAAAACGGCGGCCAGAACAACTGCCAGAATTTTTTTGATTGTGTTCATTTTAAGTTTTCCTCCCTTTATTTTTCTGCTTTGAATTTTTCGATTGTGCCTACGGATTTTTGAAGAATTGCCAGCGCATCCGATGAGTTGACTTTGCTGTCGGCGGTAACGTCGGCATATCTGAATTTAACAATGTTGAGCTTAATTAAGCTCACGGAATACTGAAGCACTGTCAGTGCATCCTGTGAGTTGCAGGTGCCGTCAAGGGTAACGTCACCGAAGCTTCTCAAAAAAATCTCAAATTCAACCGAAGCCTTTCCGTCAACTGTGGCAATCATTGTGTTTTTGCCCTTGGTAACAGTTGATTTGGGGGAGATGCTGAAGCGTTTGGGTGAAGCGGAATATTCCACCGTTTCACTTGTTCCGTTGGTGTAGGTAAGGCTTACCTTGAGCCCGCTGAAATCATACGAAGGAACAATTTTGTTCGACGAGTATGTCCAGTTGTCTTTAAATTCATAATTAACAAGTGAGGGCTTGTTTTTGAGCGTGGCACTTTTGATGCCCTCCAGAACAAAGCGGATTTCAAAAGGAACCGTGTGGCCGTAATATGTAAGACTGAGGGTGTTGGCACCCATTGCAAAGTCCACAATGCTATCGGGCACGAACCAGTCCATTCCGCCGTCGCTGTATGAAACAATCTTGGTGGTGTTGTCGGTAAATGTAAGCTTAATCTGTGCGCCTGCAGGGGAGTAGGATTTAAGCTTGATATTGTTCAGCGCGTCATATTCCCAGTCAGTGCCGCGGATAAGCTCTGTTTTGTCGGGAGCTTTGTGCAAGACTGCGGATTTTATTGCAACCAGGGTAAATTCACTTTCGGCATAAACTCCGCTGAAATCCTCAAGATAAATTTTAACCTTGTTTTTGCCTGTCTGCCACTTTCCGCTTGAAGGCTCGGCAATCATATTGCCTCCCCAGGGGAACATAGCAAAGGATATGTTTTTGCCGTTATGTTTAACAACTGTGCCTGTAAGGTCGAAATCTGTTTTTTCAGATATTGAGGACCCGTTATAAATCCAGTCAAGGCCTTCATAAAAGGTGGTCTTGCTCGGCTTTGAAACAAGCTCGGCTGTGGCGGCTGATGCGGGGATAAGCAGAGCTGACAGCATCAGCACAAGGCAAAGGGAGATACTGATAACCTTTTTCATAAATATCCTCCTTTATATACTTTTTTAAATTATACACTAACGCGCACACTATGTCAACAAACAAAAAAGAATATTGATATATAATATGTATATGGAAAATAAAGGATTATGTAAGAAATTTTCTGTTTGGTATTGATTTATTCTCCTTTTTTTGTTATTATATGTGTATCATTTTGAGAGGAGATATATTAAAATGACAAAATTCGCAAAAATCATTTCAGTGTTCCTTTGCCTTGCAATGGTGTTCAGTGTTGCAGGTGCAATGGTTATTTCATCATTCGCAGCAGATGCTCCCCAGTTCGCACTCAAAAAGGTAAGCGAAACAAGTGACACAATCGTTGTTGAACTCAACCTTACAAGCGGAACATTCAACAGCCTTGACGTTGTGTTCAATATGAACGGCGTTACTTGCAGCAAGATTGCAAAGGGCGGAGCAATGGCAGATGACAACGGCGGTGATATGTTGCTTTCAAACCCAACTGCAACAGGCGGCAGAAGCCACATCAGCGCTATTTCACTCAACGGTGCGCAGAAGGGCACAGTTGCCACAATCACTCTTGACAAAGACAAGAAGGCTACAGAATATTCATTCTCCGTAACTGTTGCTGACTGCGCTGTTACTGATGAAAACAATGAAAACAAATCTGTTTCACCTTCAGTTTCCGGCAACTCAATCGTTTCTGAAAAACCCACACAGAAACCCACTGAGAAACCTACAGAAAAGCCCACTCAGAAGCCCACTCAGAAACCTACTGAAAAGCCCACTCAGAAGCCTACTGAAAAGCCCACTCAGAAACCCACACAGAAACCCACAGCCCCCACAGGCACAGTTCCCACAAACACACTTCCTTCAAGCACAGAAGTTCCTTCCACAAGCGAAGTGATTTCATCAACTGAAGACACAACAGACTTCAGCTATGATTATGATGATAACACATATGATTACTACACTCCCGATGAGGACGAAACAGAGCCTGCTGGCAGCGACGAAATCCTTGATGACGAGAAAGACCCCAAAACAATCATCATCATTGCAGCAGTTGCAGTTGTACTTATCGCAGGCGCAGTAGTTGCTTTTGTTGTAATCAACAAAAAGAAGAACGCTGAATAAT
This sequence comes from Acutalibacteraceae bacterium, assembly GCA_045121005.1. Taxonomy (GTDB): domain Bacteria; phylum Bacillota; class Clostridia; order Oscillospirales; family Acutalibacteraceae; genus CAG-488. Next base: position 3,441 of record JBGVFJ010000019.1, read on the forward strand.
AAAACCCAATAATTTAACATTAAAAGTTCCTGAGTAAAATCAGGAACTTTTATTTTTCTATTGAAATTTTGTGATTAGTTTGTTATTATATTTTATGGACTTTTATTAAAGGAGAATTCCTATGCTTGATTTGAAATTTTTAAGAGAAAACCCCGAAATTGTTAAACAGAACATTAAAAATAAATTTCAGGACAGTAAGCTTCCTCTTGTTGATGAAGTGATCGAGCTTGACAAGCTCAGCAGAGCCTGCAAGGGTGAGGCGGATTCACTCCGCGCCAGCCGTAACAAGATTTCAAAGCAAATTGGCGCACTTATGGCTCAGGGCAAAAAGGATGAGGCAGAAGAGGTTAAGCAGCTTGTCGCTCAGAACGCAAAGCGCCTTGCGGAGCTTGAGGTTCTTGAAACCGAATACAGCGAAAAAATCACAAAGATTATGATGACCATTCCCAACATTATTGACCCGTCAGTTCCTCTTGGTAAGGATGACAGCGAAAATGTTGAGGTTCAGCGTTACGGCGAGCCTGTTACACCTGATTTTGAGGTTCCCTACCATGTTGACATTATGGAAAAGTTTGACGGCATCGACCTCGACGGCGCAAGAAGAGTTGCAGGCAACGGCTTCTATTATCTTATGGGCGACATCGCAAGACTTCATTCTTCAATTATTTCCTATGCCCGTGATTTTATGATTGACCGCGGATTCACCTATTGTGTGCCTCCCTTTATGATCAGAAGCGGCGTTGTAACCGGTGTTATGAGCTTTGCCGAAATGGATGCAATGATGTATAAAATTGAGGGTGAGGACCTTTACCTCATCGGCACAAGTGAGCATTCAATGATTGGTAAATTTATGGACACAATCATCCCCGAAGAAAAACTTCCTCAGACCCTCACAAGCTATTCTCCCTGCTTCCGCAAGGAAAAGGGTGCCCACGGCCTTGAGGAGCGCGGTGTTTACAGAATTCATCAGTTTGAAAAGCAGGAAATGATTGTTGTCTGCAAGCCCGAAGACAGCCCCGTATGGTTTGACAAGCTCTGGCAGAACACAGTTGATTTGTTCCGCTCACTTGATATTCCCGTAAGAACTCTTGAATGTTGCTCAGGCGACCTTGCTGACCTGAAGGTTAAGTCAATTGACGTTGAAGCATGGTCACCCAGACAGCAGAAATATTTTGAGGTGGGTAGCTGCTCCAACCTTGGTGACGCTCAGGCAAGAAGACTCAAAATCAGAGTTAACGGCAAAGACGGCAAATATCTTGCCCACACTCTTAACAACACAGTTGTTGCTCCTCCCCGAATGTTGATTGCTTTCCTCGAAAACAACCTCAACGCCGACGGAAGTGTAAACATTCCTGTTGCTTTGAGACCTTATATGGGCGGCAAAGAAAAAATTGAAGTAAAATAATGATTAAATCCCCGATTTGAGTCGGGGATTTTTCTTTTTTATATTGAAATTAAACCTGCGGTTATGGTAGTATATTGGCATAAAGGAGGAATCAGTATGATTTTTTGGACAGTATTTGCTTTGTGTGTAGCCGTTACGGTGTTTTTTACAATCAGAAGAACAGTTAAAGTTAATTACTCTGACCTTGCAATCAAGGTTGCAACAAGCTCACTTTTTGTGGCAACGGGTGTTGCGGCAATTATCAGCAACCCCGCGGTTAATCTCACCTACGGTCTGATGATTGTTTTGGGCGGCGTTTTCGGAATTTTGGGTGACGTATTCATTGAGCTTAAGTGGATTCAGAAAGAAAACAGCGACACATTTTTGATGTTCGGCTTTGTAACCTTTATGCTTCAGCATGTGCTGTTGGTTGCAAACATTTTTATCCATTATCCGATGACTCTTGTCAACGCTCTTGTTTGCTTCACCGCACCTGTGGCAGTGCTCGTTTTTTCAAGCCTTGCTGTTAAAATCACAAAAATGGATATGGGCAAGTTCAAGACAATTGCCAACACCTACGGCGCGTTGGCGTCAATGACATTTTCTGTTGGATTTATGACAATGACAAACCACGGAATGGAGATTTCACAGATTCTTTTCTTCGTGGGCGGTGTGTTGTTCTTTGTTTCTGACCTTGTTCTCAGCCAGATTTTCTTCACCAAAAACGGTTGCACACGCCTTTTTGTTGTTCTTAATCACATTACATATTACGGCGCACAGATTCTTATTGCCGCTTCACTTTTCTTTGTGAAATAAGGAATAATGTTGATTTTTGAAATATGATTTGATATAATATCTGCAATCATTCCGGCGGAGGTATATTATGAAAAAAACAGTTGCAATTTTGTTGGCCATTGCTCTTGTTTTTGCAATGGGTGTTAGTTGCTTTGCCGCTTCTTACGGTGACGTTGACGGCAAAGGAACAATCAATTCATCTGACGCGCTTATGATTCTTCAGGCAAGCACGGGTGTATTGAAGCTCACATCTGCTCAAACGGAAAGAGCCGATGTAAACAACGACGGCAAAACAAATTCTTCAGATGCTTTGCTTGTGCTCAAGCGTGCGGTTGGTATGATTGATCTTTTCCCTGTTGAAGAGGGCGAAGAGCCGGACGTTGATCACGACTTTTTTGGATAATTTTTGAAAGAGAGACCCTTATGAATCAACCATTAAAAACAATTATTGTCGGCGGAGGACACAGAAGCCTGATTTATGCTTCACTTGCCGAGCTGAAACCTGAAAAAATGCAGATTGTGGGCATCGTTGACCCCGATTCAATCCGCAGAGAATATATTGCCGAAAGGTTTAATATTCCGGCAGAGCATTGCTTTGAAAGTGTGGAACAGCTTGTGACCGTGCCACGCTTTGCAGATGCGGCAATCAACGGAACAATGGATAACATCCACGTTAAAACAACCCTTCCTCTTCTTGAATACGGCCTTGATGTTTTGCTTGAAAAGCCCTTTGCCGTGAATGAAAAAGAAGCCAGGGAGCTTGTTGCTGCCGCAAAAAAATATGACCGTAAAATTATGGTTTGCTTTGTTTTGAGATATGCTCCTTTTTACAAAAAAATCAAAGAGGAACTCATTAAAGGCACAATCGGTGATATTATCACAATTCAGCTTTCTGAGTTTGTGAGCTATCATCATATGTCTACAAGCCACGTAAGAGGCAAGTGGAACAACTATGAAAAGTGTCACGCATCAATGCTTCTTGCAAAATGCAGTCATGATATGGACATTATGATGTGGCTCATGGGCGAAGATTTGCCCGTTGCAGTTTCAAGCTTTGGCAGTAACAAGCAGTTTGTTTTGGGCAATGCGCCCGAAAACGCAGGCACAAGATGTATGGTGGACTGTCCCCATGTGGATGAATGCCTTTATTCTGCAAAAAGGCTTTATATTGACCACCCTGACCGCTGGAGCTTTTATGTGTGGGCAGACCTTGAGGACAGGGGCATTGATGACATCAACGAAAAAATCAAGCTCCTCAAAACCGACAGTCCCTACGGAGTATGTGCTTATAAGAGTGACAACAATGTTGTTGACCACCAGAGCGTGCTTGTGAATTTCCAAAGCGGTGCAACAGGCACTCACAATATGGTGGGAGGTGCATCAAAGGGCCTTCGCAAAATTCACATCACCGGCACCAAAGGCGAAATTTTCGGTGACCTTGAAGACGGAAAGTTCACCATATCCATGATTGACCCCCGTCCCGGTTGCGAATTCAGTGAAACTGTTGTTGATGTCAGCGTTAAGGATGACAGCCACGGCGGTGGAGATTTGCTTCTCTCAGAAGATTTCGTTGACTATGTTGTCGGCGGTGAGCCGTCAATTTCATGCACATCAATTCAGGATTCAATGAAAGGTCACCTTGCGGTGTTCCTTGCCGATGAATCCCGCGAAAATGGCGGACAGGTTCTGCCGATTATATTATAAAAAACAAACTCTCTATACACGAGTATAGAGAGTTATTCTTTTACCACAGAAATGCGGTTGATGTTATATTTTTTAAAAAGCTCAATATGTTCTGCCGTGATTTCTTCACCGCTGACGGCAATAGGAATTGCAGGGGGGCAGGAAACAGTCGGCGCGGCGCAGATTCTGCCGACGGCATTTTGGATTTCAACTGTTTCACTCAAAGAGAATATTGCATCCCGCACCGATATTTTCTGCACTCCGCGGGGGATAGCGGTCGGCTCTTCACAGATAATTTTAACAATCTGCATTTTTGAAAATGCTTCTTTAAGCTTTGCAAAATCCTCGTCACTGTTTTGACCGGAGAGCATAAACACGGTGAAATCACCGTCTGCAAATTCGGGCTCGATACCTGCTTTTTCAAACACATCTTTGTTTGCAACACAGCGCATATCTGCCGTGATTTTAAGCGGCTCGTTCGAAACATCGGCAACGGGCATAACTGAGCGGATTTTCTCAATCTTTTGGCGGCAGGCAGCGATGTCATCTTTGATTTTTTCTTCAATATATTTGTTGCACAAATCCAGCGATTGCAAAATAAGATATGACGGACTTGTGGAGCCGAAAATACTCATAGCCTGAACGGCTTGCCCGGCAAAACCGAAGCGGTCGTTCTTTGCAATGTGGAGATATCCGCCGCCTGTGAGCACGGGAAGTGTTTTGTGAGCGGAGTCACAACACATATCGGCACCAAGACTAATGGGGTGAAGATTTTCTTCGCAGAAAGCAAGGTAAGAGCCGTGAGCATTATCCACAAGCAAGGGCACGTTATATCGGCGGCAAACGGCAGAAAGCGATTTGATATCTGCCATTCTGCCAAGGTAATCGGGACTTGTGATATACACCGCAAATGGGAGTTCATCGGCATTTTTAAAAGCTTTGCCGAGAGTTTTGCCGGTGATTATGCACGAGCAGAGATGAGAACCTTCTTCAGGGAAGAGCCACTCAACATTGCAGTCAAGCTTTGCGCAGGCAAAAAGAAATGCTTTGTGAGCGTTGCGGGCGGCAAAAACGGTTTTGCTTCTGCCTTTTGATTTGGCAAGGCAGAGCATAGCGTGAATGCTCTGGGTTGAGCCTCCTGCAGAATAAACTGTTTTGGAGGTTGAAAAAAGCGCAGACGCGTTTTCTTCACTTTCGAGAATAATTCCCTCAGGTGAATAAAGTTCGTCTGCACCCTTGATTTCGGTTATATCAGATTGTTCAATTCCCAAAAACTGCACACCTTTATGGCCGGGCATATGAAGCCTGGCCTTGTTGCTTTTTGTGTAATTTTCAACAAAATCAACAATAGGTGTTTTCATACAGTTTCCTTATTTTTCGCTGTCGGCAACCTTGAGCATAACTGCACATTCAATTCTCTTTTTGAAAAGCTCACAGCCGTATTCGTAAATACCTGTGATTTTGCCTGAAGCGTGGTATGAGTTGGCGGCACAACCGCCTGAGCAATAAAGCTTTGCCCAGCAATCGTCACATTCCTTGCGTGCATAAGCGTTGCAAAGCTTGAACTCATCCTGAATTTCTTTGTTGGTAACACCGTCATAGATGTTGCCCAAAAGATATTTTTCGTCACCCACGAACTGGTGGCAGGGGTAAAGGTCACCTGTGGGGGTAACCGCCATATATTCCGTGCCTGAGCCGCAGCCTGAAATACGCTTGTAGATACAGGGGCCGTGCTTGAGGTCAAGCATATAGTGATAGAAGGTGAAGGGCTTGCCCTGCTTCTTTCTTTCAATCATTTCTTTGGCAAGGAGCTCATACTGCTCAAAAAGAACGGGCAAATCTTCGTTGGTGAGGGCGGCATCGTCATCAGGTGAGCAAACAACAGGCTCCATACTGAGCTCGGTGAAGCCCATATCTGCCATGTGAAGAATGTCGTTGGTGAAATCTGTGTTGGCGTGGGTAAATGTTCCGCGCATATAATAGTTTTTGTTGCCGCGGCGTTCAACAAATTCCTTGAACTTGGGCACGATTGTGTCATAACTGCCTCTGCCCATATAGTCCTTACGGAGTCTGTCGTGAACTTCTTTTCTGCCGTCAAGGCTCAACACAACATTGCTCATTTCTTTGTTTGAAAATTCAATAACATCGTCGTCAATGAGAATGCCGTTGGTGGTGAGAGTGAAGCGGAAGTTTTTGTTGTGAATTTTTTCCTGCTCGCGGGCATAAGCCACAAGCTGCTTCACAACATCCCAGTTCATAAGGGGTTCGCCGCCAAAAAAGTCAACCTCAAGGTTGCGGCGTGTGCCTGAATTTTCAATAAGAAAATCAAGTGCGCGCTTGCCGACATCAAAGCTCATCAGCGCTCTTTCACCGTGGTATTTGCCCTGGCTTGCGAAGCAGTAGTTACAGTTGAGGTTGCAGGTGTGAGCCACATGAAGGCAAAGAGCTTTGATAACTGTATTTCTGTTTTTAAAATCAAAAGCCATTCCCTCAAAGGTATCGGGAACATAAAGCTTGCCCATTTTTTCGAGGGTTTTAACATCTTCGATGCAGTCAAAAACATCCTGACGGGTAACATCGGCATATTTTGCCGTGATTTCGTCAGCAATTGAATCTGCATCCTTTTCTTTATATAAAGCTATAATATCGTAAGCCACCTCGTCAACTGTGTGCACAGAGCCGCTGCAGGTATCGAGCACAATATTGTAGCCGTTAAGTTTATACTGGTGTACCATAATTCCTCCGACTATAAAAAACAGGTAATACTCAGCGTATTACCTGTTTAGTACATTTACGAAAATAAATTATTCTTCGCAATTCTCGCACTGCTGGTTAGCAACGCCACAAGAAGTTTTGCAAGCTGACTGGCAAGATGTCTGGCATTCACCGCAACCGCCTTTTTCGATGCTTTCAACAAGGTCTCTTGTTTCGATTGTTTTAATTCTTTCCATTTGAAAAACTCCAATCATTTTAAATTTGAAATAGGGTGAACCCCACATATTCATTACATAGAAATTATATCATAAGCATAATTCACTGTCAAGGAAAAAATGAATAGCATTGGCTCAAAAAATAATGCTAAATTAAATCCAATTATTACAAAATTCCTTTTTCAAAGCCAAAAGGAACTAAGCCGGTTTGTGCATTAAGCATTAGAAGTTGGCAATGTGTTAGCATTTGATATACAGCAGTTTCGCAAATGGGTTGAAGTTTATTGTGGTCATAAGAAGACTCAAATGAATAAATGGTTTGATTTAATCTTGTGTATGTAGCTGGATAAATGATACCTTTAGAGCTAATAGTTGAACGTTTATTTGCTGAATTAGGATTGATTGACATCTTTATCTCTACTTTTTGTTCGTTTGCACCATACTCATAATACATATATGCGGAAGTAAAAGCTCCCGAAATATAGCTGGTATCTTTAAATGTTATTTTTTGGGTAGACGTATTATATTCAATGGTAGTGGTAAAAGAAAAACCTGATTCTATGGTATTATCAGAAATGGAAAAACATTCTCCTTCGTTAATATTTTTACCATTTTCTAATATATAATTTATCAGTTTTTCTTCACTCTCATTTATATTAGACGGAGCACTGATTTTAATAAAAGAACAGCTACACAATAAAAATGTTAATATTGATGACATAAGTATACAACAAATTGGTTTAAACTTCATCATATATTCTCCTTTTTTATAACTAATTCTTGTTTTCATAGTAATCAATTAAAGCTTCGTTTTGTCGAATCTGTTCGTTAAGATCATCTATTCTGTCTTGAATTATTTGTTCTTTTTGAACTGAATCTCTCAGTTGTTCTTCAAGTTCAGGAGTGGAGACAGTACAAGCATCATATATTGCTGCAATAATGCAAATAGCAATAATTATACCTAATATTATAAGTATAACTCGCTTTGTTCGCTTGTTTTGCTCAACCGGTAAGCGGTTGAGCAAATAACCACAATGTGGACATTCGTTTGCCTCATTGGAGATTTGTTTTTTGCATTCGGGACAATTAATTAAAGCCATTGATTTTCCTCCTAAAAATAAAAAGTGCGTAACCGAAGCTACGCACCGAAAAACGCATAGCCTCAAATGTTGCGACACATTTTTCTGCCATATAGGTACAAGAATAGAGGATGCATTTTTACCAATATAAAATGCACCTAATATGGCATAAGTATTCAAATGTGTCGCAACTTCATATTAACATTTTTAGGATATTCTGTCAAGGAAAACATAACCGTGACTAATTGCAAAAAAATAAAGGCTCTGATTTATTTCAGAGCCTTTTGGTATTATTTAAGTGTAATGAGCTGAATTGCCTTTGTGGGGCATCCCTCAGCGCACTTTCCGCAGCCTGTGCATTTTGTGGCGTCAATCTTAGCGCAGAAGTTTTCAACCTTAATGGCTTCAACCTCGCAGGTTTTAACGCATTTCATACAGCCGATACAGCCTGTTTTGCATTCCTTGCGGGTAACTGCGCCCTTGTCTTTGTTGGCGCAGAGAACAGCGGCTTTGGTTTCGTGAAGGGGCATCATCTTAATCAGTGAATTGGGGCAGGCTTTGACGCACTGCTTACATGCACGGCAGGCAAGAGGGTTGATTCTTGCAACACCGTCACAGATGTGAATTGCATCATAAGGGCAGGCGTCAACACAGTCACCGTAGCCGATACAACCGTAGATGCACTCCTTGGGTCCGCCAAAAAGCTGCTTTGCCATTTTGCAGGATTCAATGCCCTGATAAACCATTTTTGTGTCGCAGTTGGATTTGATGCCCTGGCAAAGCACAACAGCCGCCATGGGCTTTACTGTACCTGCTTCAAGACCGGCAATGCGGGCAATTTCTTTGGAAACCTCGTTTCCACCGGGTGAGCAGAGAGTTGTGTTTTTGGTGATACCCTTTGAAAGAGCGGCGGCATAACCGTCACAGCCTGAAAATCCGCAGGCACCGCAGTTTGCACCGGGGAGGCATTCACGGATTGCTTCAGCTTTTTTGTCAACGGGAACAGCCATAACAATAGAGGCAACTGCAAGACCGAGACCGAGCAAAAGTCCGAGACCTGCAACAATGGCAACCGCGATGAGAATAGGTGTAAATTCCATTGTGTAAACCTCCTTTATGCAAACATGTTCTCAACAAGACCGGCAAAGCCGAGAAATGAAAGAGAAGTGAGTGATGCGGCAACGAGTGTGATGGGAAGACCCTTGAGGAATTTAGGAATGTCGCAGGATTCAATTCTTGAACGGACACCTGCAAACATAACCATTGCAAGCATAAAGCCGAGACCTGCGCCGAGAGAACTCATCATTGCTCTGCCGAAGTTTTCCATTGTTCCGCTGTAGTCGTTGGTGTCGATGTTGAGAAGAACAACGCCGAGAACGGCACAGTTTGTTGTGATAAGGGGAAGGTAAATTCCCAGCGCGTTGTAAAGAGGGGGCATAAACTTTTTCATCGCAATTTCAACAAGCTGAACAAGTGCGGCAATAACGAGGATGAAAACAATTGTTTCAAGGTATTCAAGGCCGAAGTGAACAAGCAGGTTGTAGATGGGGTAGGTGATAGCGGTTGAAATGAGCATAACGAAAATAACAGCCGCTGACATACCCATTGCAGTGTTAAGCTTTTTGGAAACGCCCAAAAACGGGCAGATGCCGAGGAACTTTGAAAGAATAAAGTTCTGGGTAAGAATATATGTTATGAGGATTGAAATAAGCTCTTTGGAATAACTCATTTTGCATTTACCTCCTCATTAGATTTGCATTCATCCTTGTGGATGATTGTGCAGGACTGAGCCATGGGGCAATTTTCACAGCCGTGAAGCTCAGCCTTGGGGAGACCTTTGCCTTCGGCAATTTTGTTGGCGACTGCCATAAGAATGCCGTAAACAAAGAAACCGCCGGGAGCAAGAACGAAAATCAGCATGGGATTTTCGTTGAGGAAGGGAACGGCAAGACCGTTGCCGCCGTTGATGCCTGCAATACCGGAGAGGAATGTTCCGCTGCCGAAAAGCTCGCGGATGAATCCCATGCAGAACAGAGCGCCTGTGAAACCAACGCCCATTCCCAAGCCGTCAACAGCAGAGGCAAGAACGGGGTTTTTGCCTGCAAATGCTTCGGCACGGCCGAGGATGATGCAGTTAACAACAATCAACGGAAGATAAACGCCAAGCTGTTCATCAAGCTCAGGCATAAATGCCTTGACAACCATCTGAACAATTGTAACAAATGAAGCAATAATAACGATGTATGCGGGGATACGTACCTTTGAGGGGATAACCTTTCTCAGAAGAGAAATTACAATGTTAGAGCAAACGAGAACTGCTGTTGCCGATGCGCCCATACCCACTGCACTCATAACTGAGGTTGAAACAGCGAGGGTGGGGCAGGTGCCGAGAACAAGGCGGAGAACAGGATTCTCTTTGACAAGACCTTTGGTAAATTCTTTACCCAATGATTTCTTTTCAGCCATTGTTCTCACCTCCTACAACGTTTTCATAAATATCAAGTGCAATGTTTACACCCTTGGCAGCAGCCTTTGATGTTATTGTTGCACCTGTGAGTGCTTTGATTTCGGTTTCAGTGCTTTCGTTTTTGTTAACACCGACTAAGCCTGAAAGACCTTTGAACTGACCCTTGAAGGAGTCCTTTGTTGCATTCATACCAAGGCCGACAGTTTCGTTAATCTGAAGAAATTCAACGCCTGTAACCCTGCCCTCGGTGTCGATGCCTGTCATTGTGCTGATTGCACCGCCGTAGCCTGAAGACTGGGTGACAAAAACATAGCCGATAACTTTTCCTTGGGAGTCAACAGCTTCAACATAGCTGTAGGGTGAAGTAACACCTTCGTAGGTGTAGTCTCCTTCAACCTTTTCACCAAAGCTTTCGGCATCTGCCATAACAATCTTTCGGCTGTTCATTTCTGTTTCAACTGCATTCTGAGCAATTTTATCCTGGGTAACGCCGTTGACAAGGCCGAGAAGAAAAGTTGCACAAAGGCAGATGATAAAAAGTGAAATCGTAGGGATTAAAATAGCTTTTTTCATGCTGATTTAACCTCCTTTGACTTCTTTTCTTTAACAGTGCCGAAGGGCTTGGGAGCTGTGAGCTTTTCAATATGAGGAACAAAGATGTTCATAATAACAATCGCAAAGCTAACACCTTCGGGGAGGTTACCGTAGAAACGGATAAGCGATGTGATAAGACCGCAGCCGATTGCAAAAACAATTTTGCCTTTGAAGCTGATTGGAGATGTTGTGTAATCGGTTGCCATAAAGATTGCGCCAAGAAGCAAACCGCCGCTGAGAAGCTGATAAGCAACATATTCCATATTAAATCCGCCTGCAAATGTCATAAACACACCGACGGTGGCAATATAAACAAGAGGGATAACGGGGGAAATAACCTTGCGGATAACAAGGTAAAGTCCGCCGAGAATCAGACCGATTGCACAAACCTCACCAAGGCATCCGGCTCTGTTGCCCATAAGCATATCAGAGAGTGTGGGGAGGTTTTCTGCAGTGAATTCACCGGCTTCGTTATACATTGCGGCAAGGGGAGAAGCTGTGGTAACTGCCTCTGTCTGCCATGAAAGGGGGCGTGTCCAGCTTGCCATAGCGGTGGGGAATGATGTGAGAAGAATAATTCTTCCTGCAAGGGCGGGGTTCACAAAGTTCTGACCGATACCGCCGAAGAATTGTTTAACAACAACAATAGCAACCACACTGCCAACAGCAGCCATCCAAAGCGGAACTGTTGAAGGAAGATTGAATGCGAGAAGCATACCTGTTACTACTGCGCTCAGGTCGCTGATTGTGTTATTGCGCTTCATAACCTTGCGGCAAACAAATTCGCTGAGCACACAGGTGCCAACACAAACGGCAACAACCGCCAATGCCTGGGGTCCGAAAAGGAAGAATGAAGCAAAAAGAGCGGGGCAAAGAGCAATGATAACATCAAGCATAATGCCCGTAACTGTTTTGGGTGACTTAACATGAGGGGAAGCGCTGACGTTAAGCTTGTTTTTGATTTCTATCATTTTTTGGCACCTGCCTCTCTGACTAAAACTTTAGCAGCTCTCATATTCTGAACAAGCGGCTTCTTTGCCGGGCAGGAATATGAACAGCTTCCGCATTCCATACATACCATAACGCCTGCTTTTTCAACAGCTTCTGCATCGCCGGCCTTGGCGTGGCGGACAATAACCGTGGGCATGAGGCTCATGGGGCAGGCTGTAGCACATCTTCCGCAACGGATACAGTCACTTTCTTTGGTGAGAACGGCATCGCGCTCGGTGAATGCGAGAATAGCGTTGTTACTTTTGGAAACGGGGAGGTCGGTGCTTACGATGGAAAGACCCATCATAGGTCCGCCTGTGATAATCTTATGAGGCTCTGCCTTAAAACCGCCGCAGAACTCGATGATTTCAGAAATATTGGTACCAAGAGGAACGCGAACGTTTTTGGGCTCTGCAATAGCGGAACCGTCAACGGTTAATGCTCGGCTGACAAGGGGCACACCTGTTTTGATATATTTGGCAATAAATGCAACAGATGTAACGTTCATAAGCAGGCAACCTACGTCGGCAGGCAGCTTTCCGGGAGGAACCTTTCTGCCTGTTGCGGAAAGAACCATAACCTTTTCCGCACCCTGAGGGTATTTGGATTCAAGCTCCATAATTTTGATTTCATCGCCTGTGTAGTTGTCACTGTCTGCAATTCGTTTGAGCATCTCAAAAGCCTTGGGCTTGTTGTTTTCAATTGCTATAACAACATTTTTGATGTTGAGAAAATCCTTGATAATATGAATTCCCGAAAGGATATCCCAGGAGTTTTCAATACATTCGCGATAGTCAACGGTGATGTACGGCTCACATTCAGCGGCGTTGATAATGAGGGTGTCAACGTGCTTGTCCTTAGGAACGTTGAGCTTAACGTGAGCAGGGAAGCCTGCACCGCCTAAGCCAACAAGACCTGAATCTCTTACGGCTTTGATAAATTCTTCAAGAGTGTCAGCCTTGGGAGGCTTAATATCTTCATGAAGTCTCATTTCACCGTCGGATTCAATGGTTACGCCCTGAACCACCATCCCGTTGGGCAATGCAACATTGCCGATTGCTTTAACTGTTCCCGAAACACTGGCGTGAATGGGAGCGCTGATGAATTTGTCACTGTCGCCGATAACCTGACCGACACTTACTGTGTCGCCCACCTTAACTGTGGGTGTGCAAGGAGCACCGATGTGCTGTGACATTGGCAAAATAACCTGTTTGGGAGCGGGCATATTGACAATTTCAAGCTCTGCAGTGTTTTTACGGTGGTCAACCTTAACACCGCCGCGGCCTTTGACAACAGCCTTGAGCACTCCGCTGACTTTGACTTTGCTCATTTATTCAACCCCTTTAATTAGATTTGATTATAAAATTCATCTGTTTTTCCAAAGCGGGCATAATATATTTTAAAATTGTGCCCGTGAGGAAGCCTGTGGCACCCGCTGCAAGAAGCAGAAACGGACCATAGCTTGTGAACAGCTCAGGTGTGCCCGAAAGAACACAGGCAACGCAAAGCTGACCTATATTATGGCACACGGCGCAAATGATACCGATGCCTACATAGCCTAATTTGTTGTTTTTGTTTTTTAAAAGAACAAGGGCAACCGCCGTGCTGAGAAGTCCACCCGCAAGGCTTGTGAGAAAAGCCGTCATTCCTCTTGTTACTCCTGCAAAAATTGCTTTGGCAAGTGTAATATACAGCGTTTGCCACACACCGAGGGCTCCTGCGGAAAACATTGTTACTATATTGGAAAGCCCCGGCTTTGCTCCGGGAGGAAAGCCCGGAATTGCGGGAATCAGACTTTCAAGGTAAGAAAGCGCAATCGCCTGCGCCGAAAGAATACCCACAAGGGCGATGTTTTGCGTCAATGTTTTTCTATTCATACCGTTTCCTTTAATAAGTTATAACATCGGGTGCATCACTGTCGGCTTTTGTGCTGTCAACACTCACCACAACCTTTGCCGGCAGGCATACTGCCATTGCCCCGTCGGAGTCAAGCCAGCCGCAGTTGACACAGAGCTTGTCTTCACAATCGGCATGGGAAACGCAGATTTTTCCGTTTTCCATCCTCACTTTAACTGAAGGCGTGCTTTGAAGTGTCATTTCTCTCATACCGGAAAGCTTGCTCAGGTCAACAGTTTCAATAATTTCACCGTCAACCGTGATTGTGGCTGTCAGCTTGTCCTGATTGCCGAAAACATTCGGTATAAGAAGAATCATAGCAAGTGCGCTGATTGCAATGAGCACCAATAAATCGTATCTGCTGAAAAGCTTAATTTTTTTCATTATTCCACCGTATAATCGTTTGAAGTAAGTTTGAAATCGTTTTTGATTCCGTCAGTAATGCTGACAGTGTTGTTGTCAAAAACAAAAACAGCTTCAGCTTCATATTTTTGAAGCAGGTCAAGACTTGCTCTGTAACCTGAAACGAAGCAGGCTGTTGAAAGTGCGTCGGCATCAAGACCCGAATCGCAGATAACGGTCACACTTCTCAAATCGGTAACGGCAGGGTAACCTGTTTCAGGGTCGAGAATGTGATGATAGGTTTTGCCGTCGGCTTCAAAAAATCTTTCATAATCTCCGCTGGTTGAAACGCACTGATTGTCAAGCTCAACTGTGGCAAGGTGATGCTGGCTGTTATCAGGATCTGCAATTCCGACCGACGCTTTCTGATTATATATCAGCACGCTTCCGCCAACAGAAATCACCGCTTCTTTAATATCGTATTGCGTAAGAACATCTTTAACCACGTCGCAGGCAATACCCTTACCAACGGCGCCAAGGTCGATAGCCTGAGCAGATTCAATTCTGACACTGGTTTTACCGATTAAAACATTTTTATAACCTACGTCTGCAACCAGGGAGTCAATTGTCTGTCTTTCGGGCAAAACCTCGTTTCCGCTTCCGATGTTCCACAACTGAGTGAGCTTGCCTACGGTGATGTCAAAAGCGCCGTCGCTGTCTGCGGAAATGTCCAGAGTTCTGCCAATCCAGGCGGCAGTTTCTGTTGAAACAGAAACATCATTGCCTGCGTTTTGGTTGATGCGCCACACATCAGATTCTTTAACCCGACGGGAAAGGCAGGCGTTTTCAAGGCCGAGAATTGTTTCTTCAATCTCCTTCGTTGCTTTTTCGGCATCTTTGCCGGTGATTGAAGAGGAAACAACCGTGCCCATTGCCACAAAGGTTTTTGTAACCTCGTTGGAGCTCTTTATAAAATCATAAGAAACAAGTCCGATAACAATTGCCGCACAAAGGATAATTGCCGCAGCGGAAACGACTTTCTTTTTGGTTTTTATCATCTGATTCACCCGAAAAAGTATTATATATACATATATATAACATTGTACAACTTTTGCTGCAAGTGTTCAAGGGGTTTTGCACAAGTTAAAAAATTAACAAAAAAGAGAGCCGTGACGTCAGTCACAGCCCTCGCAGTCAGGGGATTTGTCGGTTAGCAACCGCAGTTATTGTTGTTGAACAAACCGCCGTTGTTGCAGCCACAGCCACAACCGCAGTTGTTTGCTGTTGAAGTGCCGTTATCGCAACCGCAGAAAAGAACGATGATTAAAAGAATCCAGATCCAGTTATTGCAGCAACCCATATTCGATTTCCCTCCTTTCTGTCTTACACTACATACTATGTCATTTATGAAAATGGGTTACAAAAAAATCATAAAACCGAAATTGGCTCATTTTTCGTCGAAATCAGCAAAACTGCCGTTCGATTGCTGTGATATAATTTAATGGTAAAATGCTTCAAAGAAAAGGAGTGTCTGACTATGATTTGTAAAAGATGCGGGGCGAATGTGCCTGAGGGAACAAAGTTTTGCATGAAATGTGGGCTGGAACTTCCTGTGGTTCAGCTAAAACCGAATCCAACAGTTACACAAAGCGTACCAAAAGCAAAAAAAACTGCTGTAAAACCTAAAAAGAAAATTCCCGGTTGGCTTATTGTAGTATTGATTTTTGTGTTGATTGTTATTGTTGCCGTAGGTGTTTCTTCTTCGGAATCGTCATCGGGTTCATCTTCGTCAGGCTCGCCTTATATCGGTTCAACTCCATCACCTTATGAGGGCAAAAACAGCTATGAAAAAGAGTTAATTGAAACGTTGCCGAGAGATCTTACTTCTTATGTCTTACAAAAAGATAACTGTGTTCACACATTAGAGGTTACTGATTTTTGTGTAGAACGTCATTCTGAAAATGGAATTTCCGACACAGCAGATTGCACCATTGTGTTGGAGGATGCATATATGAAAATGACTTCATATGTAACGCTAAACAGCAGGAAATATGATACAGGTTGGGTCGTTGAGAGTTGGGGCGAAATACAGAACCCTGTTTTAATTCCGAAATATGAGCCGGATATGCAGGAAATGCAAACTTCTGCAAAAGGAACTGATTTTAAAAGCTTTATTACGTTAACTGATTCTCTTGATTTGAATTCAGGAATTTATGAATATGTTTGTTCCGTAAATGATACATATGAATACATTTCCTATTCGGGAACAATATCCTTGAAAAGTGAGTTTGTGAAAGTAGATTACGACAGAGTTGAAGAACTTAACAAATACGGTTGGGATTATAATGTTGAAGAAAAAGTCAAAGCAAATTGGAATATTTTTGGTGAATGGAAAGTCGAAGAACATTACAATCTGCTGACCGGATATTGGGTGCTTAGTTTGCAATCGTTTGATGGTGAGCCCGCTCAGTCAACCTATTCTAATGTTTGGAGAGGTAATTACAGAGGCTATGATGTGAGAACATATAGGACGTGGGACCATTCGATAAACAACTATACAAATAATTTTCAGGAAGAAGAGCCTAACTATAACGGTATGTACGAAATAACTGATCTGTATAAGCCACAAAACGTTAAAATGACAATATATGGTCCGTCAGGATATGGAATAGAAATCTTTGCCGACAAGGCAATCGGATATTCTGATATGAGCTCATATGGTTCAACTGCACAGGAAGGTGTGCTGACTTTTAATAGATATTGATAAATTAAGGGAGGGGTTATTATGAAAAAAGTTTTATCTCTGCTCGTTGTCTGTCTTGTGATTTTTCTCACTCCCGTTATGGCTTTTGCCGCTCAGGAGTCAGAAGACAACAACGACATATCAAAGGCTGACTTAATTTCGGTCAACACAAACGTGTCGGGTGTTATCGACGGCTATACCGACAAGGACTGGTATAAATTCAAGCTAAGCAGTGACGGCTATATTAAAATCGACGCAGCTCACCAGTATGGTGTGCTTTACAGCGATTACGAGCTCTATTATTATGACGGTTCATCTGCTGTTCGACTTAACAGGTTTTTTATCCCTTCAAATGCTGAAAGAAAAAGCTCCTGTAAACTGGGTTTGCCCGCAGGCACATACTATCTTAAAGTGTATTCCGATTTGCATAACTCAAATGTAAAATGCAGTTATGCTTTTGCGGTTAACTTCACGTCGTCGTCAGCGTGGGAAACAGAGCCTAATAATACCATTGTCAAAGCTGATACAAAATCTGTCAATTCACAGATTTACGGTGCAATAGATGATTCAGATGTTGACTGGTACAAATTCAGTCTCAGTAAAGCAGGGTCTGTCAATATCAGCTATACTCACGATTACGGTTCGTTTAACAATGACATAACTGTTTATACTTACAACGGTTCGTCACAAAAGCAGAAGTTTTCATTCTTTATATCTGAAAACGCTGAAAAAGCAAGTTCAGGTAAATATAATCTGGCGGCAGGTACGTATTACATCTGCGTAAAAAAAGGCGACTACGTTAGCACATCTGATATCTGTCACTATAATTTTAAAATAAATTATACTCAGCAGACCACAACTACCACCAAGAAAACCACAACCACCACCCGCAACTATGTAACTAATCCACCTGCAACCACAACCAAAAAATATTACAGCAACCCGACAACCACGACGCGGAACTATAACACAACAACTTACAACTATCAGCCCACTCAGTCAAATCAGCCTGTTGTATACAGTTATAACGAATACAATTATTACACCATTTCATCAACAGAGGTTTATATCTGCGGATATATGGGAACGGCTGATTACATCACAATTCCCGAAACGATTTATAATTATAAGGTGGTGGGTATCACCGACAATGCTTTTCAGAATGTAAGCTATATGGTTATTGAAATCCCGTCTTGCATAAGATACTTCGGTGAAAATGCTCTCGGTCAGGTGGAGCACCCGTCAATCACCGTTGCTTGTGACCCGGGTTCAGCCGCTCAGAATTATGCGGCGCATAACCTTGTTGATTACTCAAATATTGAAACTGCACGTGAAGATTGGACCCGAGATGATTCCGAAACCGCGGATGGTAACGACTACACACCCTCTGCACCAACGTCAAGCTCAAACAATGATGACAACGGCGGTTTGATTACAGCTTTGCTCATTGGCGCAATTTTCTTTGCGGTAATATTCCTTATTGTTAAAAGAAAGAAATAATTTTTAGGAGAAGTAAAAATGAAATGCGAATTTTGTAACATGGAAACAGGTACAGCTTCAAGCTGTCCAAATTGTGGAATAGTCCGCTATTCGGCTGCTGCTGAAATAGTTTACGGTGCAACGATAAAGGACTCATCCAATTGTAAGGTGTCAATTACGGATAAATATCTGATTATTCGCCACGCGACAGGAGGCAAGAGAGCTGCTAACGGTTTTGGTCTTTTGGGCGTAGCAATACACGCTGTTGTGGATAGTGCTTCAAACGATAGCTACGGTTATTATCCGCTGAATCAGATTCAGCGAGGTATATTCCCTTATCTTGCAACGGGTATAAAAAAGAAAAATGCCGTAAAACTTATAAACAATGACGGCAGCGATTTTGTTCTCGTTTTCAATGAGGCAGGATTTACAGACAGCAAAGCAAAGGTTCTTTCCAAAATGGTAGAAAATATCAGGGCGTCAATTCCTTTTCTTGAAGACGGTTCAAACCAGATTAATGATGTTATCTGCTACAGACCGTTTGTTAATAAGGATACTTTTGATAAAATCAGACCAGCTGAACAGCAGTGGGATAATTGGTCATACCCGCAGCCTCAAGCTAGCACACCTATTCCTCCTATGACTCAGCCTGTTCCGCAGGAAAGCAAAACAGTTATCGCTACTCAACCTTCAAAGATCGAGCTTGCTCCGGCAGTTGTCTCAGAAAAAGTTGAAGAGTATGCTTCTTCAGATTTTGAAGAAAGTGAAAATCAGGAGGAAAAAATCTGTGCCTCTTGTGGTGCAATAGTGCATCCGGACGGAGAATTCTGCAGTAATTGCGGAACTAAATATGAACCGCCGAAGCCCAAGGAAAAGTTTTGCACAAATTGTGGCAACAAATTGCAGCCTGAAGATAATTTTTGCTTCAAATGCGGAGCAAAGGCACTGCCTTTATAAAAGTATTGCGGGAGAGTAAAATCTTCCGCATTTTTATATTAATATTTTTTTGCGATTCCGTTGTGCAAAATCCACATATATGGTGTCTTTTGCTTGTGTAAATTCAATATATGGTAAAACACGTCAAGAAACACACGGAACCGTTGAAAAAAGGGTAAAAAAAGGTGTTGACAATTGAGGGAGTGTGTGGTAAGATAGCAAAGCTGTCGCGAGGACAGCGTATGCACCTTGAAAATTAAACAACGATGAACAAGAAAAACCCTGAGATTTT
>JBGVFJ010000020.1:0-9949 GCA_045121005.1 Acutalibacteraceae bacterium
AGTAAGACCCCTCATAGACTATGAGGTTGATAGGCTGCAGGTGTAAGGACAGTGATGTCTTCAGCTGGGCAGTACTAATAGGTCGAGGGCTTGACCATGTTTTGGTTTCTACGATTTCTTTATTTGATTGGTCTTTTCCAACAATCTCATTCCACTCTAGCTTCTCCTTTGTTCAGTTTTGAAGGTGCGTAACCTAATATGTTTTTTTAACCGCAGATTTATCTGCGGTTTTTTGTTTTATAAAATGGATTATAGAATTACATAACTTGACAAGGATATGCGCCAAAGATATAATTGAATTGCGATATAATGTCTTTTTCAATTTATCGAAATATGACTATGGAGTTGCATTGAAAGAATATCATATTAAAGGTGGATGTAATGAGTAATTGGATTGAGGAATATAGCTATCTCGACTTAAAAAACGGAGAGATTAAATTCATTTGTGACGATGACCAGGATATGATTGAAATTCGTTATGATGACGGAATGTTGATTGATGTCGGCTATGTTGAAGATGATAGAAAGTACTATATAACGGTTGTTAAATCAAATGATGAAAACGGCTGGCAGAATCCTCTTGAAATAGTTGAGGTTGATCTAAAAGAAGTCTTGTCTGCTGAAATTCAAAAAATTGTTATAAAATACAGATAAAAGATGCAAATTTTGTCATTCTACTTTGAAAGACAGAGGACGGTTCTGTGTCTCGACCGAATAACGCCCCCTAAAAAACAAATACATAACCCATGATTCTCTCTGGCGTTAATTCGTCAGAGGGGATTTTGTATTTATTGTCCCGCTTTATCAAGTCAGGCTACTGCGCTGCGCCTGACTTTTTTGAATTTATTTAGCCGCTGTGTGACACATAGCGGCTTTTGTTTTGGCTTTATTTCTTTTTATCGGTTGACTTATTGTTTGATTTGTAATATTATTAGTATGTCTATAAATATCTATGGGAGGATATTTCTATGAATAATTTAAAATTCAGAAAATTAATGTCTTTCTTCCTTGCGCTTGCTTTGGTGCTTGGAATGACATCAATGGCATCATTTGCTGCGCCGAGCCCTCTTTTTGAGATTAACGACGCACAGACAAGACAGGGTGAGGAATTTGAGATTGTCGTCAAATTTTCACGATCCATTCTTGATACACTTGCTGCACTTGATGTTACGCTTTCTTTTGACAGCAACGTTTATTCTGTTGTCAGCATGGAAAACGGCGAGGGCCTTAATGCGGCTTTTGATAAGATTAATTCAAGTGATTCAAATCTTGAAAATGACTACATTTTCAGCACAAGTGCAAAGAATCCCGGTGAAGTTAATTGGAGCCTGATTACTCTTAAGTCTTTCACCTTCTATGAGGGCGACGAGTTTATGAAAATCAGATTCAAGGCAAATGATTTGTCTGACCTGAACAGAGAGCTTGATATGACCATCAGAGTAACCAACGCTGCAAAGCCTGAAACCCTTCAGGATGTTACAGCTGATTTTGGTTCATATACCAACAATATGGAAGTTGAAGCTAACCTTGCAGCAATGTGTGACTGGGAATATGTTGAAGCTCTTGGCGGATACAGACTTGTTAAATTCAACGGTAAGGATGTTGAAAGCTTCACCATTCCCGAAGAATATGACGACCCTTCTGATGAAAAGGGCCCGCTTCCCGTTGTTTCAATCAAAAACGACGCTTTCCGCGATAATAAAACTCTTAAAAAGGTAAGCCTCGGCAAAAATATTGCAAATGTCGGCTCTGCAGCATTTTTCCGCTGTGAAGCTCTTGAAAAGATTGTTGTTTTTTCAAAGACTACAAAATTCGGTGCAAACAGCTTGTATGGTACCAGTGAAGATCTTGTTGTTAAATGCCTTGAAAATTCTGACGCTGATGTTTATGCAAAGAAGTACGAAATCAAAGTTGAATACTTTGAAAATGTGGCTGACTGCACATATACAGGCGCTGATGAAAAGGTTTATTACACAGGCGCTCCCGTTGAGCTTTCAAACCTCAAGGTTTATAATTCAAAAAATCAGCTTATGAAGCTTGGTGTTGATTATGTTGTTTATTACACAGACAATATTGAAATCGGCACAGCTAAGCTTATGATTACCGGCCGCGGAGAATACCTTGGCACAAAAGAGGCTGAGTTTGAAATTCTCTGCCCCTATCATTCAGCTGATCACGCTTGCTACACAGAGCAGTTTGTATACACTGACTGTGAGGTTGGCGGATACATTATAAAAGACTGTACCTTCTGCGAACTTCACGATGAAACAAGTGTTATTCCTGCCAAGGAGCACGGCGAAACAGTTGAGGTTGTTGACCCCGATTCAACATGCTCACAGGTAGGCGTTAAAAAGTTTGTTTGTAAGGATTGCTACAAAGAAGTAGCCGAACAGGAAGAAATTCCCGTTAAGCCCCATACAGCTCCGGAAGAGGATGTGTGGGAAGTTCACACCCCTGCTGCTTGCGGCGTTGCAGGCAAAGAGGTTGTATATTGTGTGGATTGTGACCACATTCTTAAAGAAAGAGAAATTCCTGCTATTGAAGAGCATAGCCTTGATTGGGTTGTTACAACTGCTCCCACCTGCAATGACCCCGGAGTGGAAACATACAAATGCCGCTACTGTGATTATTTTGAAGGTGAAGAAGCTCAGACACGCAGTGTGGATGCGACAGGCCACACCGAGAGCGAGTGGATTGAAACAACAGCTCTTTCATGCACAGTTGACGGCGTGAAGATAAAATTCTGCACTGTTTGTAACGAAAAGCTGGATGAAGACGTAACTTCCTCCAACGGCCACACTGCCGGTGAATGGGAAGTTGTTACCAAGCGCACCTGCACACAGGATGGACTTGAAAAGCTTCACTGTGCAGAATGTAACGAAGTTTATGACACCAGAACATTAGAACATGAAGGTCACAAAAAAGGTAAAACCGTAACCGTTGCCGCAACCTGCGCAAGACCCGGTTCGGAAGATACCTATTGCTCAGTTTGTGAAGAAGTTTACGAAAGCAAGCCTCTTCCGATTTTGGCTCACACTGCCGGTGATTGGGAAGTTGTTGCAGAACCCACCTGCACAGTTGTAGGTCTTAAGCATAAGGTTTGTCAGGTTTGCGGTGAAGCTGCAGAAACTCAGGAAATTGAAGCTGTAGGCCATAACATAGTCAGAACTACAGCAGTACTTCCTTCTTATAAAACTCAGGGTGTAGATGAGCTTAGTTGCAGCATCTGCGGTAAGGTTGAAAGATCTTTCTACACCGCTAAGCTCAACCCCGATATTGACGGCAAAAACGGTGTTACAGCAGCAGATGCATTGGTTATTCTTCAGCATGCAACCGGTCTTAAGGATCTCCAGGGCGAAATGCTGAGAAACGCTAACCTTGACGGTTACGGCACAGTAAATTCTTCTGACGCGTTGATTGTTCTCCAGATTTCAACCGGTCTTATAAAAGTATAATTAAAAGGCTTGTGTCTTGATTGACACAAGCCTTTTTGTCAGCTTTCGGGGTTTTCTTCTGCTTCAAAAGGTGCCTCAATGCCGATGTTTTCGTAGCAAACGAACTTGCCTCGCGTTTCGGTGTGGGTTTTAGTCTGAATAAGGTCAATCTCGGCATTGATTACTTGCTTGCCTTTTGAAAATTGTGCAAAATCGTTCATAAAAGCCCCGGCGGAAATCAGTTTTGCCTGCTGTGATGAAATAGATTTATTGCGCTCTTTTTTTGAATAATAGCGGGTGACAGTTATTCCTACAGGCAATGTTTCGGAACCGTAAGCCGCCATTTTGTTTTGCTCAAATTTTTGAGAAAATTCCGGAGGAGCCTTGCCGATGGGAAGAGCCACGCCGAAAAAATGCAGAGTGAATGTACTTTTAGAATACGAGTGTTCCGTGCAGGGAATGTTGGTGCTCACCGAAGATGAAATTTCTGTTTCGGTTCGGCCAACGGCGTAACCCGAAGCATGAACGAAGGAAACTGTTTCGTCTTTGTTCACGGTGAATCCGCTTATAAGCACATCGCCTTTAATCACAGGGTTAAACACCTTGGCTTGCAGAGTGCCTCGGTAAGGCTCAAGAACAACAAGCTGTGCATCTTTTGATGAAACAAGATTGTATGCGCCGTCTTTTTGCTCAATTTGGGGCGATTCACTTGCAGGGGTAACATCAATATAAACGCAACATCCGTTGATACGGATTGCCGCCCAGGAGATTCCCTCCACGGCTTTGCAGGTGTTGAGTGACAGCTGAACGGCACTCAGCTCGTCGGTTCTGGTGCCGATTACAAGACCGGCCTTTTGAGTGGCGGCCAAAATAACATCCTTTGCGATGTCACCGTTGCCGCTGATGTTAACAATCCACACCCGATTTGACAAAAGAGACAGACACACTGCAAAAAATATTGCACCGATTACAAGACCTACCCTGGGTTTCAGCCTTTTAAGAATAAAAGGTAACCCGACACAGCGGGTCTTTTTGATTTTTACCCCGCTGTTGCGTGCGCAAACGGCAATTCTGAGGTAGCCGTCAATGGTGGTGCAGGCGGTGAAATAGCCGTCGTGATATGTAACGTTCCACAAAGGAATTTCGTGAACGGAGCATAGGTTTATAAATCTTTCGCTGAAGCCTCCGCTCCCGGTGAATTCGGCAAAGCCGGTGATATACCGCAAAAATTCAACCAAAAACATACTCTCACCCGATTTCAACCGCAGTTATACGGCCGTCTATTGTTGCTTGACCGCAGGAAAAGCTTCTGATTGTCAGACTGTTGCCGATTACGCTGACAATGGCGTTGCCGAGATTAAGGCGGATAACACCGTCGTTGTATTCACTAACGTTTTTGCAGCCGTCAACAACGGTGCAGGAATTGAAAATTTCAATGTGATAACCGTTTTTTGTTAAATCCTCAGGCAAGTCAAATCGTTGAAGAAAAGAAGATTTATTGTTTTTCATAAAATTCTCCTGTTGTTAAAATGATTGTTTGCTCATATATATCTATGGGTGATAAGGGTGAATAATTCCATTAAAAAAGTGTTAAAAATTGTGTCAGCGGCGGCGGTGGTAACAGCTCTTGTGCTTCGTCCGCAGGCAGCTTCTCAAGGGGCCAAGGAAGCGTTGGAGCTATGCTTTTCAACGGTTGTGCCGTCCCTTTTTCCGTTTATGACGGTGTCGGCATATATCTTGAATTCGGATGTTTCATCACTCCTCGGCAAAAGGAGTGAAAAGCTGTGCCGTTTTCTTTTTGATTTGCCAAAAGAGGCAGGGGTGATTTTTGTTATGAGCCTTGTGGGCGGATTCCCCGTGGGAGCAAGGCTGACAGCCGACAGCCTGCAAAAAGGCAGACTAACGGAAAATCAGGCAAAGCGGATGCTTCTTTTTTGCGTAAATCCGGGTCCCGCATTTGTGATTAGCATTGTGGGCATAGCTATGCTCGGAAGCAGACGGGCAGGGATGATTCTTTTTGCAAGTGTTTGTTTTTCGTCATTGATTACAGGCATAATTTCCCGCTTTTTTAAAGACGGTAACGAAATTCGACATTATTCGACACATTTCGACATAAAGTCACCGCTGATTTTGTCTGTTAAAGAGAGCATAAATGCAATTATCGGTGTGTGCGGATGGATTGTGATTTTTTCTGCACTTTCGAGTGTGGTTAATTCTTTTTTCTTTGATGAAATGATGAAGCAATTTTTAAATATGGCGGCAGAGGTAACGGGCGGCTGTGGAATTTCTGCCAAAAGCTTCCCTCTGCCTGTAACGGCACTGGTTCTCGGATGGTCGGGAGTTTGTGTTCATCTGCAGTTGATGACCTATATTTATGCCTGCAGATTAAAATACAGGCACTTTGCCGTTGCAAGAATATTCAACGGTGTGGCAAGTATGGCGGTTTCGTTCGTTCTGTTTCGGATTTTTCCCTGTGAAACATCGGTTTTTTCAAATGCAGGTGAAATTCTGCCGCAGACAGTGTCGGTTTCGGTGCCGGCAACGGCAGGTCTGCTTTTTTTATTTGCTTTAATAATTTTAGACCTTGCCCCAAAAAGAAAAGTGTGATAAAATATACAAGAATAGACTTATTCAAGGAATGATTAAAATGAAAAAGAACATTATCGACAGCAAAGAAGTGCCTCAGATTTGTGCAATATGCAGCTTTGGAATCGAGCTTGCCGACGGCAGCGGAATTCTCTGCAAAAAAACAGGCATCCGCAAGCCTGATTCAACCTGCAAAAAATTTGAATATGACCCGCTTAAAAGAGTTCCTCGCAGAGACCCTGTAATGCCGGAGTTCACAGCGGAAGATTTTTCTTTGTAATATTATGGATAGCGTTATTAAATTTGAAGTTTACCTTGTGCGCCACGGAGAGTCCATGGGCAATATCGGTCATGCAGGCAAAGAAAATGTCAGCTTCACCGACAGGGAAGACCCAACCCTCAGTCCTGACGGGTTGCGCCAGGCTCAGCTTTTGGGAAAACGCTTTGAAGTCGTGCCTCTTGACTGTGTTTTTTCAAGCGGATTGAGAAGAACACTTTCAACAGCAAACGAGGTAATAAAAGCTCAGCCCCGTAGCGGAGCAAAAGAAATTGAAATTATTCCCGAGCTTGCCGAAAAAGGTGTACCGGATGAATATTTCGGCTTCACTTTGGCGGAACTTCAGGAAGATTATCCTGCCAGACTTGCGGACGGAATAGTCAGTGAGAGAATGATTGTCAGCTCAGCGGGAACGGATGACTATTGGAACCTTGAGAGAGCGGACAGGGTGTGGAGCTATCTTCACTCCAGGTTTAATTCAGGTGAAAAAATTATGGTTACAGCCCACGGCAATTTTAACACCTCTCTTTTTCTCAGTGCTCTCAAAATTCCTCCGGGAACCGGCTTTGATGTTTCTTTCAGCAACACGGGTGTAACTAAATTTGTATTTTATCAGGAAGGGACAGGCCCTTATGGTGACGACGTTGTGGTTTCTTATCTCAACGATATGTCGCACCTTTTCGGTGAGTTTCCTCAGATGGTGATTTTATGAACAACAAACTGATTAAAATTTTATCTCTTATGATTGTGCTTTGCACGGTTATAGGGCTTTGCGCCTGCGGAAAAGACGAGGGTGATGAAGACATCAAAACAACAAACCGACCTGTTACCGTTTCAACGGATTTAACCAAAACCGTGAAGCCCACCGATAAAAACGTGGTTGCTGTTGCTCCGGAGGGTGAGGAAGATATTCTTCGTTATTATAACGGTTCACTGCGTCTTTTCAGAGCAAACGCTTATGACTTTGTAAAAAAAGATACCTGCACTCTTTCTTCGTGCTCAACAGGGTCATTGGGTTCTGTCAGCGGAGCTACAGATTCATACCGCAAAGCGTTGAAAAACGCTATCGGAGATATGATGGGCGTTTCTTCCCTTGAATCAACATATTTTGCAGGTGACGATGTAACAGAGGTTTTCGGACTCAGAGAGCTCACTGCCGAAAACATCAGCGAAATGAAAGCCACGGCAGAGGGCAGTAACGTCACCCTTGAATTCGCAATCAAAAAGAATTCGCCTGACGGCGGCGATGCAATTTCCCTGCTGACGAGAGATTATATGACAAACGAAAAGCTCAGCACAAAAATTGCTGACTATGAAGCAAGCTCAACAGGTGCAAGCGTTAAAATCAGCAATGTTAAGCTCAGAACGGTTATTGATTATTCCACCAGAAATTTTGTTGAGGTAGAAATAAGCTACAACACATCATTCTATATCGGAAGTCTTAACCTTGACTATATTTCGGGCGGACCTGTAAATGCAAGCACAAAAACCACAATTAAATACACTGATTTTAAAGAGAATTGATTATGAAAACAAACACTGTTAACGCAAAATGTACCGCATCAAGAAAATGTTCGGGCTGTCAGCTCAAAAACCTGACCTACTCAGAACAGATTAAACTAAAGCAAAGCAAGGTCAACAAGGCTTTGGCGGGTATATGCAACGTTGAGAGGATTGTTCCGGCACCCGCAGAGTTTCGATACAGAAACAAGGCGAGTGCCGTCTTTTTTGAAGACAGGAGCAAAACTGTCAGATGGGGCATATATCAGTCGGCAAAGGGTGAGGTTGCGGCAGTTGAAAAATGCCTACTTCAGCCACAGCTTGCAGATGAAATTTTTTCAACACTTGCTCAGTTAATCAAAAGCTTCAAGGTGAAATTATATAACCACCAAAGCAAAAAAGGCTTTTTGCGAAGTGCAACGGTGAGAGTTGCCGAAGCAACAGGTCAGGTTATGGTTACACTTGTAACAAACGAGGGTGACTTTCAGAAGGAAAGTCAGTTTGTGAATGCCCTTTTGAAAAAGCATGGTGAAATCACCACCGTTGTGAGAAGTGTTTACACAGGTGACGCTGTGATTATGAACGGCGAAAAAGAAATCATCTTATTTGGTAACGGATATATTGAGGACAAGCTTTGCGAAAAAACCTTCAGAATTTCGTCCCGTTCTTTTTATCAGATAAATTCACGCCAGACTCAAGCGCTTTACCAAAAAGCTGTTGAACTTGCCGACCTCGACGCCGACAGCACCTTCCTTGATGCATATTGCGGCACGGGCACAATCGGCATCATTGCTTCGCAGAAGGCAAAGCAGGGGGTGGGTGTGGAAGTGAATTCCGCCGCCGTAGAGGATGCAAAAATCAATGCAAAATTGAATGATGCAGAAAATATGAGCTTTGTCTGCGGAGATGCAGGTGCATACCTTGAAAAAGAGTGCAAAAAGGGCAATGTGTTTGATGTGGTGTTCACCGACCCGCCAAGGGCAGGATGCAGTCTTAAATTTCTCAAATCCCTGTGTATCGCAAAACCGAAAAAGGTTGTATATGTTTCCTGCAACCCCGAAACCCAGGCAAGGGATTTGCGTTTTCTTTTGAAAAACGGATATACAATAAAATCCGCAACACCGTTCGATATGTTCCCCCAGACAGGACATGTGGAGACGGTTGTTCTTTTGTCCCAACGCAGACCGGACACACATATCGACATAAAACTCGACCTTTCAGAACTTGATATTACTGCCGCTGAAACTAAGGCCACATATCAGGAAATCAAGGATTATGTGCTTGAGAAGCACGGCCTTAAAGTGTCAACTCTTTATATATCACAGGTTAAGGCTAAGTGCGGTATTATTGAGCGAGAAAACTATAATAAGGGTAAAGAAGGACACAGAGTACCACAGTGTCCTAAAGAAAAAGAAGATGCTATAATGGATGCATTAAAACATTTTAATATGATATAAAATTACATATCCACACATTCGACTAACCTCCTGTTATAAGGTAGAATAAAGCTACCAAATAACAGGAGGTCATTTTTTATGGGTAGAAAGACAAAAATTAAGTTTACGGATTTTGAGTGCAACTTACTTATCAACGGTATGAATGAGTTTCGCAATATGCTCTTGGCGGAGAATTTGCCCACCGAGGATGTTGACGAGCTGTTATTGAAAATCATTGATAAAAGTGAAAAATAAGGAGGCTGTCATTATGTCAAACAAAATTCAATATCGCCGTGTTGGTGACTATTTAATTCCTAACCTCATCTTACCACCCGAAGAAGCAAAAGTCACACTTGGGAAGTGGGGTATTATGCATAAAACATATCTTGAAAAGCATAAGTATGTATTCTTTAACACACTGCTTATGCAAGGTAAGCTTTATCAGCACTGTGCTGAAGTTGAGAGGCAGGCTCGTGATATGTTTGATACTCTCATTGAACAAATGAAAGCGGCTGAGGGTGTTACTGAGCAGTTGAAAGAAGAAAATCAACTTGAATGGGTACAGAGAATGAATAACATTCAGCAACAAGCAAAAGAAATTGTACTTGATGAACTGATATACAAATAAAAACAGCCAGGCATTTGAATATTGTATAGCAACAGCACGACTTTCAAGAAACTGTAAGCCGTGCTGTTGCTGTTATGCGTATGTTTTT
>JBGVFJ010000021.1:0-16769 GCA_045121005.1 Acutalibacteraceae bacterium
TCATCGAAACATTATTTTCAAACCTTACAGATACAAGGTTGCCGTTAATACTTACTACTTTACCTTTGTTTGCGGTCATTGTATAACCTCCGTTTTATCCTCACTCATAATTGAGTCATAGATTTTTCTGTATGCGGTCTCCCCGCTATGTGTATCAAATTTTCTCATACGCTCCAGGAGCTTAAGTTTAAGACAATAATAGAACACAAATTCTTCCGAAAAAGAATCCATTGGTCTGAGTGTTTCCAGAAACTCAAGACGGTAGCGGTTGAGAAACTTTTCTGCCTCCATAGGACTTTCAATTTCAATAGCGGTGTGCACCGCCTGCAGAAGGCCCGCAGGAAAAGACTGCATTACTTCATCAAAATGTTTGTTCATCTTATCTGCACGAAGCTTCGCTAATGCAAGGCGAAGATTACGTTCACCTTCATTCCATTTTTCAATCAGAGCAGATGATGATTTTTCATAAGTTCTTGATGGAATAAGAGAAATATTTTTAAGCTCAGCAAGTGCTCTTTTTCCTAAAAATCGGCTGCATAACTCAAAGAATTGATTTTCGGTAACCGGTATCGGTGTGTTTTCACCCAAACCATCCAGAGAAGGCAGCTGAGATATCAGATAGTACTCCGCCATAATTATTCAGCCTCTTTCAATAATGCAGTAATCTTAGGGCTAAGATAGTTAGACAACATATCGGTAACAGCCTCTTTGGAATAATCATAATATGCTCCGTCACCGTCTACTGCAATACGGAATCCGCCGTCAACATTGTCATTGGCTTTGAGAGTAACTCCGGTGAGCATTTTTGCTTTAAGCTCTGCAAGAAGTGTTTCTTCAAGTTTTTCAAGGTCATTACTGCTGAGAATAACAGACAGCTCATCTGTATCAGGTTTCATTGTCCAACCTTCAACAGTTTTGATAATAAGCTGTGATAATGAATCTGAAGAATAAGCAGATGAGACATTTTCTCCTATAATTGCTTTAAGCTCTTTAGTAACACTTTCCCTGAAGGATATAAGAAGATTACGACCTGCCTGTCGGATTGCATCTTCAGCTGATTTTACGGCTCGCTCATTTTCATTTTTTGCATCAGACATAATTTTATCTGCCTGTGCATTTGCATCGGCAATTATTTTTTCGGCCTCTGCTTTGGCTGTTTCAAGTATTGTGGCAGACTGAGCTTCAGCAGCTTCAACACCGTCTTTTTTTATCTGATCAATAAGTTCCTGAAGTTGAATTTCCATTTAATATTCTCCTTTTCAGTCAGTTTTTATTACAGTAATACGTTTTTGGCCATAAAAACACAAAAAGGAACCAACATCCTCTGCAGACAGCTGGTTCCAAAGTTTAAATATTTTTCACATTATATAATAGTATGGATTAATTTGTCAAGGTTTATAAAAGAAAAATTTAAAACATTTTGAGATTAGTATCAATTCTTTCATGTATCGAGACAACTACAAATTGTCTCTCGTACTCGTGCTTCAATATTCTGCATACAGCACACCCATTCTAACTGATTTTCTTCTTTAAGTTGCTCTGTTATACCTTCAGCCTCTTTCATCTGCTCAACAAGTGTTTCAAACATATCTTGTGCTTGCTTTTCGACTTCAGCACAGTGCTGATATAGTTTTCCTTGTGTAAGTAGTGTTGTAAACAGTACCTTCTTGTGTTGCAGTAGATAATCCTTGTGTAACATACCCCATTTACCGAGAGTAATATTTGCTTCTTCGGGTGGTAAGATAAGGTTAGGTATCATATAATCGTTGACCTGTCTGTATGTAATATTTTTCATAATCGCATCATCCTTTCGTATTCTTAACAAATGTGTCGTATGTAAATTTTGCTCCAAGCCTGAAACCTGATACAAAACTATCAGCATTACTTGTTGTCGAAAATTCAATATAAGCTCTAACATAGTTTTTAAACAGTTCCTTATCTTCACCGTTCAGTCTTGCCGTGAGCTGTTCTTCTTTTTCGGCGAGGTCACTCAGCTTTTTCTTAAGTTTGGGTGTTAATTCTGAATTGACTTCTTGCGGCTCAATGTTGCCGTAGTAGAAATCTTCAATAATATTTGACATTATGTATTCCTCCATATCTGAGGAAATATATTAGAGTACGAAAGTTAGAATATGTATTGCCGGAGAACTACTTGTGTTATGAACATCCGCACCATATCGGGTATTCATAAGGCACTTAAGCCGTGTGAATGCCCTTTTTATTATCTTTTCACAACAAAAGACCTTGTCCTGTATCAGGGCAAGGTCTTTGTGCATATTAAGCTTTTATGTTCTCTGCTTTTTTAAGTGCATCGTCAATGTGCAGGCAGAAGTTTTCTTCGCCAACCGCATCATATAAGCCTGACTTTTTCATTGCCTGCATAGGCTGTTCGTTCACGTGAGAAAGAATCAGCTTCACACCCTGTTTCTGACACTTTTCATAAAGATGTTCAAGGGCATTGAGCGCTGTTGAGTCAAGGGACGGCACAGCGCGCATTCTCAGAATAAGGCAACGGGTGTAATCCTTAAGAATAATTTCGGGGATTTTATCTGCCACGCCAAAGAAAAGAGGTCCGCTGATTTCATAAACTCTTACATCCTTTGGCACAACCTTCAGGTCAATGCTGTCCTTGTCGGTATCGGGGTCAATATATTTCCAACCGTTAACAGAGGTTTCGTCACTCATTCTCTTGAGGAAAAGCATGGCAGCAAGCACCATACCCACGGCAATTGCAACCACCAGGTCAAACACAACAGTGAGAACAAAGGTCACCACAAGGATGAGAATGTCGCTCTTGGGTGCGGTTTTGGCTATGCGGACAAACTTTTTCCACTCGCTCATATTATATGCAACCATAAACAGAATTGCGGCAATGGTTGGCATAGGGATGAGGCCTGCATAAGGCATCAGGAACAAAAGCACAAGAAGAAGCACAATTGCATGCACCATGCCTGCAACGGGAGTTCTGCCGCCGTTTTTGGCATTTGCAGCTGTTCTTGCTATGGCACCTGTTGCGGGAATGCCGCCAAAAAGCACGGAAGCGATATTACCGATACCCTGACCGACAAGCTCCGCATTGGAGTTGTGGCGGGAGTTTACCATACCGTCTGCTACAACACAGGAAAGGAGCGATTCAATTGCCGCAAGCACCGCAATGGTGAAAGCATCGGGCAGAACTGCCGAGATTTTTTCAAAATCAAAGCTCATTGCACCGAAATCCATTTTGGGAAGACCTGAGGGGATTGTATAAAGGTCGCGGATTGTGTAAACGCCCTCTTCAAAGCCCGGAATAAAGCCCACCATAAGTGCACCGACCACAACAGCGATAAGTGAGGGCGGAACTCTTTTTTCAAGCTTTGGGTAAATAATGAGAATTGCAAGGCTGACAGCTCCAACAACGAGAGCCTGCCAGGAAAATGTGCCGATATGTTCAATATTAGCTTCGATTTTTTCGATAGTTTCAATTGGCTTTACACCGTCAGAGTATGTAATGCCGAGGAAGTCCTTAATCTGACCAACGAGGATTGTGACGGCAATGCCCGAGGTGAAGCCTGTTGTGATTGTGTGGGGAATGAATTTAATCAACGAGCCGAAACGGAATATGCCCATCAGAATGAGCATAATACCCGCCATAATGGTGGCAATAAAAAGCCCGTCCATACCCTGGGTTGCAACGATACCCGCAACAATTGAAGCAAATGCCGCCGTGGGGCCCGCAATCTGAATTCTGCTGCCGCCGAAAAGTGCAACACAGAAGCCTGCCGCAATTGCGGTGTAAATTCCGCAGGCAGGCTCAACGCCTGAGGCAAGAGCAAGCGCAATTGACAAGGGCAACGCGATGATCGCAACGATAACACCCGCAACCAAATCCTTTGTAAATTGCTGAGCAGAATAGTTTTTTATTGTTGAAAAAAACTTCGGTTTTAAATAAAAGCCTTTCAATGTATACATCTCCTTTTTTACCACGGAAGATTATATGCCTTTCGCGGGTAAATGTAAAGGGAAAAATGCAACAAAAAACCGAGCCTTTTCGGCTCGGTTTCCGTTTAAAATTATGCTGCAAAGCCTGCGAAGAATTCTTTGATGATTTCAAGGATGCCAGCTGCTTCGCCTTCACCAACAAAAGCGAGAATCTTCTCAACCATTGCCAAAATTTCTGCGATAAAATCCATTCTTTTTTCCTCCTCAAAAGTGTCGGATCACTCCGCAGAATTATATTATCACAAAATAAATCAACAAGCAATTGACAAATCATCCAAAGTCTCGCGCAATAAATAGACATTTTTAACGAAAATGTTCAGCTATGTTTCTTTTGCAGCAACTTTGTTCGTTTTTTAATCATCAATTACAACCAACTGATGAATATTGACCTCAGGAACCATAAAAGAAATTTCACCTTCAGAATAATTAAAATCAAGTTTTTCACCTGACGGCGCAAGATAAACCTTTGACGGTCTGCTTTCTTTTTTGACTGCACATTTAACATTATAAAGCGGAACGGTGTCTTCAATAACCTCAGTTCCACGTCCTCTTACCGTTGTGTGAGCGAATAGGAGGTGAAGAACATTTCTCTTCTCTTTTTCCTGCCTTGTATAGGTCATAACTGCTCTGTCGGGCATTGCAACCGAAACTGTCATTTCATCGCCAAGCATTGTTTTGAGGATATGGATAAACAGTTCTTTGAAACAAAGGTGGCCGAGATTTGCATAAGCCGTGAAAACATTCCAGCCGATGTAAGCCACATTGCCTTTTATAACCGCGGCAGGCAGTGTAACCTCGGGATTGTTCGGTGCGTGCATATGAGAACAGAAATGTTCAAGAGTTCTGTGGAAATAGGGATTCTGCAGCCCTGCCACAACCTCACCGTCGGTTGCTTCGATCAGATAAGATTCGCAACGCATAATCGCGGCATTTTCACCGTTTACGGTATCATAATAAGGCACTATATAAGAGGGGTTGTATTCATTTTTGCCCTTAAAGGTTGCGCCTGTATCAAGCACAAAGGCACCGTCTTTAACCAGAGCTTCACCGCTTGCGATGACTTTTCCGCCGTTTTCGACATAGGCTTTGATTTTTTCAATAAGTGCTTCATCAGTTACAGCAGTATCGGGCAAAACCAGAAGCTTATATTTTGAAAAGTCCATTGTTCCGTCAACAAAATTATAAAGACACTTGTTTTCAAGGAGCATTCTGTTGGCACCTACATCCGCCTGAGGGGTTCGCTCCCCTGTGAGAGATTCAACGCTGAGAACAGCAATATCGGCAACATTCTGCGCGCCATCCAGCCACGGCTCTTTTTCTTCAACAAGAGAATACGCTTTGCCGATGAGACCGTAGGTTGCCATATTCATATCACCCAAGGAATGCATCTGGTCACCGATTGAGCAACCGGCACCGCTTGCAACACTGAGGGCTGTTTCATAAATAAGCGCGTTGGGGTGCTTGAAACCGCCGAATTCACCCCAGCCTTCGTGAAACTTGCCGGTCATACCCAAAAATTCGGTGTTTTTGAGTGAACGGGTATATGCTGCAGAAAGAGGGAAGTGGTCATATCCCCATCCTGCGGTGGGCAAGCTTTCAAGCTCAAGGTGAGTGTTGGCATCAATAAAGCCATAGTCACCTTGAGGGACGTGACCCATATTGTGAAAAACAGTAGCGGTGTCGCTGTATTTTCGCACGGCGGCATTTGCTGATTGCAGATATTTTTCAAAGGTCATTCGGCCGAATTTTTTATGGTCTTCTTCATTGTCGGGGTCAAGGCCCAACACCTTCATGTCTGCAAGGCATTTTTCGCAGAAGCACTGCCTTTCGGAAATAATATCAAGAAAAATTCCGCAGGGGTTATACATCTGCATAACCTCTTCAATCTGGGCGCAGAGCAAGTCAAGATAGCCTGTGTTGAAGCAAAGCAGATGGAAGTGAACCTCATTTTCATATTCAGTTTCTTCCTGAACATCGGTTGACCATCTGTGGCGCCATTCGGGGTGGCGGACATATTCTTTTTCATCAAAGCCCGCAGAAATATAAACAGGGGCATTTACATCAATCTCTTTGCAGGCCTCAAGCTGAGCACCGAGCAAATCAAAACTCAGGGTAGGATGCATTTCGTTGACCTTTGTGGGGTGGTATGACCATCCGTGGTGGCATTTTGAAAAAACTGTGATTGAGTCAACATGACCCGCTTTGAGAGCTTGCTGAAACTGCTCCTTTGAAAAATTGTTGCCCACGGGCACAAACTCGCTTGTATGAAAATCAAGGTGTACTTGTCTTTTTCTCATATTATCGTCCTCCTTATATACATTTAATATATCTTTTCATTGTATAAAAGTCAACAGAAAAACCGCAGTTGGTGAAAATATCACCCTCTGCGGTTTTATTTAATCAATATATTTCATTTTGTTAATGGTACGCTCTTCTCTTTTGCCGTACCACACAACAAAACGGGCATATTCTTCCCACGAGGATATGTCATTGGCAGCTGTGCTTACACAAATCTCCTTTGCCTCGGGAGAAGTTACATCAGGGTTGAACAACTGCTCAAAATATCTGACCCAGTCATATTTAAACCTGAGTGTTTTTTCACCCTGCTCAGGCAGATTGATTGCAGACTTCTGATATTTAAGCACATCGGCAATTTCTTCGGCGTTTATATCAGCAACCCGTGAAAGATATTGGCTGAACTCTTCATAAAACTCCTCGATTTCATAAGCGGAGCAAAGGAACAACGCCTCTTCAAAGGGCCAATAAACATTCCCGAACAACGGGTCACTGAAGCAAAGATTTCCTTTGCCTTCAAGAAAAACATCTATACTTTGGCAGACATAGTCCACCTTTTTCTTTATGAAACTGCTTTCGGTTTCTATCCAGTTAAATAATCCTGAATAAAAATCATTGTATGAAACGTTTTTCGCCTTGCGCAGATAAATGGCAACGAAGCGTAACAAACCAAGGCAATGGAAGCTCTGCACACACACCGACAGCCTCAGCGCCCTGCGCCAGTCATCTCGGCTCATTGTGTTTGTTTCCACAACCAAATCTGAGCGTGAACCAAAGCGCAAATCCTCAGCAACGGCACTGTGATTCTGACACAGGAATGAGCGGATTGTTTTAATTGCATATTTATGTCTGTATTCATCGGAATACATCAACGTGTTTGGCAAAAATTCACAGCGGTTAATGTTGATTGAGCTGTGCTGACCTGCTTCAATAACCTGAAAAAGACCTGAAGAAAAGCTTTCAAAGGTTTCCCCCGGCAAGCCCAAAATAATATCGGTGTAGGTGAACATTCCCGCCTCTCTGTATCGGGCAAGCTGACCCGAAAGATTATCAACAGACATATTTTTGCGACCCACAATTTCCAGCACAGTGGGTGACATACTCTGCACCGCAACGGAAATACCTCTGTTGAGATTCACGGAATCAAGCTTTTTATTCAGTTCAAAAAGCAGGTCGTCTTTATTTTTTGCGGCAGTTGTTTCAAACTTCTGAGGATACCCCGTTTTCTTTTTGAGCTCAACAAGATAATCAACAATCTGCCTGTCTCTGTCAAGAATGCCGAAATTTGAATCAGCACAGATGCAATACTGAATTTTATTTTCGGCAATCCAGTTGAGGTCACCTTCTATGCGCTCATAAGGAAATCTTCTGAAAGATTGTTCCGTGCCCGCCCAACTGCAGTAAATGCATCTATAGGGGCAGCCGCGGTTGGTTTCGATAATTGCATCAAATTGAACATCAGCATATTCAGGGTCGTTTATAATTGAATCAAAAATACCTGCCGCATAAGGTGACGGAAGCTCACTCAAATCACACCCCTGCTCGCGTCGTGTTTTAACAAGCCCGCCGTCACGTCTGAAAGAAATGTTGCTGATTGAACTAAAATCAGTTTCATCGTGAACAGCATTCAGCAGAGCCTTAAAAACAAACTCACCCTCTCCGTGAATCAAAACGTCAATAAAGCCATAATCACTGAGGAAGCTTGTATCGTCCGGCACCTGAGGTCCGCCAAAAACAATCACCGCCTGCGGATACACCTTTTTCACTTCCTCAGCAAGGAGAAGGTTGTATTCCACATTCCACATATAGCAGGAAAAACCCACAACTGCAGGGGCGTCAAGCTGCTGCAACGCCTGTTCAACGGGCATTTTTGTGAAAATCAAATCACCGAGACTAAAATGCCTGCAGATTTCTTCATCCTGAAAGCAATAAGCTGCAATACAGCCCACGGAATAAGGCAAAAAGAGAGAGTTAGAAAGTGAATTATTCGGCTGTATCAGATACACATTTTTCATTTTGCTAACCTCTCTTTTATTTTATATTTTTTCAATTTTTCTGATAGTCTTTTTGTTTCTTCTGCCGTACCAGATGATCTGCCTTGCGTAATTTTCCCAATCCTCGGGAACATTTTCAGCAAAGAGGCGGATTTTACCCGACTCGGCGGCAAGCTCTGGCTTTTTGTCAGAAAGGGCAAGCGCGAAATAGCTCTTCCAGTCATAATCAAAGGCAACTGTAGAATCATTTTCACCGGGAACAACAATCATCTGCTTCTGATAGGTCATAAGCTCGTTGAATATTTTTTCTTCAATATTGAAGCGTGCAAGGAATTCTGCGGCTTCTTCGTAGAATTCATCAAGCTTGTAGATATAATCAAGAAGCATTGCCTCTTCATAAGGCCAGGTGATATCACCGAAAACGGGGTTGATATAAGAAATATCCGTTGAGCCGTTGTCTGTGTTCTGAATGCAGGAGCTTATTCTTCTCACGGTGTCACCGATTACGCCCTCTCTTTTTGAGAAATACTCAATGAAAGAATGATAAAAATCATAATATGACACACCGAAAGTGTTGTGAATATAAATTGCAAAGCACTGAAGAAGTCCGTGGCAATGAACACTCTGGATACAGGCTGAAAAAACGGTTGCTTTCACAAGCTCCTCAGAGCTCATTGTTGAAGTTTCAACAATATATTCAAGTCCGCCTGCAAAAATTGCATTGGAAAGCTTGCAGTGGTTTATGTTGAGGTGGTTGGTGGCTGTTTTGATGCCGAATTTTTTCATATAATCGGGGTCGGCCAAAGTGGAGTTGGGATAAACCTCACAACGGAAAACATTGATTGAATCGTGCTGACCTCTTTCGAGCAACTCGCATATACCCTGAGAAAAGCTTTCAAGGGTTTCACCGGGGAGGCCGAGAATCAACTCGGTGTATGAGGGGATGCCAGCCTTATGATAAAGCTCAAGCTGTTCTGAAAGCTTGTCTTTGTTCATGTTTTTGCGTGAAATGTTTTCAAGCACGGTTTCAGACATACTCTGAAAAGCAAGTGAGACACCCTTGCTCATTCCAACGTCGTTAAACAGCTTGTTGATTCTGAAAATGCGGTCGGTCTTATCCTTTGCAAAGCAGGCACCGAATTTGTCGGGATAGCCTGTTTTGTTTTTTTGCTCAACGGCAAAAGCGGCAATTTCTTCATCACGCTCAAAAAGACCGAAGTTGGAGTCAACACACATACAATAAGAAATATTGTGCTGTGAAATCCACTCCAAATCCTTCTTGACTCTTTCCATCGGAAAACGGCGCATGGGAATGTCATATTCGCACCAGTCGCAGAATGAGCAGTGGTAAGGGCAGCCGCGGTTGGTTTCAAGCTGAGCGTTGAACTCAAGGCCATCGGGCACATTGCAAAGCTTGTCAAAAATTCCTGTGAGGTAGGGTGACGGATAATTATCAACACCCTCGAATTTATCTTCAGTTTTAACTATGCTACCGTTTTCATCTCTGTATGCAATGTTGCAGACAGATGACATTTCAATAGTAGAATTAAGAGCGCGCAGCAGATTAAGGAAAGGAATCTCGCCCTCACCGAAAATAAGAACATCGATAAAAGGATATTTTTCAAGGAATTCTGTGTTTCTGGGCACCTGATGACCGCCAAAAACAATTGTGCACTGAGGGTAGCGCTCTTTAATTGCTTTTGCTGTGTCAAGGTTATATTTATAATTCCAGAAATAGTTTGAAAATCCCACAATAAACGGGTCTTTAATGCAGTCAAAAACCTCTTTTTCTGAATCCTCTTTAAAAATAATTCCTGCAAGCTCATAGCTTTGGTTTATATCTTCAAACTGCAGTGCATAAGAAGCCAGAACACCGACTGCATAAGGGAAATAAATTGAATTTCCCAGCATTGTGTTGGGCTGCACGAAGTAAAGATTCTTTTTGTTCACTTAAATCACCACGACTCTTATTTTGTGTATTTTATGTCTGTAATAATGTTCTGTCCGCCTTTTCTGCCAAACCAGACAACCTGCTTGGCATAAGCTTCAAAATCTGACGGAATATTGACGGCATTTATTTCAAGGGTGTGCTCTTTTTCTTTGAGCGCCTCATAGCTGTTGGAATAAACAGACTTGAAATATCCGTACCAATCAAAGCTCAAATCAAGGCTTTGCTTTTTTGAATAAGGAGTTTTAACTATTGAGGTCTGATACTTCATCAGGTCATCAAAAACAGCTTCTTCATCAAAATAGCTTCTGATAAACCCTTGGGTTTCAGAAAAGAATTTATCATAATCCTTAACCACTCTGAGGAATGCGCCCTCATCAAGCGGCCAGGTGATTTCACCAAAATCCGGCAAAACGCAGGTCAGAGAACCCTTGTTTTGCAAAACCTCATTGTATTTGTCTGCAAGCCAATAATAAATTTTGCCGCAAACAGTGTCCGGATTGTTCTTTGACCACTCAATCAGCGAACAATAAAAATCGGTATATTTAACCTGCTTTTCATAAAAAAGATAAATCGCAACAGACTGCAACAATCCAAGGTTGTGAAAAGCTCTGATAAACACAGAAAGAATGTTGCTTCTGAGCCACATTTCACGGGGCATATCCGCCGTTGAAACAACAATTCTTGACAGCTCGGGAGTCATCTCCTCATCGGGCACAACGTGATATTGCTGAAGCTCGGTGGTTGCATATTCAATTTTGTGATGCTTCACATACTCGGGTTCGTTCATTGTTGAGTTGGCAAGAAGCTCACAGTTGAAAAAGTTGATGGACATATGCTGCCCTGCTTCAAGCAGTTGCTCAATGCCGTCGGCAAAGCTTTCGTAAGTTTCACCGGGGAGACAGATAATAATTTCGGAATAAGCCGAAATTCCGTTTTCGTTGTAAAGAGACATAAGCTTTTTGAAGCTTTCAATAGGCATATTTTTACGATAAATATTATCAAGCACATTCTGGTGCATCGACTGGAAAGAAACGGTTGCGCCTTTGCTCATACCTGCACGGTTGAGCATTCTTGTGATTTCAAAAACTGTTTCGGGATTATTTTTTGAATAAGTTGCCTGAAACTTCTGCGGATAGCCGTTTTCCTTAAATTTTTCAATAACATAAGCCACTATTTCCATATCACGGGGGAACATACCGAAATTGGAATCGGCACAGTAGCAATATTCAATTTTGTTTTCGCTCATCCAGTCAATTTCTTTTTTGACTGTTTCAATGTCATAAAGCTTGATTTTTGATTTGATATTTCCCCAATCGCAGAAGGTGCATTTGTTGGGGCAGCCGCGGTTGGTTTCAAGAATTGCAGAAAACTCAAGCTCCTCCGCCTTGACCATTTCATCAAAATAGCCTTCGGCATAAGGCGAAACTCTTTCAGGAATGTTCACCTCGGCACTTTCGTTGAATTTCATTATTCCGTCTTTTTTGTATGCGATGTTGGGAATATCTTCAACTCTTCCCTCACCTGCAAGGCAGAGAAGAAGCAGCCTGAAGCTTTCTTCACCCTCTCCGAGCAAAACGAAATCAACATAATCGGCGTTCATTATTTCACTGCCAGGTGAAACCTGATGTCCGCCAAAAATTATTTTGCACTCGGGAAAAGCTTTTTTAACCTCACAAGCCAACTGCTTGTTAAACTCAAAATTCCAGATATAGCAAGAAAAACCAAA
This sequence comes from Acutalibacteraceae bacterium, assembly GCA_045121005.1. Lineage (GTDB taxonomy): Bacteria > Bacillota > Clostridia > Oscillospirales > Acutalibacteraceae > CAG-488. The sequence continues at coordinate 11,948 of JBGVFJ010000021.1, forward strand.
AACAGAAGGTGCGTCAAGTCTTGAAACAATATCAGAGATTTTCTCTTTTTTGTATATGAACTCTTTAAGGGAGTATTCATTTTTCATTGTCTCATTTTTAAAAGAATAGGCAACCAGTGACCCTGCGGCATAAGGAAAATAAATTGAATTGCCGTATTGGGAGTTGGGCTGAGCCATGTAAATATTTTTCAAAAATGACACCACCTTTGCTGCTTAGTTTACTCTGTCAATCACATTGGGAGCGCTGGAATACAGCATTCGTCCGTTGCGACGGCCGTACCAGATAATTTCGCGGGCGTATTCAATCCAATCCTCCGTTGCAAAAACGGTTGAGAAATTATATGTCACGCTTTCTTTTTTGAGCTCTTCATAAGAATTTTTGAGTATTGCTCCGAAATACTCTTTAAAACCATAATCAAAAGAACTGTCAAAATCGTTTTTACCGGGTCTTAACACAACATCCTTCTGATAGCGGAGAAGCTGAACGAGAAGTTCCTCGTCTTTTATATATCGCTTAACAAAAGCTTCAATCTCATTGTAAAAAACTTCTGAGTTGTAGTGGCAAAGCAAGAAAACCGCTTCCTCAATGGGATAAGTGATTTTGCCGAAAATGTCGTTCTGATAAGTCAGACCGCCTTTGCCGTCAACAAAGTTTCTGAGAATGAGTGAAACCTGCTCAAAAACATCCTTGAGGAAGGTGCTTTCGTTAAGGATGTAATCATAAAGCTCAGAATAGAAATCAAAATATGAAACTCCGCACTCCTTGCGCACATACATCGCAAGGCACTGCATAATTCCGAAATGGTGCATACTCTGCACACAAGTTGAAAACTCGTTGGCGCGAATCCACTCGTCAACGCTCATTGTGTCGGTGCCCACAACAATTGTGGAAAAGCCCGATAACACATCGTCCATGCTTTCGCAATGGTATTGGTTGAGGGAAGTGGAAACTGTTTTGATGCCGTATTTCTCCATATATTCCTTGCTGCTCATTGTTGAGTTGGGCAAAAGCTCACAATAATAAGCACTCACTGAGCTGTGCTGACCCAATTCGAGAATTTCACAAAGTCCTCGGCAGAAGCTGTCATATGTTTCACCGGGGAGACCGAGAATCAGCTCGGTGTAGGTAGAAATTCCTGCATCACGGTAGCGTGCAATGTAGCCTGCATAATCTTCCTTGCTGATGTTCACACGGCCAACGTTTTTGAGCACATCGGAAGAAAGGCTCTGCATAGCCAGGGTTGCGCCCTTGCCGATACCGTGGTCTGAAAGAAGCTTGTTGATTCTGAAAACTCTCTCGTGCTCGTTTTTTGCATAGGAAACCTGAAGACGGTTGGGGTAGCCCGCAGTTTCTTTAAGCTCAACCAGTTTATGGGCTATTTCTTCATCACGCTCAAACATACCGAAGTTGGCATCGACGCAATAAACAAACTCCATTTTGTTTTTTGCCATCCATTCAAGCTCTGCCATAACCTTTTCAAGAGGGAACAGTCTCACCCTTGAGTTAAGCTCACCCCAGTCGCAATAGCTGCAGTTGTAGGGGCAGCCGCGGTTGGTTTCAAGCACACACGAAAAACGGAATTCATCCGTTTTGATAATGTCATCAAAAATTCCGTTAAGATACGGTGAGGGATAATCGGAAATTGTGATTTTTTCCTCTCTTGTCTGAACAATCTTGCCGTCAGTGTTTCTGTAAGAAATGTTGGGAATTTCACCAAAATCGGTGTTATCCAACAAAGCAAGCAACACATCACGGAAAGCTTCCTCACCCTTGCGGTGAACAAGAATGTCCACAAAATCATATTTTTCAAGATATTCAGTAGTGGGTGGCACGTGATGACCGCCGAACTCCACAACACAGTCGGGATATACCTCTTTGAGCCTCTTTGCATATTCCAGGTTGTATTTATAGTTCCAGATAGAGTTGGAAAAGCCCACAAATGCAGGGTTATCAAGGCTCTGAATGCTTGCTTCAACATCCTCCAGGCTGTAGATAATTCTTTTCAGCTCATAGGATTCTTTTATGCGCTCATTATCAAAAGCAAAGGCGGCAAGCATACCCACCGCATAGGGCAGATAATAAGTATTTCCGTACAGACAGCCCGCCTGAACAAGATATATATTCCTTTTGTTGTCCATCTGAGTCACCTTAATCAAATAAATTTATTTTCAAAACTTCACTTTCTGTTTCGGGAAAATTCTCGGAAACAAAAAGCTTAAAGTCATCAAACGATTGATTACTTTTTAAAAACACGAGCAGATACCCGCCCGCCCCTGCTCCGCAGATTGACACGGCATCGGCAACCTGACGGCAGGTGTCAATGATTGTATCAATTACAGGGTTTGTAACAGCGGATGAAAGCTGCTTAAGAAGTTCAAGATGGCGGTTTATGCAGTCAAGAAAAGCTACACGGTCATCTTCATCAACAGCTTTAAGAAGATCTGTGTTAAGCTCTTTCATAGAGCTGTAAGCATCCTTTACATCGTGGGCATTGTTGAAATATCTGTTGGCAATGTCGTTAACTATAAACCTGCCGAAGTGACACTGGCCTGTGGGCAAAAGCACTGCCTTGCTTTCAACAAGCGCCTTGATTGAGCTCTTTAACGCAACCTCTTTAATCGTCAGCTTTTGTTCAATGCCGGGTTGAGATGTGGCATATTTAACTCCGGGAAGCAGACCGCCGACCTGGTCCTGCCAGCCGCCGCCCGTTTTCATCATCTGCTCGGCAACAAAAACCATTTCAATGATGTCATCGTTACTGTAACCAAGACCGAACATTTTTGAAAAAGCCCTGAAGCACGCCGCAAGCAGAATACTGCTTGTGCCAAGGCCTGAGCCCTTGTCGATTATTTTAACATCGGTGCTCAAGCGCAATCCGCAACCAAGCTGTGAAAGGCTTTCAATGCCAACTGCTCTGAACACGGATTTATGCAAATTGAAATCTGAAAAATCGTTGCCGATAAACTCATCAAAGCCAAAGGTGGTTTTGATGTTATCGCTGCAAAACTCCACCACAGGCTCGCTGAGCTTTTCAAGAGTTACCATAATCGGCAGTCTTCCGTTCACCGTAACTGCAGCGTTGATTACTCCGCCGCCGTTCTCAACGCAATAAGGCATTGCATCAGTCCACGTTCCACTGAAGTTTACGCGCACGGGCATCGAAATTTTCACTTCATCACAAACAAAATCAAATGTTTCGGGCACTCTTCTTTTGCTGAGAAAAGTGCGTATGATTTCGTTGCGCAAATCAAGATATTTGCTATGGGGTGTGCTTTGAATAAGCCCCTCGAGATATTGCTTGTTAAGAGCGTAATAGCTGACGTCTGCATTTTCTGCACAATATTCAAGGGAGAATTTTTCTTCATCGGTCTGCTGACGGAATTTGTCGAGTGAATCATCAAAGCTTTTTGCTTTGTAAAATCTCGGAGCACTCCAGAGTTCAACATCCCCCGAAAAGTCCTTGGGATTTTCATCAATATTAGTTATAACGGTCACAAAGCTTCCGTCATTAAGCCTGAAACCGCAGACAACGGAATCATCTTCAATATTCACACTGCGGTTGAATGAAACATCCGAAATCAGACAGCCTGAACCAACGGTTGAATTTTCTGTCAGGCAGGAATTATCAAAGACAGTGCCGTTGCCAACCTCCGCACTTTCACCGACAAAGCTGTTGATTTTGAGAAATCCGTCAGCCTTTCGGGCAAAAGAAAAGGTGTTTCGAATCAACTGTCTGTTGGTGCCAAAGTGCATAAATTCCTGATTTCTGATTTCGCACACGTTCATAGAAAACTGTGCAAGTTTTTTATATAAAAGCTCTTTTATTGAGCGGTGTGTCTTGTTTTTGGTGTCTTCGTTAAAATAAAAATCTTTATCGATTGTCTGACCGAGAAGAGGCAGAATGTCAGAATAAAAATTCATTTCAACATTTCCGCTTTTAATCAGGCTCATAATGCGGTCGGTTCTGATTGTTTCAATCAGTGCGCTGATTAAACCGTCATCAAGGTAAACAAGACCTGTGTCAACCGTTACCTGTCCGTTTTTGTCCGCCGCTGATTTGTTCAGGGTTTCTGCATCAGCTTTGTGCAAAAAACGAATCAGCTTGTTTTCTTCGTCTTTCACCATAACGCCGTGCTGTGTACCTGTTTTAATATCACAGGAAATACCGAAGCCTGCACTTTGACTGAAATCAACATCAAGAGAAGATGCATCAATTAAAATATCACTACAGGCAACGAGTGCGCCTTTTTTGAATTGAGAAGCAAGCAACAAACAGTTTTTTGAAATATTTCCGAACAAGGTTTCAATGCGGTTCTGATTAACAATCTGGGCAAACGCCTTGCCTTTGACGGCGCAGCTGACAGTCCTTTTGGAAAAACCGCCGCAGTTGATTATGATAAGCTGTTCACACTCATCATAAAATCTGTCCAGAGCGTTGAGAATTGCTCCGCCCGAGCCGATTCGCTGACCGAAGTCATCGTCACAAAGCACTTCAACCCTCTGGCGGATTGATTCCGTTTGTGACACAAGCTTTTTGCAAAGCTGCTTTTGCGACTGCGAGCCGACAGTTAAAACCACAATAATTTTGTTATCGGTTGCTTGCATTTATTTCACCTTGAATTAAATCTGATTTTGAAGCCTGTATAAAGAAACTTTGTTGCCACACGGATGAGCGTGGGCAATCTGAAATTAGATTTTCCTGATTTTCTTTTAGTGTAAACAGTGGGTATTTCTTCATATTCTTCTCCCATACTCAAGGGCTTGAGGGTATATTCATAAAGAAAGGTTTCGGGGTTGTTAAACTCCATTTTTTTATATAGC